>JACNIU010000061.1 GCA_014382905.1 Desulfobacterales bacterium
AAAATGAGATGTGGGAGTATATGACTGATGACGAGGAATCATGATCTCCCAACAAAACGGTTGCACTCGGACGGCTAAAACCGGCGACTTTTTCAAACATCGCAGCTCCTTCCGATAAGCATCAGCGCTGTTTGAAGCATTTTAGCTTTCATCCGCCGCCGGTGAACCGCAGCGGTTATAATTTGAGGACAAAATGAAAGAAATTACAAATCGATCTGCGTTAATTGTTTATCCAAAAGGCCCTTTTAAAGAATGGGCAAAGCTTTACAATGAAAGTCCAACAGAAGATCTCGAACAGAGGTTAAGAGAAAAGCACGTATATCTTATTGATTGGAAATATGATGCGGACATCATCGATGTATTGGAACCTTACTACCTCAAAATCTTTGAATATGAATTATTGAGTTGGAATGGATATAAAAGCGAATGGCCTCAAAACAGAAGTTACGAATCATTTATTGAATGGTTTGATGTTAACCTTTGTGATGACCTGTTTGATTTAGAAATTGAGAGAATTAAATCAGAAAAATTATAACAAAGCCGCTGAAGTGTTATGCCCGCCAAACCGGAAGGGCTAATGTAACGAATGGACTCGATGCAAGATCCCTACATGCAGAAGATTGACGAGTACTGGAACGAGATCACCGGGATGTATATGACGTTTGAGGGGAAGAAACCGATAATAGAGTTCGAGCCAAACAGGATCCGAATCATCGCCTACCCAGCAGAGGAGTATCTTGACGGCCTCAGCGATCGAACCCGGGAGCAGACCAAGAAGAAATACGGGGAGGCCAGTGCCACCGGTGCACTAATGGTCTTCGTTCGGGACGAACAAAATGAGGTTTTTAGATCGTACATCTTCCCGCGCGCTGATGAAGAGTAGAATTGCCGGACGACGTCATGGAACAGCCAGACAGCAAGAGATACAGTGAAGAAACAAGCCAGGCATGTCAGACTATTGTAACTGACTGGGTTTATAAAGAAATACGTTCCTTCTTGGGAAGGAGAACTGCAATTAAATCCATATTCATTGATCTGCCGGCCACCCTGGCTTCGGTAGTGGAAAGTTACGTGAAAGCGGGGTTTTTCCGTTCCGAGCCGGATATTTTGTTGGCCGCGCTTTCTGAATTTGTGCGCCAGAACAGGATTGAGTTGAAAGCACGTTTCGCCTTGAAGACATTGAGTGGGCAAAGGAAAAAGCTCGGAAGATCGGAAGAAAAATGGTTGTTTAGGAGGATTAGAGACATGATGGCAGAACAGGATAAGAGAATCTTGGCAGAATTTACCGGGAAGGTTTGTTCGCGTTTTCCCGATGCCCGCGTTTGGGCCTACGGCTCCCGTGCGAGAGGGGAGGCGGGGTCGGATTCTGACTTTGACATATGTATAGTTCTAAACCAGATCGATCATGTGATAGACCGCTGGATTCGCGACATCGCCTGGGAAATCGGCTTTGAAAACGATCGGGTTATTACCACCGTTCTGATTAATAAAGAACAGTTCGAGGTTGGTCCCATGTCCGAAAGCACACTGGTAGCCAACATTCTTCGCGAAGGGGTAAGCGCATGATCACGGAAAACATAAGAGCATTGATGACCTACCGGCTTGAGCAGGCCGATGAGTCTCTGGAGGCAGCGAAGACCTTACTGGAGCAGAAACTTATCAGGCCATCCATTAACAGGGCCTATTATGCCATGTTTTATGCTGTGCTTGCCCTTCTTGTGACAGAAAAGAAAGAGACCTCGAAGCATGGGGGCGCCATCGCACTTTTTGACAGGGATTTTGTAAAAAAAGGGGTTTTCACCAAGGATTTTTCCCGTTGGCTCCATGATGCATTTGATTTACGACAGCGCTCAGATTACACGGCCCTCTATTGTGCCTCCATGGATGAAGCTGAAAAAACGTTGGAAAATGCACAGGTTTTTGTGATGGAAGTCAAAACGCAGATCAAAAAGATATGACACCAGAGCTAATAGAGAATATGATAGGCACGGTATTCCAATGGCAGACAGCATTATTCTTGCAACAGCGAAGGCATTCGATGCCGTAATCTGGACTCAGGATTCAGATTTTAAAAATATTGCCGGCGTGAAGTATTTTCCCAAAAAATAGTGCATGATCAACTGTTGGTCGTAAAGGCTTTGTTGATAGGGTAAAATCCATACTGGGAGTACTGGCCTTAGGAAGAAAAAGCATCGAAGCGGGAGAATCCTATCAACTTCGAGAGCCCTCAATTCCTTATGGTGCCCATTTTGGGGTCAAAAAGGGCGATATAGGGCCTAAAAATACCTATTTTTGGGACGCTAAGCTATAATATTCAATAAGTTAGCGTGGACCCCAACGAGTTCATCCCGAACGCCAGGGCCCTGGAGCCCCTGTTCAAGGCCCGGATGTTTGCGCCGGTGGAGGTATGAACATGAGCGTAAAAATAGATATCCCTAAAGACAAAATCGTTGAATTCTGCCGGAGATGGCGGGTCAAGGAACTGGCTATCTTCGGCTCCGCGCTCGGGAATGACTTCCGGCCTGACAGCGATGTGGATGTGCTGGTGGTATTTCAGGATGACGCGAAGTGGGATCTCTTCGATCACATGAAGGCCGAGGAGGAGCTGAAACAACTATTCGGACGGGAGGTAGACCTCGTGGAGAAAAAGGTCGTAAAGAATCCTTTCCGTCGTCAACATATCTTGAGCAATCATGAGGTGATCTATGCGAGCTGAAGAACGTGACCCGGCACACCTCTGGGACATGCTGGAGGCGGCACGGGCCATTGTGGAATTCACGGCAAACCTTACGCTGGAAGAATTCCTGGCGGCCGGCAGGGAAAATGAAATGACACGGCTGGCGGTGGAGCGAAAGCTGGAGATACTTGGTGAGGCCGCGGGTAGAGTCAGCTCGCGCTTTCGCAGCGAGCATCCCGAGATCACCTGGAAGGAGATAGTGGGGTTGCGCAATGTCATAAGCCACCAGTACGACAAGGTCAACTATGCGGAGATTTATGGTATCGTGCGCGAACGAATCCCGGAGTTGATCGCGCTGCTGGATTCTCTCGTACCGCCCCCGCCGCAGGTGAGTAATGCATGATAAATTAACTCCCAATCTGATTCAAGAAGCGGATGAACCTGCCCCCATTCCGGTCGCCAATGTAAAGAAAACAAAGGCACGGAGGCGGGCGGCATGACGCGACATTCACCATTCCGCACTCCGCATGCATCATTCCTGAAACTCGAGCAGCGGCTGGTCCTGCTGGCCTGGTTGAACGGGCATTTCGGATACGAGCGCAACCGCGACCTGCTGGCGGACATGAAGGAGACCGCCGAAGATGGCTTCAGTGGCTTTTTGAAGCGAAAAAACGTTATGCCTTGCCAATATTGAATTACGCTGTCACCTCGAACCATTTCATCTTCTTGTGGTTGGTAATGAAGATCGTGATGTTATTCCAAATTCGATTAAACTGATTGCCGGACGAACTGGGCAAGAATATAATCAAAGGAAGAATCGCAAGGGAGCATTTTGGGAGGATCGCTATCACGCAACGGCGGTCGAAAGCGGTGAGCATCTATTTCAGTGTCTTGTATATATTGATCTCAATATGGTGCGTGCAGGTGTTGTGGAACATCCTTCCGAGTGGCCTTTTTGTGGTTACAACGAGATACAGGAACGAAGAAATAAAAACGTTCTTATAGATTATGAAAAGCTGAGAAAACTACTTGGTTTTGAGTCCTATGATAGGGTTATAACTTATCACAAGAGGTGGGTAGACGATTATTTGGGAAATGGAAAAAACATCAGAGATGAAAAATGGACACGGAGTATTGCTGTTGGTAGTAAAGGCTTTGTTGATAGGGTAAAATCCATACTGGGAGTACTGGCCTTAGGAAGAAAAAGCATCGAAGCGGGAGAATCCTATCAACTTCGAGAGCCCTCAATTCCTTATGGTGCCCATTTTGGGGTCAAAAAGGGCGATATAGGGCCTAAAAATACCTATTTTTGGGACGCTAAGCTATAATATTCAATAAGTTAGCGTGGCCCGTGGCCCGGCCCCAACGATAATCATAGACAATTGATCGCCATTGCCTGTCTGGCGTTGTTGCAGGGATTAGGGGTGGCATTACTAGAAACTGATAGAAACAGCTTTTATTGCTTTATAGAGAACAGAAGTTTGCTGTGAGGTGCGGAATAGAAGAATATGGAGTGTTTTTGAATGTCCTATTTGTGTTAGCCAAGAAGCTATGACACCTGATGCAGACACAGTTAGACTTTCACATGAAATCCTATGCACTCGTATCGAAACACTCACGACCGCTATGATGGGTTTCTGGAAGTCTGCCCATGGTTGGGCACCAATCGAGGCAGCCGGACTCCTAAGCAAGTCCATGCTCGGATGGCAAGCGTCTTTGTCATCAACACTCCGCAAGTGGCTGCATTCATCCTCGAACGGAGACCTCATACTTGCTTGGGCCAACCTTGGAGCACTCGTGGAAGGGCAGTTCAAGCTATTCCTCTCAGTCTGGTATAACGACTACGCCGCAGATGCTGATGCCATCAGGGACAGGAAAGGCAACCTGCTGGACCCCGACGGTTGTACGCTCGAACCGCTCCGGCAGTTCTTCGTGAAGAGAATCTGGAATGTCGGCGACGACTGGAACCCATACGTACAACATATCCAGCAACGCCGAAATGCAATCCATGCGTTCAATGCCAGGGAGATCGGAACGTTTGATGAATGGAAGCGAGACCTCCGGTATCACCTCTCTTTTGTAAGAGACATCAACGGTCGTCTTCCATATCCAGACGATATTTATATGCCGCGAGAAACATGAATGGCGAACAAGTTCATGGGCAGCGACGAAGAATAGAGCGCGAAACGCGCCATTCCTCGCGCGTCATGGTTGACGTTCGGTATAAATTTATTTTCAATAAGGACAAATTCCATGTCTAACAAATCGGACGAGATCTTCATTTTACGTCATGGTGAAATAGAGCCGTTGGCTTCTCGGTCTATGCGAATAGGTCTACTTGGCAAGAATCTTGAGGATGCGTTACAAACGCTTTTTGAAAAATACCCTCAATTGATTCCAGGAAGACAAATTGATCCCGGAAGTGAAGATCCTCCAAGATTCATATTGCTACGACGTGAAATGCCTGTAGGTGGCTGGGCACTTGACCACCTCTTTGCAGATCAAAGAGGGGTTTTAACTTTAGTTGAAACAAAGCTAATTGAAAATCCTGAGTCAAGAAGAGAAGTTATCGGCCAGATTATAGAATATGCAGCAAACGCAATTGAGCTTTGGTCAGGTGGTAAGGCAAGGCAGAAGGCATCTGAATATTAGGTAAAAAAAGGGAAAGATTTAGATGAGATTTTACTTAATGAATTTGGCGATCAGATAGATTTAGATGATTACTGGAAGAATATAGAATCAAACCTTCGCAATGGAAGATTACGGCTGATTATTGCTGCTGATGAACTGAGACCAGAAGTCAGGAGAATGATTGAATATCTTAATAAGGAAATGCAAAATGCTGAAGTATATGGCTTAGAAATCAGATGTTTTGGAGATGACAGTGAATCACTTGTTATGGTGCCTCGCTTGATAGGTCAAACTCAAGAGAGTATTGATCGTAAATCTACAAGAAAGGCTACAGTCGCCTGGAGCTATGACAAGCTTAAAAATAGTTTTGAAGAATTATCAGACAAAGAATTGGCCCGTAGACTATTGAAAGTGTTGGAATGGGCAATAAGAAATAAGTATTTTGTTGAAGCTGTAGCCATGAACCCAAATTTTGGAATTCGAAGTAAAAACAAGAGAAGATGTCTTTCTTTTAACGCAGAAGGAGGAATTTATGCCTTTTTTGAGGAAAAGATATTTTCTGGGGGGAAAGAAGATCTCGACAGCCTTCAAGAGCAGTTAGAACAGCTTAAAATCCTACCCTCTGAATTTAACCATAATGAAGTCATATCCGGTAGAAATTTAGCAAAAAAATTGCAAGAATTAACTGAAGAAGAAATCGATGCCTTACTATCCATTTATGACAATTACTGTGGCTGAGTTTTTCTATATGCCGAATCAGTCGTTGCACTTGACAAGCTGTACTGTGAGCATCCTGCAGGTGAACTCCATAGTTCACTCCGAATAAGAAAGGAAATGAAAAATGGCCATACCAGACTTCCAAAGCATCATGCTTCCCCTGCTCAAGTTCTGTGCGGATGGGGCCGAGCACACCAATCGGGAGGGAATTGATGCGCTGGCTCAAGAATTTTCCCTGACGGAAGAGGAACAAAAACAACTCCTTCCCAGTGGACAGCAATGTGTGTTTGATAACCGAGTTGCGTGGGCTCGCGCCCACATGAAAATGGCGCAACTTCTGGAAAACACCCGTCGAGGTGTCTTTCGGACCACTGATCGAGGCAAGCAGATACTCGATAAACATCCTACCGAGATCAACCTCCGGTTCCTTCGAGAGTTTCCTGAATATCTTGCAGCCAGAGACAAGCATAAACGTACTGAAGAAACTGTATCAGGAGACGACAAAGAAGAGACCCAAACCCCAGAAGAACAACTTGAGGAAGCATACGAAACATTGCGCGATAATCTCACAAGCGAGATTATCACACAGTTGAAAGACGCCTCGCCAAGCTTTTTCGAGAAGGTTGTTGTAGAAGTCCTTGTCAAAATGGGATACGGCGGCTCGCGAAAGGATGCAGGGCAAGCCATTGGTCGTAGTGACGACGAGGGGATTGACGGCATCATCAAAGAAGATCGCCTTGGTCTCGACATCATCTATATTCAGGCCAAGAAATGGGAAAATACAGTTTCTCGCCCTGAAATCCAGAAATTCGCTGGTGCGTTGCAGGGCAAACGCTCCAGAAAAGGCATATTCATCACAACTTCAGACTTCTCCAAAAGTGCCCGTGAGTATGCCTCTGCCATAGAGAATAAAATCATCCTTATCGACGGTCAACAACTTGCTCAACTGATGATCGATTTCAATGTTGGAGTTGCAACGGAAGCAACCTACGAACTGAAACGACTCGATTCTGACTACTTTACTGAAAACTGAAAAATGCGAACAAGGCGCTGGAGAGGGACCGAGCGAATCCGCGCGGCTTTTGGAAGGCATATTTAGATCGACAGTTCTTTTTCGTGGGCGTTCGCTTATCGTTCCCCCGGCCCCTCAGCTCTGCGTTTGGCATGAGGAAGACGATGAAAGATGACTATCAATCCGTGTACGACGTATTGCATCGAATCTATCAGACGCACCGCCGTGGCCATCCAGAGAACTCTGACTCCAAACAGATGTGTTGCATGTGGTCCACGGATGATCCACCCGACATTATCGAGGGCACTCCGCCCTTCGACGACATCGAGGATGCCTTTGGCATCTCGATAGATGACGATGCGGCCCTCGAACTCTACGACATGCACTTGGACGAAGCCGCAAGGAAGATAATTGAAATCCGACGGACAGAATGCCAACAATGACCTGCACGCGATTCCAAAAGGCCGCCGCTTCGCTCTGGCCTTTCGGAACGTGTGAGGTCTGACGTTATAAAATGATAACAACATGTTAAATTCTGGTAATCTGTATGCTGAAATCATATCTGAAAAAAATTGCTGAGATTGCAAATCAGGGGGATGCAAGGGAGG
>JACNIU010000174.1 GCA_014382905.1 Desulfobacterales bacterium
ATACGTGAAATGAAAAGAGAAGTGTGTAAGATTTTGCCTCGTGAACTGGCATTTGATATTGATGGTGTGATCGCCGATACGTTTACGGCCTTTATCGACACGGCTCGCGAGAAGTATGGCGTTGAAATTGAGTACGAGGCCATCACGGATTATGATTTCAGGCAGGTGATTGATATTGAAGAGGAAACAAGCAACGAGATCGTTGAAATGATATTGGACGATCCTGTAGGGATGGGGATCAACCCGGTTCGTGGCGCTGTGGAGGTGTTAACGCGCCTTTCATCCCTTGGGCCGATATTTCTTGTAACGGCAAGGACCAACAGGGATGCGATCATGGAATGGGTCCAGAAGACGTTAGGGTTTAACGATGGCGACGGCATTCATCTGGAGGCCACGGGAAGTTACGAGGAGAAACTCCCGGTACTTCTGAAACATGGGATCCGGTATTTTGTGGAGGATCGCCTGGAGACATGCTATCTTATCCGTGAAAGCCCTGTGACGCCCATTGTTTTTGAACAGCCCTGGAACCGGAAAGATCATCCTTTTCAATCTGTCAGGAGCTGGGATGAGATCCATGATATCATAGAATGGGGAGTAAAATAGATAGGGGAGGCCTTTGAAAAATGTTCAATTTTGGTCAAGGTCAAGAAAGGCGAAAATTTCAACTACCGGATCGACAGATCCAAGATATCATTCCTGTGCGTGCCTATCAAAGATGGCCAACGGGTCATTGGCGCGTTGGAGAGTAAAAGGGTATTGGGTTGTTAAACCTCGAAACATTGAAGTTCCCGCAACAAGTTGCGGGGAATGCGCTCGCTGTTCAGTTCAAAAACAGAAAGGAGTTATTGCCATGTCTAAGAAAGCGATGGTTATTGTCTGCATGCTTTGTTCAGGGCTGTTTTTACCCTTGGCGGCTGCCGAGGATTTTGTTATAAAGGACTATGTCTTTACATGGTATGTTGCGGAGGTGGAGGAAGCGAAGATTGAGATTCACAAAAGTCCTAAGGGTGTTGCCGTGATCCTGAAGAGTCTGGGAGGTCCGCTGGCAAGTCTGTCTATCCCGCCGTCGCAGGCAACGGCGATCGGAGAGGTCCTGAAAAAGACCGAGGAGTATTACAACGAGCAGAAGAAAAGCGAAGACTTGAAATCATCCAAAGCAGTGCCTGCAGGCAACTATCGTGTTACTTTTTCTTCAAAACAGGGAAGTAGTTTTGTGGTCAGTGTAGCCGAATCCAAGGTCCTTGGCGCCGCCGTGTTGCTGAGCAAGGATGCGGCGATAAAGGTTGAAAAATACCTGCTAAAGGCCGAAGCCATGGCCGCTTTTGCGGATAAACGGGTCAGGCCTTAGGGGCGGTTTTTCGATCCAATTTTAGAGTCAAAAGCGAGGTAGATATCGGATATGAAAGAGCAAATAACAGAAGCGTTTGCCCGGGATCAGATACGTGCCCGGCAAAATGAAGGAAACATTGGGTGCCGGGAATCCCGGCTTCGATCAGGGCACCATGTATGGCCTGTAGTTCTGCTTGGAGCTGCCATATTTCTTTTCCTGACCGGGCTTTTTTCCGGATGCCTTGATGAAAAAACTGCAAAAGAACAGCAAGCCATTATGGCAAAGATCAGGGAAGTGGAGAAGAGGTTAACAAAACTCGAAGCCGCCGGGGAAAAAGTTGCCCTTCTTGAAACTCAGGTCAGGAGGCTTCAGGAAGATGTGGCAAAATTGGGCAGACCCGTAGAAGCCAAGCCTGCGGCCCAGCCCGTGAAACAGAAAGTTGCTCCGCCGGACAAGAAAAATTATCATGTGGTGCGCCGCGGAGAAAATCTATTTGGAATAGCCAAACGATACGGCATGACAATAGACGATCTCTGCCGTCTGAACAAGATAACGCCAAAAACAACCCTTTATCCGGGGAAGAAGCTTCAGATCAAGACGGGCAATAAACGATGAGCCCCCTAACCTTGATGCACTCGTAAAAACACTTTTTCTCGCGCAAAGGCGCCAAGAACGCCAAGAAAATATCTTTTAATATTAAATAGTTAACTTTGCGAGCTTTGCGCCTTTGCGTGAGATTTTGACTTTTTACGAAGCCGTCAACCTTGTAACAATGGAAAAACCCAAGCACCATTAGCAGGGTAGGGGAATTATTTCTCCAGCATGATTTCCGGTTGCCATTTCAACCACTCATCTTTGGGTTGGTCATGGAGCACAAATCTGTCGCCGTTTTTCGCCGGCTTTCCAGAAGGCTCTTTCCCTACGGATGCTTCAGCTTCGGCCGTCGCCTTTTTTGAGCCAGGTCCTTCCAGGGGTACGCCCCTGTTGAACCTGCCTTCATTTGCTGTTGCGCTTACTTTCTCCGGGGTGGCAAAGGCGATGCCGCCTTTCAAAATGGCCTCCATTGACTCCGTCTGCACGGTTGCGCCCTTGAACAGACCGAAGTCGACCTTGAGCCCCGATACATTCCAGAACTTTGAAGTGGTGCGGACCAGCGGTGCGTAGTATTCTTCGATATCTACGCTTATAAGTGCAGAAGTCGCATCTTTGGAGAGGCTGTATCCGGTGACGGTGCCCACTTTGATCTGGCGGAAATAGACCGGGTCGTTTGCCTTTAGCGACCCGAGTCGTTCACCCACCAGTATGATTTTAAGGCCTTTTCCGGGTTCAATGGATTTCGGCGGTTCGCTGAGAGCTTCGAAGGTTCGCTCAGGTTTCCCATCGCCCGGACGGAGGGTGATATAGACCCCTGAGATAATGGTTTCCAGGTTTTTAGCCCCGGCAAGGCCGAACTGGGGTTCCACTAACCAGAATTTTGTTCCCCCTCTGAGCAGGGAACGATACTGTCTTTGGATAGAGGCAGTTACCTGGATACCGGTTCTCTCCTTGTTGAGTTCAATCTTGAAGACCTTCCCTATTTCAACTCCCTTGTAGCGAATCTGAGTCCTTTCTGAGATTCCCTTTCCATCGTCAAAAAGGAGGGTAATCCGTTTCCCTTCCTGCTCAGCCATCTCTATATTTCCGAACAGCCTGAAGGAGTCTCCGTCAACCGCCTTCTGAGCGTCCACTGCTTCTTCAGGGGTAAAAAACGTGACACCACCCATCATCAGGGCACTTAATCCCTCGGACCTGATTTTAAAACCTGACAGGCCCCCTTCAAAGGTTACGCCGCTGACATTATAGAAACGAGAAGACTTTTTTACCTCCTGGGCATACTCCTTGCTGATATAAACATTGATCGTGACCGCTCCCTTGTCGTTGAGGTTAAATTTCTGGACTACCCCGGCCTTGATGCCTTTGTAGTAAACCTCACTCCCCTGGGCTAATGAACCCAAGCTGTCGGCAATGAGCCGGATGTTGAGCCCTCCTGGTTCGTCGGAGCTGAAAGGAGGGGGGGTTGAAAGCGCCACAAAATGATATGCCGCCTCGCCCCCTCCGGGTAGCATGGTGATATAATTTCCCTTAAGAATGGTTTCAAGCCCTGTAATCCCCCTTGGGGAGATCGTGGGTGCCACCATCCAGAACTTGGTGTTTTTTCTTAGCTGCTTTCGTGCCTCCTTTACGAATTCCACTAACACATCAACGCTCCTGAAGTCTTTGCTGATGGTCAGATTTTTTACCATCCCGATGGGTATGCCCCGATAAATAACACGGGTCTTTTCTTTTTCGATACCCTGTGCATTGTCAAACTTGATGGTTACTTTGATGCCGGCATCAACAACGCTCTTGTAGACGATCCAGCCAGCAATCAATAACGCCACGATGGGCAAAATCCAGATCGGAGAAATGCCGCTTCTCGGTTTCATGTCAGGGCTCGGGATATTCGATGTTACCTGATGATTCTCTGTCATGGCTATCCTCCCATATAAGCCGTGTATCAAAGGTGTTCGATGCCAACATGGTCAATACAACCACGGCTGCAAAATATGTGGCTGCCGGGGCCGGCGTAATTGACGTCAGCGTGCCCAGGTTTACAAGGGCAACCATTATGGCGATCACAAAAATATCGAGCATAGACCAGCGCCCTATGAACTTTATGATCCGGAACATCAAGGTCCTGTGCCGTAACCACGTTTTCCACCTCCTCTGGATGGAAGTCAGGATGAGCATAATCCCGACCACTTTGAAAAGGGGCACCAGGATACTTGCAAAAAAAATAATCATCGCAATGAAATAGGTGCCCGATTGTATGAAATGCTCAATACCCTCTATAATGGTATTGGGTTGCTTATCGCCAAGATAGGTAACGGTCAAAATGGGAAGGAGATTGGCTGGAAACAGCAATATCAGACTGCTTATAAGCAGGGCCCATGTCCTGGTAACGCTGTTGGGTTTTCTGAAATGAAGCCTTGCGCCGCAGCGCGGGCAGCGCATTTTAGAGCCCCCTGCTTCCTTTGTTGTCAGCAAGTGGCAGTCCAGACAGTTAATAAGGCCTGCCTCCCGTGCCGTGAGACTGGATGCTGGATGCTGGATTCTGGATTCTGGATGCTGGATTCTGGATGCTGGATTCAAGATAGAACTCACAGTTATAAAATGATACGAAGTTCCTTAACTTTAGGCACTTTAGGCACTCAAATCAGCGTACCCTTTAGGATCGATAAAACCAAGCTGCCTCTTCTGGCGGTGATCATCCGACTATCTTGACGGGCCCTCTATAAGGGACCAGTACGTATGTTCATCCAAACTAACAGATGAAACTATAGTGATTATCAGCAAGGAGACAAAACAGAACAGTCCTATTCCGTAAGAGATTTGGGCAATATCTATCAGCTTTATGATCGATACAAGGATGCCGAGCATGCAGATCTCTAACATTCCCCATTCATCCATCCGCTGATAGAACCTGAAAGTGGGACCCATGTTGTTCCAGTCAGCCCTGATTCGAAGGGCCATGGATACATAAAATAGCAATGTGAGCTTGATGAGTGGTACAATTACAGCGGTCAGGAGCACGATGACGCCAACCATGTGAAAGCCGTCCCGGAACAAGGCCCTTATCCCCTGTATAATATTGGTGCTCTGCTCAAGTCCTAACGTGTCCAGGGTCATAATGGGTAATACCATGGCAGGGACAAAAAAAATCAGGCCTGTCAGACTCAAAATAAGGGTACGTTCGATCGGGTCCTTCTTCACATGGAAGAGCGTGCACCCGCATCTGGGACAGAGGCCCTTAATTCCCTGACCTGCCTCAGTTTTCCGAATCAGCAAATCGCATTCAGGGCAGGCTATCAGGCCTTTCGTGTCTATTTCTTCAGGATTTAGTTGCGATTCAGTCATCTCGAAATGATTGGGGTGAATAAGGTGTAAAAGCAGTTAAATGATTACCTGATTTTTTTGGTCTATTCAAGCAGAATTTTTGTAACAGTTCAGCCACTAAGGCACAAAGGCTCAAAGCAAGCATGAGCTATCCAAACGAGGGTTAAGATATCAAAGGCAAGTTGATATCCCAATTGTATATGAACGGTATCAAGAGAATTATATTATAATCCTGGTGTCTTGGTGCCTTAGTGGCTGAACTATTACGAATTTTTCACTTGATCAAAAGGAGGTCGAAAATAGGTATCGACAGAACGGTTTGGATTCATGTCGACATTAAAAAACCCCTGATATATACTGTGTCGCGGGAAATCAAAAAGAGGCGCGCGGATAGTGTCACCGATTTAGAAAAGGGGGTATGTTTATGGAAAAGGCGACAGGACGGCATTATGTGGTTTCCGCATTGAAGAGACAGCATACAGACCGGATCCCAACTACCGTGTTGATTGGACCGTATTGTTCAAAGTTGACCCGTTACACGGTGAAAGAAATCCTGAAAGACGCTAAGAAAAGCGCTGAAGCACACCTCGCATTTTACGACAGATTCCACCCTGACAGCGTAATTGTATACAATGACATCTACCTGGAAGTGGAGGCTATGGGATGTGAACTGGAATTCCCTGAAGACAACATATCCCATCCCAGGTCGCCGCTGCTGAAGAAGCAGTCGCAACTATCCGGACTGAGGGTGCCTGACCCAAAAAAGGACGGTAGATTACCCTACTTTTTCGAATTGTGCGAGAGGGTCTCCGAGGGGGTAAGGAAGACCGCTACCATGGGACTTGGACATTCCGGTCCATGGAATCTGGCGATGCATCTCAGGGGTGCCGAACAACTCCTGATCGAGTGCATTACAGACCCCGAGTTTGTCCATGAGCTGATGAGGTTTACCACCGAGGTTGTCAGGACCGTGGGCGATGCACTGATAGAGGCCGGGTTCCTGCCTTCTCTGGGAGAGGCTTTTGCCTCGTGCAGCTTGATATCCCCTGATATCTACCGCGATTTTATCAAGCCGTGTCACAAGGAACTTCGCGACTATTTCAAGGAGAAAAGGGCCCTCATGGCCCTCCATATATGCGGGTATATTGATCCGATTATTGAGCATGTCATCGATACAGGGATCAATTTCATTAGTCTGGACGCCCCTTCATCCCTAAAAAAGATGGTGGACCAATCTAACGGCAGGATGACGATTATGGGGAACGTGCCCACCCCCCTGTTTGCAACCGGAACCCGGGAGGAGATGGAAGCGGCTATCAAAAGCTGTATAGAGACCGCAGCAGCGGGGAGCGGATATATACTCTCCTCGGGCTGTGAGATACCTCTCAATTCAACCGAGGACAGGGTAGAGCATTTCTTCAGCTATGCCCATGAGGCCGGCAGAGATTTCATGTCAAGACTTGGGAAGGGGGGGTAATGGTTCCATATATGAAGGTCGGTTCAAGAATGGAAAACGACAAGGAATCGAGTTATAATGAGGTTGAAAGAGGACTTTGATTGGGGTTTCAGAGGGAATGATCCGGAAGAGACGGATTGAACATAATTGTCAGAGAGGAAACGTCAAGGAGAAGATAGACTGGAAAAGAAACTTCGAGAAGTAAAAAAGACTCCCACAGAATCCAACCCGGGGCCAATAAGTCCTGATCAGGAAAGGCGTACCTTTCGTAGACGCTCCCCCCGGAGAAATGGAAAGAAAAACCGTCTGACAGAGGATACACAGGGCACCTCCGCCCAGACAGAAATAGAAGCGGCGTGGGACATTTCACAGTTTAGAGTCCCCCCGGCCGAAGGCAGAACCCGGTTTCACGATTTCGCGCTTCCCGACCCGCTTCTCCATGCGATCAGCGATCTTGGCTACAAGTATTGTACACCCATACAGGCTGAAATTCTTCCCAGCACCCTGTCCGGAAAGGATGCAAGCGGCCGGGCACAAACCGGCACGGGGAAGACGGCTGCCTTCCTGATCGCTGTGATCACCCGGATACTAAATAACCCCATCCAGGGTAAACGAGGGCCGGGTACACCCCGGGTACTGATCCTCGCCCCTACCCGGGAGTTAGTGCTTCAGATCTCCAAGGAGGCCCGGCAGCTCTCCAAATACTGCGCCATAGAAGTCATTTCTGTATTTGGAGGCATGGATTACGTCAAGCAGAGAAATCAGCTGATTGCTAGTTCGGTCGATATCATCGTGGCAACTCCTGGAAGGCTGCTCGACTTTCAGCGTCGACACGACATTACCCTGAAAAAGATCGAGGTGCTGATCATCGACGAAGCCGATCGTATGCTCGACATGGGTTTT
This sequence comes from Desulfobacterales bacterium, assembly GCA_014382905.1. Taxonomy (GTDB): domain Bacteria; phylum Desulfobacterota; class DSM-4660; order Desulfatiglandales; family Desulfatiglandaceae; genus JACNIU01. The sequence continues at coordinate 7,605 of JACNIU010000174.1, forward strand.
ATTCCGGATGTCCGAAAGATCATCCACAGCAC
>JACNIU010000226.1 GCA_014382905.1 Desulfobacterales bacterium
TTTTGGCGAACTGCGACAATTTTTGGCAAGGGTTCCCGGGTTTCAATCGGAACCGGCCCATTTTCGGAAATCACGACGACCCGCCCGAAAATTCGCGGATCAAGGGGTTCGTGAAAAAACTGGACCGAACCATCCTCATGTCGCATATGAAAAAGGGTTTCGACCTTTGCCAGCGGATAGAACTTTATATTTTCCGCCAGTTCAAGGTCATCAAGCCCAAGTTCCTTATCAATGAGAAGCGTTACCATATCGCCGGCTCCGGCAAGATGCACACTCTGGATTTCTCCGGACTCCTTGATCAATGAGGCATCGGTGGAGCCGCCGCCCAGATCGAGTATCGCCAGGGGGGCCCGTGTGCCGGGGGTGGTCAGGGCGCCACGGATAGCCATCTCTGCTTCAACACCTGCAACAACCGTGGGAACCAGAATCTCTTCTTCCAGCTTGCGGGCAAGCCGCCGCATGGGAAGCTTGTGAGTTTCCACCATGGCAGCCAATCCGACCGCATTGCCCAGAGAGTATTCCCCTGCCAGGCTACCCAGCACCTTCTGCGGGACCAGCGTGTCCACCGCAATAATATCCTGCACACTGATAGCACTCACGGGTTGATCCGTTAGATCAGCCATTACCTTACGAACCGTTTCAAACATTCCCCCTACATTTGTCCCCGGTTCAGCCTGGATCTCCTTTAGCGGGGAGATGTTCGCCACTTGCTCCATTATGACCTCAGCCCCCTCCTCAACCTGAACATCTGCCTTCTGCTTCTGCCCGATAAGGGTGATTTTGCCTGCCGGAATCCTTCGCTCCTGGATGTCTCCACGGGGCGTTTTGATGACGACCGCACTGCGAGTTCCGGTAAGGGCCCTGGCAATGGGAACCACACTCCGGGTTTCATCGGGGGTTAGATCAAACAGGGTGGCGATATCATAGGGATTGGATAGTTTCTCAATGGTTTTTCCAACCGCTGCCACCTCTAATGCGGCCTGCATTCCCAGAGGAACACGGTCAATGTGCAAGACTTCATCCACAATGGGAATGGGACTGTCCAACCGATTGTGAATGAGCACACCGTCATCCTTTTGCACAATTGCACCAACAAGCTGCAAATTCCCGGTCGCTGCCTTATTCAGACGTACGGCCGCCTCCTCAAATTCCATCTTGCCGGGGATAACCGCGATCCATTGTTTGTCCGGAGAAGCCGTCTCAAGCTCTTTTAGCGAGATGGTGGTCCCGACACCTAACCCCAGTCCTCCGGGGGTGGATGGATTATGGCCGATCATTGCCGACTCTGTAATCACGGTTTCGGTGATGGTCTCCATGGCAACATCGCCGATCACGGGAGTGGCCTCGTTGATAAGAACCATGCGGAGGTCTTTTCGTGGGAACCCCAGCGTTTCTAAGGCTTTGTCCAGTGCATCAATAACTCCCAGAACATTTTGAACCGTCCCCTTGATACCCACGGTTCCCACAATGCTGCTGGAAACGATCCGGGTTTCACCCCATGGGGTGAATTCACCTATAGCAACCTCTGTTGTATTATTACCGATATCCACCCCGGCGCTGTGTTGCATGTGCCGTTCATCCATCTAACTAATAGTGTAGTAAAAGCCACGTCTTTTATACGGGTATAAGCCGACACTTTCCCCCCGAATATTCAGGGGATGCGAAACCTCATGGGCAGGATTTTAAGCCTTACGCCCGACCGGTTGAATCAACCCATCCACGCGTCGGAGCGGCGTGTGAGATTAAGTTTACTGTTTTAAACGGCCCCGTTTTTCGTACACATCTACGGCCTCTCTGACAAATTCCGCACAAATCCGAGCACTGTATTTTGATTCCAGTTCCTCAGCAATGTCGAGCAACTCCTGCTTTGTGGACCTGTAAGGTCGTAATGAGTTATACATTTCAAGAACCCGCTCATCGGGAATGCGTGTCATTTCCGCGGCTCTGCGAAGGTTGGCCGCAATACGCGGCCGTTTTGCGCTTTCACCGATCTGAGCCTGATACTCAAGGGTTGCAGGACGAATTTTAACATCATCAAAACTGATTTTCCCGTCTACAACCTTGTCCAAGGTTATATCATCCAGGCTCAACCCACTTGCCGACCGGACCAGGTCAGGTCTTTTGGATCCAAGCGGGTAATCCTTTCCCGCATCAAGCTTTTCTGTGACAACAATTGTAGCATCTGAGTCTCCTGAACCATCTCCAAGTGTGGCCATTACTCGTTTCACAGCTTCGGCGATAAGGTCAGGTGAAATGTTCGTTCCTTTTGATTGAGCCATGTGCTCTACCTCCTAGAATAATAGTTCATTGGGTAGGATATATTTCCCAACATTCAACCGAGCAAATAAATTTATTATCCCATACGTCACAGACCAGCCTAAAGCTGAACCGTAACTTCCGTACTCGGTGCGCCGGGTTTTACAAACTGAGTTTCTTTGTTGTGGAGCAATGCCGCAAGACCTTGAAACTTAGGCCTTGCCATGGGATCGTTTCGCACCGGCACAGGGGTCGGGCTTTCTCCTTTTGCATATTTGGCAGCATTCCGGCCAATAGCGCGAAAGGTTTCCCTTTCCACAAGCGGTGACTGAGAAAACAACTCCAGATTCTGGAGCGGAGCCAAATCCTTCTGGTGGATGACTGTGGTCCCGCGGGAAATTGTGCCGATACCGATTCCCGATCCGCTCAGCTTGGCGGCTTCATGGGCAATAAATCCCACGTCTGCGGTCTTATTTACTCTGACCAGACGGGCTTTGAGCCCCTCCTCTTCGATGCCTGCCAGAATTTCCCTCAGCACATCTTTATGAGGGATATTGATGATCGTCTGGGTCATGGCTGTGCCAAAGGCCGGCGGCAAACCAACGACCACTTCATTTCTGTCGACCCCGGGTTTTGCTTCACCGATTTCCCCAAACTGAAGCGGGGAAGCGGCCTTTGTCTGGCCTGTTGTCGCTTTTTCCCCCCCTTGCATCTGCTGCAAAACCTCCAGGATAATTTCTTTCACCATTTCTTCAGAAATATTCATTTCAAACTACCTCCCTTGCACAGCCCTATATGTCTTCGGGACTGATGGCCTGCGGAATATTCTTTAAAAGTTCCCACCGTTCTCCTTCGAGGCGGTAGCCGGTTCCCGGCCCTTCGTAATCATTGGGGTCATTGACAGCGGCCAACACCTCAAAATTATCATCAAAGATTGCAGAAGTATGGAGATAGTCTCCGGTTACTTTTTCTTTCAGCATTCGGAGTACCGATTCTGCCACATCATTGAATCCGTGTTTTGCCAAGGCGCGGGCCACATCCAGTCCGGTGGTTCCGCGTTTCATGAATTCGTCTATGGCACGAAGATCCTCGGTTACATTTCGATCAGGCATCTCTTTGCTGCCATGGGCATAGGTTGCGGCCTCGACTTCCTCATCCGTTATGGCAGGAAGTCCCACTTCTTTGAAAACCGCCTGCAATGCCCGGGCTCCCTTGTTTCGGATCGCGATTACGTCATCCTCACTAACCGGGCGCAGGGCTGAATCAATCTGAAGATCCCGCTGCAAAACCAGCATGTCGTCATAATCGTCAACGTCATGGGTGGATCCGGCGAACATATTGTCATAGTTGGGCACGGCGCTATAGCCCGAGAAAATGAGGTCGGTGCCGGGGAGGAACTGCATCAGCATGCGGGCGGTATTACGGATCGGAGAATGCGTGAATGTCTGGTCATTGCCGGAGGCTACTTCCAGATCACTTAAAACAGTCGCCACATTTTCTGCCAGAACCGCGCGAATACCTGCAGGCACAGCTCCCGGAACTCCAATTACACTGATTGATCCGTTCTGAAGGCCTTGTACACCGGCTCCCTTGGTAATCATCACACACCGAATCTCCAAATACAGCATGGATTTGCCTTCGGCGTATCCCATTTGAACCTCAGACCCGGTACCAGAGGTAAAACGCATTTTCAGGCCTCGTGAAGCATAGGCCGAGGCCAGGAATGCTTTGGACCATGGCGTATCATCCCCGTCTATAAAGACCTGCTCGGTTCCATAAACCGAAACCGTCTCAGCATAGGCCGTAAGACCCCGCATGCCCATGGTGAGTTCCAGCGCTTCTTCCACCGCACACTGGGTAAGGGTCCCCGGTCGACCTGTTTGTGAACCCACCAGGATGGATAGCGCATTCATGGGAGCATAGCGTCCCACTCCGACAGTGGTCTCCAACTCTGTGAAACCCCGATATCCCCCTTCAGCCGCATCTGCAGCCAAAAGGACAGGGGTGTCTTTGAGGTTGGTGATATGGGCTTGATTGGACGGCGTACGGCGCGGTCGCAGTTTTTGCATGGCCATCATCAGTTCGACCACGTTCATCTGCTTTAAAACGTCCACGTATTTGGCCGGTGTCATACCCACGGACAGGCGCACGATCTCATCTCGCGGCACATTAATGTCCACCAGCATACGCGCGATTTCATTTGAATCCAGGGCCATGGCCTCTTCAGCTACAGCTGTGTCAATACAGTGGTCCGCAATCCACGTGTCTATCATGTCAAATTCATCGCGGCGTTTACCATCCATTTCAACGATCTTGCCATTTTCTACTTTAATACCGGGGGGCGGGTCATTGGGGCTTTCCATGGCGACTAAACCCACATCGACCCATTCCTTAATAAAACCGTCCTGGTTGACCGCGCGCTCGGCCAACACCTCGAAGCGTTTTTGTCTTTTACTCATTTCCTGTTCCCCCTTATATATACGGTGTTGACAAAGATTTGGGTTCTTCACCCCACGCTGTCAAAAGTTTGTTTCCAATCTCTCTACCAGAAATTACGGCCTGGCGAACAGCGCCCGAATCGCCGGTAATCCATATGAACACCTCGTTGGTCAGTGACGTTCCATGGCTTGGCGAACCATACCCCACAATTTCCACATCCGCTGCCTTGACCGCTGTATCGATCATCAACATACCCACAACAGCAGGAGCCCCAAGAATCAAACCGAATGCTCTGCCTTCGGGTGCCCCAAGTGCCTTGTTTAGACATTTGCTTGCCCGTGCAGAATACTGGTTTTCGGTGTACCCCTGATCATTGGCATAAACATCGCCGAAATACTTGGGCAACACCTCGATGGTGACCTCCACGGCACGACGGGCATCGGATACATCCTCTGCCCCAAACACGATCAGATTGCCGTGGCCCGCTCCGCCTTTAGTGTCCCTGGGCATCTCAACCCGTATGATTTCGGTATTGGTGGCTTTAACCGCCTCATCTGCCGCCATTAATTGAGGTCCTGCACCAACGCGCCCGCCAATGATACCAATGGAACAGTACTTTTCATCAAACTCCATGAGCTTGTGAATGGCTGGATCGAGATTGGCAATAACGATACCCTGGGTATCCCCCATGCTGACACCGACGAATTCGGTCACCTGCAACAGATCGGCCGGAGGGGATGGATTGTTCTTTTTTTCTCCAGCAGGTTCAGCCTCGTCAGAGGCGCTGGAACCTACCCGCTTCATCACTTCTTTCATAACCCTGTCAATCAATTGTTCTTCCATCGGTTATTTCCTCCTATTATTCTGCAGGGGATTTTGGCAAAATCATTTCAACATCCTGGTGTGGTCTGGGGATGACGTGCACGGAGATAACTTCACCCACTTTTTCAGCCGCTGCCGCGCCTGCATCTGTGGCCGCTTTCACCGCACCTACATCACCGCGGACCATTGTGGTCACAAGGCCAGCGCCAATCTGCCGTTGTCCGATCAGCACCACATTGGCCGCCTTTACCATTGCATCCGATGCTTCGATATTTGCGACCAACCCTCTTGTTTCAATCATTCCCAAAGCTTCTTTAATCATTTATTGATCCTCCCGTATTTTAATCGTTGAGCATAAAGGCATCGAGATCCGAAAGGATCTCGATGCCACCTTTGATTTATTAATTCTGTTACTCCGCAGCCGCCTCTTTTTTTTTAACCATATCAGGCAATTTAGCAAATAAGAGGCCTGCGCGGTTTCCGAATTACACCTCCTTTTTGTATAGGCTTCCCAAAGCGTCAGCAGTCCAGATTGCCGCTTCAACAGCGTCCGCAGTTACCGTAAACCATGTTGAGTGAATGGTTTCACCCTCCGCAGTCGTTGCTTCGGCCACTTTTCTAATATCTTCTTTCGTGAGGTTTGAAAGGCCCAGGTCTTCGAAGCAAACCGGCAGTCCCACACTCAGGCAGAAGTCCATGACTTCTTCGATGTCACATGAAGGACGGCCTTCCAAAACCAGTTGCGTCAGGACGCCGAAAGCCACCTTTTCGCCATGCAGTTTGCCATGCGTTGCTTCCAGAACCGTTAATCCATTATGGACCGAATGAGATCCGGCAAGGCCGCCGCTTTCAAAGCCCAAACCGCTGAGCAGGGTATTGGCTTCAACGATTGCCTCAACAGATGGTGTAACAACCTTTCTTTCCACCGCAAGCTTGGCGCTCAGTCCATGTTCCAAAAGTGTGTCATAGCAAAGCCTTGCCAGGGCAATGGCTGACAGGGTTGGGGGGGTTGCTCCGTTTAATGCATTGGGTTTACAACTTTTGGCGCAGGTATCTGCCTCCCAGAACGTGGCAAGGGCGTCTCCCATGCCGGAAACAAGATAATTTTCCGGGGCCTGGGCCACAACAGCCGTATCCACCAGAACACAATCAGGGTTCTTGGGCAAAACCAGATAGCGATTGAAAACTCCCTCTTCCGTGTAAATCACGGAAAGGGCCGAACAGGGGGCATCGGTGGCAGCGATGGTGGGAACGATAATAACAGGAACCTTCATTTCAAAAGCGACTGCTTTACCTGTGTCAATAACCTTGCCGCCCCCTGCGCCAATGACGATGTCACAGCCGTTTGATTTAGCGACTTCCACAAGCCGGTTGATTTCCTGGTCGGAACACTCACCGTTGAAGTTTTCCACGTGGCAACCGACGCTGCTTTCTTCGAGACTGGCTTGAATCGGCTGGGCACTGGCAGACAAGGCCCTTTTGCCGCCGACAAGCAAAGCTTTGGATCCCATTGTTATTGCATGGGAGCCGATTTCATTCATGGCTCCCGCTCCTTGAACATAACGCCCTGGTGCAAGCAACATCCGACTCATTTTTCTCCTCCTTTTTATGTGTGGTTTATTGTTTGAAGGTCTGGAAAGACCTCAGGGAAACCTCGTTTTAAAGGGGATGTAAAAAAGCTTTCTTGAATACGGTTTGATATCTTACAGTAGCCATTCTGCCCTGCGAAAAGTCCGGGGCAGATGGTGGGTTAAGAATGAAACATGACTTCGGCAATAAAATGTACAGTGCTCAGAAAGATGTCGGCGCAGATAGAGTTACTTTAGCATGACGGATTAAACCAGATTTTAAAAGAAGAAACAATCCCTGAAAAGGGGGAAATCCACTCCCCAATTTGGGGGAGTTTTGGGGGATATGTGGGGTAAAAAATGATAAACTGTTCAATTAAACCAGAAGGTTTTTTTTCCGGGCAGCCTGCACGGCTTCAACACGGTTCTTCACCTTTAGTTTTCTATAAATATTCTTTATATGGCTTTTTACAGTCTCTGTGCTTATGAAAAGCAAACCGGAGATTTCCTTGTTTCCCTTTCCTGCAGCAAGATGT
>JACNIU010000210.1 GCA_014382905.1 Desulfobacterales bacterium
GATGAAAAAGTTAATGGTTTGTGTTGCTTTCTTATCGGTTATAACGTTTGGCGGTTCTGCTGCTATTGCAGGAAACTGCTATTCAGACTCGGTCGTTAAGGGGTGGATTGAGGAAAGGGACAGGGCAGAAGAGTATGTCGTGCAGGTATGGGCCAGGGGCGGTTCACCTGAACAGTTTGCCTCGGAAGTGGCTGTTATCCTTTCAAATGAGCTTTATATGTGCAGCAAATGCAGAGACGAGGGGGAGTTCCTGAAAACCAACCTTCACATTCTCGGCAAGAGTTTTGACCCCAAAGTTGAGACTGTCCCGGGAATGATCCTGGAGCGCCTGGTGGGTCACGAAATGCTTTCCCCCTGGAAACAATTCCCTTCAGAAAAGAGAAAGGGGGTGGCTGAAAAATGAGGGCAAACGGTCTTGGATGCAAGGGGTGGAGCAGGCTTGAGGTGTTTATTGTCCTCTTTCTCTCAGTCATAATAGTATCGGAAATGGCAGTGCTTTTTTTGTTAGGTCAGGGGACCGGGGAGGTTTTGTCGAGGGCCTTTGCGTCTGCGGGTACCGGGGGAGGCAGCGCTCTTGTCCGGTTATGGAAGTGGGTTTATCAGATGGTGGGCCCTATGCTCTTTCCTCTTCTGTCTCTAACCGTTGTTGAGGCATATGTCATAGCAAAACTGATAAGGCTCCGGAGAAAGGGGTACAGGAGCGGCGAACCTAAAAAGCTCTATAGGGCCCTCGGGATAGTTGAAGGAGTTGCTCCTGGTTTCGGGTTTCTTGGCACATGCCTTGCTCTGATAGCTACCATGCATCAGATGGATCCGAATCTGACCCAGACAGCCATGCTCAAATCCTTGCTCGAGAATTCGTCAAGCGCTTTCGGCTCGACCGTTTATGGGATTTCATTGGCTATTACGGCCTTTCTTTCCCTGGAACTGTTTAAGGGGTTTCTGTTTAAACCGGAAATTGAAAAATAGATGGTTGAGCAGGCCTCGAGGAAGGAGGGAGAAGTGAAATCGATGAATTTTATCAGAAGGGAGGACTGATATGCGCGGGATTCTTGGGGCTGACGTCTTTATAAATCTTCTCTTAGTATTTATCATCACCACCGGCCTCTTATTGATGAACACAAATAAGGCTGGAAAAATCGGTGATATCGTAAAGAAAGAACAAAATTTGCTCAAAATTGATCTCCCCAAAGGTTCTTCAAAAGGACTGCCGGGGGGCAAGCCGGGAAATATGGCGACCCTGTCTGCAGAAAAAACCGGAGAGGGAATTCAACATTTCATGGATGATAAGCCGGTTAAGTTCACAGATTTAACTAAGATACTAAAATCAAAGCGGATTTCTTCAGTCAGGATCCGCTTTGACAGGCAGATTTCGTACGGCCATTATATCAGTGTGTTGGATCTTTGTAAACAGGCCGGGATTAAGGACATAACCAACGTGTATACGACGAACAAATAGGGAGGAGAAAAGATGTTTAGATTATTTTGGATATGCATTGTGGTTTGCCTGCTCGCGGGCGTTATTTTCCTTGGAACTAATATCTTTACGAGATCCTCACAGATAGAATCGGATCTGGCCAATAAAAAGACTCATGTAGCTGAAAAGGCCCTGGAACTCAAAGCTAAAGCCCTGAAGCTAAGGCAGGAATTACAGAACGTCCGTAAAAAAGTCAACGGTTCCCTTGATAAGATGTCGGTAGATTGGAAAACCGATCAGTCGAACAAGAATGCCAATAGTAAATCAGGGAATCCATCCACAAAAAGTGGAACCTCTAAGCCTCCTGTTACGCTTAAGCCACTGGATGAGGAGGACAGGCAATTGACGGCAGAGGTTATGGGTGAGGATCAGGCATCCGAGAATGCGCTTACCGGGAAATCTGAGGAACCCGTGCAAACGACCAGAAATGAGAGTAGCCCATCAACCATTGAGCATTCCGGGTCAGAGGAAGAAGTGGGACAACGGGAAGATGAACAATCAGTGGACCTGGATAGGTTGAACAAGCTCAGGGATCTTTACGCAAAGACAATTGAAATCCTCGACTTTAACTGATCCGGAGAGCGATATGGCAAAGAAAAGTCTGATCTTTATTGTAATGGTTGCGGTGTCCATTGTCGCGATCCTTTGCCTTGTGGGATGGACCAGAAACAATCAGAAGAATGAATTAGCGAAGAGAAAGGTAAAAATGGTTATCCCTCTAACACAGCAGGAAATCAGGATTGTGGCAGTTGAGGAAAAGCTTGCGCCTGTAAAGCAGACGCCGAAAGAGATGAAAAAAAAAGACGCGTCAAAAAAGAAGCAGCCTCCATCGCCCAAGAAAATCGCTGTGAAGGCAAAAAAATCGAAGGAATTGAATCCACCGAAGAAAATGGCGGCAGAGCAAAAGCGCGCTCCGAAGAAAACGGAAAGAAAAGATGTTAGACCCACAAAACTCTTTGCGGCAAACCTTCGGTTAAACAACCACATGATATATGAAGGGCGCAGGTTAATTGACAAGAATTCATCTGTCCCAATTGTGCAGGCATCCTATGACCGGATCGGCTTTGAATATTATCTCAAGAAAATGATGGATATGGGTGGGCGCCTGTTTGTGGGGGATGCGCAGGAGCAAAGAATTTTGGCAGAGGTCTTTGTTGGATATGGTAGCGGGAAATACAAATTCTTCGGACTGGATGAAGGAAAAAAGAATGAATTGGATGGATTGGCCCTTTTCCGGCCGAGAGAGATCTCAGAGGAACCTCTGGTCAATGAAATCCTCAACTACTCGTGGCAATTCTTTAAGGAAAGCGACCTACGATGCGTTATCCTTCTGCCGCTTGATAAGGAGGCTGCCATCCTGGGGGCGCTTAAGGAATATCTCAACAAAGGCGGATACGATGTATCACAGTTTGACGTTGTATGGGGCAATTATTTTCAGGCGGAAAATCAATTTGGTTTGAGGCTGGAAAGGGGAAGACTGAGCAAGACCGGGGAGATCGTAAATCTGGACATGACTCTGGCCATGTAAGGGGAGGTTGGCGATGAAAAGAAAAGCAAAGACCATAACTGTGATTGCGATGCTCACAATACTGGTGCCTGGATGGCTCTATGCCTCCGGGAATCTTCCACCTGTTTTTCCTCAAAATGAACGCATCATCAGGGCCATCAATGATTTCTGGCCGGATCTGGCTGAGGTCACATTTCAAAACTCTCGCTGGGCCTTTCAAAAACTTAGAAATGCCGGCATTGAAGTGCCATATACATATAATGAACGATTGCTGAGGATCTCACAAATAAAAAAGCAGGTGGTAAGGATTTGCGATCGTATAATAACCGATTCATAAAGGAGGGACGATATGTATTTTAGGACTGCTGTTCTTATTCTTGCTTCCTGGCTCTTTGCAGGATGCGCCGCCTTGTTGCCTGTAATGGTTGGTAGCGGCGGGACTGCTGCCTATTATTACCACAATGAGAAGTCCCAAGAGGTCTGCAGGGTTCCGATGGAAAAAGCTTACGCAGTGGCTGTCAGAACCATGACCTCTTTAGGCCTGGAAATAACCGAAATCGAGGAGGGCAGGCATAGACACATCATTTATGCAAATGACCCTACTGCTGATTCGCGTCAGGTTATAATAGACCTGGAAGGCATGGGGGGTGGCGAATACGTTAAGGCAACATTCAGGGCAACAGACCACCAGTTCCTTCCGGATCGCGCCTATAGTCAAATGGTCATGAAAGAGTTTATCGATGGACTGAATGAAGGCCATGGTAAGGTGAAGCGCCCTCTGCCTTTGATAACGGGGAGGAGGTGAAGGAGTTGGCTTTCTATAGACCGCATTTGTCAGCCCTTTTGCTATCGTTTCTCTTGGGTTTTTTGCTTATCGGGAACGCCTATTCCGGACAAGACGATTCCTTTTATGAGGATTTCCTGTCTCAGCGGATGATGATCGCAAAGATAAGAGAGTTTCGGGGGGAGGTCTCAGCCAAGGCGCTTCTAACGAGCCTGAAGGGAGAGGCAACAAAGATCGGCATGAAATTACCGGAATGGTCGCATTCAGGGACTTCGGTGGGACCCCCGAAATATGGCCTTCGCTTGCGGCAAAATTTCAATTACGGGAGATACGATCCCCTCATCCAAAAGGCATCCGGCGCTTACGATCTCCCGCCTGCTTTGATCAAGGCGGTCATCCGCGCTGAGAGCGCCTTTATTGAGGATGCTATTTCTCACAAGGGTGCACAGGGGTTAATGCAGCTTATGCCGGAGACTGCGGACGAAATCGGTGTTCAAAATGCCTTTGATCCCCGGACCAATATTCTTGGAGGATCCAGCCTGATCAGGAAATACCTGAATGAATTCGGGTCCCTGAAAAAGGCCCTGATAGCCTATAATGCCGGACCCCAGTGGGTCAGAAAGAGAAAGGGAATTCCAAAGGAGACAAGGATCTATATCACAAGAGTGATCGGGTTTTACTGCTTTTACAGGGGGGAAAAATAGCTATGTCGTTGAAGGGCAGTGTCAAAAGGCAGTCAGGAGCGAGCGTTTTGGTTTTGATTATTATGATTGTGGCTGTCCTGCTCTTTGCTTATTACGTAATTTTGGGTCGTGATTTACCAGAGGGGCTGAATATTCCTCAAGTGATGGTCACAAACAGCGCCGGTGAGGGATCGCCGGATTCAGGGGAAAAGATGAAACCTGAAAAATCATCGCTACGAGTGGATTCATCAGTGAGAAAGCAGACTGAGCCGGTTGTGAAAGGCTTGGACACAAAGGAGATAACCGGGAAGGCTGACAAGATGGAAAAGCGTAATCGTGAGTTAAACGAGGAGAGTGTAAAGAAGTCAAAAAAAATATCGCGGACCTTTGAAGTCCTGAAACAGTCCAACCTTGTGATTGAAGAGATCCTTTTGCAAAAGAGATAGGTAATGCTGTCCTTTTCCGATTCAATGAATATGCATCTCTCATCGAGTGCCGCAAAATGGCTTTGGGCATGAGTCATCTTCGCAGATAGACACTCACACAGACAGTCATCGAAAGGCTACAGACCCTTTCGCACGGGTTCTCTCAACCTGGGCTGAAAGGGTTTTTTTGTGCCAACACCCAGCATAGGAGGAGTTATGAAGGAAGCGACAAAGAGCAAATATGCGTTTGTGGCTAACATTATTGAAGATATCGACATCAGGCTGGAAGGGTTCTATCCCAGGTTGGGCAGGATGATACCCATGTTTGTATGGCGGGGAATCTATATTGCCAGCGCGCTATTGGGCAATGGATACAAATGCGTGGCCGAGTACGACACCTTTGGCAGAGCAACAGGCTGTACTGTGCTTGTTACCATGACAGCGAAACAGATGGTAAGCAGGCCCTGGGCCTGGCTCGGGAGGCTATCTACGCTTAGGGCATGCAGGTACGCACAGGATGTACTGGGCGTTGATATCATCGGCCTGGGGAGCCTGACCAAGTCCATTACAGATGAAGGGTATTACCTGAAAGAAAACGGGATTTCCATTCCTATTACCCACGGCGATGCCTATTCGGTCGCTTCAGGTCTTAACGGGATTGACATGCTTTGCGATCGATTTGAACTCCGGCCAAAAACTATTGCGTTGGTTGGGGCGTACGGCAAGATCGGCAGCGCAATGACAAAGATCCTTGCACGCAAATACAACGTGATCGCCATGGGTCGCAAAAAGGAACTCCTTGAGAAGCTATCTGACGAAACCGACCAACCCATCCACATAACCACCGACCTGAAAGAGGCCCTGGAGGGTTCGCAACTGGCGATCATGACCACATCAGCTCCATACAGCATCATAAATGAGAAGGTCCTTGAAAACGGGCGAACCTATTACCTGTACGACTTAGGCCAGCCATATAACCTTTTCCCGGACCGCTACTGGGACCTGGTGAGAAAGGGATATCGGATTATTCGGGTGGACGGGGGTTTTGAAGGCACCGGGAAACCTTTTGATATCGGTTTCTGGATGCGCCTCAACAAAGGGGTTGTGTATGCCTGCTATGTCGAGCTCGTTACCCAAGCCTTGGAGGGGGACCCGAATGACTATTTAGGGCCAGTGGATATCGGCCATGTGGCAGAAACGGGTAGGCGGGCAGAGAAATGGGGTTTCCGCCATCAGCCCTTATCCTGTTTCAACCAACCACTTGATGAGGTGTTGAAAAAGGCGAAACCTCATTGGAAAGGAGGAAGATCCTAAGAGAAAGGAATGATGGAAAGGTTGGGCGGATGGTCTGTCCGAGACACCACCGAACCGCACGGCATTCATACTGTGGCCGTCTGTACGAAGAAATCGTGAAATTTCATCTGCCATTTGAAAAAGGAGGCTGACAACGATGACAAGATATGCACTCGTGCCGCTTGAAATGGACTGGTTTTTTGAGGACATAGACAAATACCTCAAACGTGAGGAGTTCCAGGAATTTCAGGAATATGCCGGAGTTGACTACAGAAATATTTTGGATCCTAAAAAACGGGATGCGATAGCGGATAAGATCTGTAATGCATCCTCGATATTCTATGAAATTCGCAGGGCAAAAGGTGGCGCTTTCTTCCCTGAAAAGGTCTATCGGGAGGATGTGAACTTCTACAGCAAGGCTCCGAAATGGGTTCCCGAGGCCGATGAACTCATCCTGTACAGGCCAATGTGCTATTCATTGAATCTCAGATTTAAAACGATCAGCGAAATGATTGTCCCCTATGTCTTAGAAAGAAGGTTCAAGGATCGGGAAGGGATCATCATCGGCAACTTAGGTTGTGGATTGGGAAGGGACCTGCACGAGTCGGTAAGACGATACTCCGGGCAAATCTCCCGGGTGATTAGTATTGACTCCGACGGGGAGGCCATTCAACATGGCCTGCGGGAGATGCCCGACCAACTTGAAGGAAAGATTAAGTTTTACGAGGGCAACTTCCTGATGGGTAACCCTGAAGGAGAGAAATACGACTTCTGCCTCTTGGTAGGCGTCATCTGCCCCCTTGCCAATGAATCGGCCGTATATTTGCTTTCCCTGGTACGCAAACAGATGTCCGATAAGGCAACCATTGCCGTCTCATCTTCATCCTTTAGAATGCACCATCACGATCCCCTCTGCAGCTTCAATATTCAACTGACATCTCAATGGGCATTGAATTGCAGAACAGAGGATGACCTTTATGGGATCCTTTCAGATGCCGGATTTGGGCGCATAGAGATCTTCAGTGAACCTTCCGGTTTTAACTATATCGGAATAGGAACTAAGATATAGGGGGAGCAGAACTGATGAGAACGCAACGACGCGTTCGGCGGTGAGCTACACAGCAAAAAGAGGCGCAAAGAGGCGAAAGAAGCAAGTTGTCATCCGGACGGTTGATTTATTTAGTTTCTTATAGGATGTCCCGGGAATCACTGAAAAGTCAGAAGTAGTTGTAACTGAAAACCGGAAAAAAATGCTGACAAGAAAAACAACCGGTGGAAAGGTTTTAATTCATTCTTATAGAGATACTGGAAAAGAGACAAAGACCTTTATTTGCATTTATTACGGTGGTTCATTTACAGAGGAAGTGGAGGTATATTTAGATAGGCCGCATCAGCTAAATCCTCTAATGCGGTCAGGAGATGAACAGAATCGA
>JACNIU010000212.1 GCA_014382905.1 Desulfobacterales bacterium
CTTGACACAAACTCCCTTAATGCCATATATTGCAGCGGACAATACATAATTCCACAAAGAGAGGGGTATTTGTCAGGTTCAGGGCAAACATGAGAATATTAGTCGTTGAAGATGACATGAAGATTGCCTCATTTATTTCAAAGGGACTGAATGAGGCAGGCTTTGCGGTGGACGTGGCCAATGACGGGGTGGATGGCCTGCATCTTGGCCTCACCGAGCCCTATGACGCGGCGGTGGTGGATATCATGCTCCCCGGGCTGGATGGTCTCTCTTTGATTGAGCGACTTCGCACCAAAGAGATATTGACACCGGTGATTATTCTCAGCGCCAAACGTTCAGTGGATGATCGCGTCAAGGGTCTGCAGAGCGGGGGCGATGACTACCTGACCAAGCCGTTCTCATTTTCAGAACTCCTGGCCAGAATTCATGCCCTTATCCGAAGGTCAACCCGAACTTCAGAACCTTCCACCCTCAGCGCAGGCGATCTGACCATAGACCTCCTGGCCCGCCAGGCCAAACGTGAAAACCATGATATCAGCTTGCCATCCCGTGAGTTTGCGTTGTTGGAATACCTTATCCGAAACAAGGGCCGAATTGTGTCGAAGACCTCCATCTTAGAGCATATATACGATTATAGCTTTGACCCTCAGACGAATGTGGTAGATGTTTTGGTCTGCAGGTTGCGCAATAAAATCGACCGGGATTTCGATCAGAAGATTATCCACACGGTTCGCGGAATGGGATATGTCCTCAAAGAGCAGCCGTAAGATCGGATTAACGTTCAGCGTGAAACTGAGCGTTTTGTACGCGCTTTTTTTTGTTATCAGTTCAGGCGGGTTATTTGTCGTCGCCTACTATCTCATAGATAATCTGATTGAGCAGAGGGAGCGTGAGATTATCCGTGACCGTATCCATGAGTACCGGGCATGGTATGAAGAAGGCGGTCTCCGGGCGCTCAAGGCTCGTTTTGACGAACAGAGCGGTACGGCCCGGGATGTCTTATTCGTCCGCATCGTGGGTCCCCTCAACCAGGTCCTTTTTGTCAGTATCCCAAAAGGGTCCAAAGGGTTTGATTACGGCAAGCTCGGGGCTATCCCGCGTACTGAGAAGGATCTGTGGCTTTCCATCAAGGGTCAGGCCGAGAAGAGTGCCTGGACCATCGGTGTGGCACCTTTGCCCGGCGGTCTTAAACTGCAAGTTGGCAAGAGCACTACCCAGAGTCAGGAATTACTTTCTTTCTTCAGGACTGTCTTCTTAACGTTCAGTGTTCCGATCCTCCTGTTAGGAATTATCGGTGGTGGCCTGCTGACATTTCGTGCAATCAAACCGGTTCGGAATTTGATTCAGACCGTCAGAGATATCCTGAAAACAGGGCAAATGAGCCTTCGTGTCCCTGTACGAAGGGAACGGGGGGAGATGTATGAGCTGGTAGGTCTTTTCAATCAAATGTTAGACAAAAATGATTTACTGATTCAGGCTATGCACAATTCCTTAGACAATGTTGCCCATGATCTGCGGACCCCTATGACACGCCTGCGCGGCGTGGCGGAATTTGCGCTTCAGGATGCCCAGGACCCGAACGCGTGCAGGGAGGCTTTAGCAGACTGCATGGAGGAGTCCGAACGCGTGCTGACCATGCTGAATGCCCTGATGGACGTGGCTGAAGCGGAAACCGGGGCCATGAGATTGGATATGATGGAAGTATCGGTCCCTGAGGTCATTAACTCTATTGCTGACCTGTATGAGGTAGTGGCAGAGGACAAGGGGATTACGGTGAACAGGGATCTCCCTCATGAACTGCTCATCAATGCCGATCGAACCCGCTTCCAACAGGTTATCGCCAACCTGCTTGACAATGCCCTCAAGTACAGCGGTCAGGGCCGGGAGATCGAGATATCCGCATGTGAAGAAGGAGTGTACGCGTTTATCTCGGTTTCTGATCAGGGGATGGGAATTCCGCCCAATGAGATCAATAAGATCTGGGACCGTCTGTACAGGGGGGACCACAGCAGGTCAGAGCGAGGACTTGGTCTGGGCTTGAGTTTTGTCCGGGCGATTGTGCATGCCCATGGGGGCACGGTCAGCGTTGAAAGCGATCTGAATAAAGGGTCCAGGTTCAGCATCCGGATGCCGAAGACCATGTAGGGAGGGATGAGCGGCGACTTGATGCTGGATACTGGATGCTGGATACTGGATGCTGGATGGTGGGCTGACACCTGAAACCCGAAACCTCTTAATGGCAACAGCGTGAGGACCCGGATGTCAAACATTTTTGGCGCTCGTTATGCCGGGCTTTGGTAGGAATCGCTCAATAACAACAGAGAACAGGAGGCATAAGAAACATGGAGAAAAAAGGACAAGTCGCATTGGTAACCGGGGCAAGCAGCGGAATAGGAAGGGAAACCGCCAGGATGCTGGCAGAGAAAGGTTTCCAGGTCATCGTGGCCGCACGGCGCATGGAGCGTCTGAATGAGTTAGCTGCTCAGGTCCAGGGGATCATGCCCATTGGGGTAGACCTCTCTGACTTAGAGGACACGGACAGATTTTGCCAGCACGTTTCAGGGCTTTCAGAACCTGTCTCCGTGCTCGTAAACAACGCCGGGTACAGCCTAAGGGGAGTCCTTGAGGATGTCCCGATAAAGGCGGCCGCAAGAATGTTTCAGGTCAACGTATTCGGGCTTATGCAAGTGACCCAGGCCTGCCTGCCGGGTATGCGCAGAATGAGGAGCGGTACCATTGTGAACGTCAGCTCCATGGCCGGAAAATTTGCATTCCCGGGAAGCGGTCCATACGCGGCAACCAAGCATGCGGTGGAGGCGCTCACCGATGCCCTCCGGATAGAAGTGCGACCCTTTGGTATCCGGGTGGTGGCCATACGCCCCGGCTTTATTGCAACCGAATTCAATGATGTGGGAAACAAAATGACCGGTGATCTTCTTGCCAGGACCGATCCTGATTACAGGCCTGTATATGAGACTTCAGGGAAGGGGGTTGGTAAGATGTTTGTAAATGCGACTGTGCCCGGGCCTGAATTGATCGCCAATATTATACTTGAGGCCATACTTTCGGATTCGCCAAAGGCGGTATATCATGCCGGGTTGTTCAGTGAAGAGTTCTTAGGACAGCGTAGCCGTCTTGATGACGAAGGGTTTGATCAATACCTGTCCGCAAAAACCGGGCTCAATGACCTGAAGCTTTAGCGGAGATGACCGCCAACCCTAATTCTTATTGAAAATTAGAGATTTTACCGTAACGGGAAACACCTGACCGGCAACCAATGGTTCACCGATATCGATCCAGTCCCCTTCGTTCAGGATCAATTCATCCATTGACAGCAGATTCGTTTTTAAACCGGTTTCCCGACGAATAACGTTTCCCACACTACATGCGATATCGGTTTCAAAGATCAGAATAATCGGGATTTTGTTATCAATGGAATTGGTAAGCGCCGCTTCGATAGATTTTGCAAACAGCTCCAATTCGGGATAGTAAGCCCGAACCGGGTCCTTGAAATACAGGGCCACAACTTCCTCTCCTTCTTTCAAATCAAATCTTCTAAATGAGGCCCTTGTCCTGGATATCACATGTTCAACGCTCAACCTCGATGGGTCGACATCCACCCTGATTACGGGAACATTTCTTATGGGAAACGAAATCTTGTCATCCATAAATCCAGAAGAACCGGAAATGGATAACGAATATGCGCCTGCCCCAATGACAGTTGCTCGAATCTTGTGTTTTGGCTCTACAACCGGAGCAGTCAACGTGGGTATCAGGGAATTGATCTTATCGGCCAGAATGTTCCCCATGTCGTCATAATTCCCATTGCCTCCATATATCAATTCTGCGATACCCCCGGAAAATGAATATTCATCTATTTTGCCTGGAAAGTGTATATCATCGGTCAGCATCAACTGCCTGGCCAGCAATGAAGTTGCAGGACCCGTGATTACTTCAATTAATACCTCGGCAAATCTTGTTGCGATTCTTTCAATATCCGATCTTGGGATGTGATCCCCAATTCTGTAATTCAACCCGATCTGTTCCATGACCTTCATGGCAGGTTCATCAAGCCGCCAAATCCTTCCTTCAGAATCTGCGGCAAGCAATCTCCCCCCGACAGATATGCAGCTCGTTGACAGGACTTCGCCTTTCCTGGATATGGCAATGTTGGATGTCCCGCCACCGATGTCACAGGACAGTATGGTCTTGTTGTAATCCTTTGATCGGGCGGTTGCTCCTGAACCCATTGCGGTGAGCAGGCTTTCGAAGTTGGCCCCTGCGGTTGCAGCGACAAAATCTCCTGCGCCATTGGATATGGCTTCCACTATCTGCCTTGCATTGTCTTTCTTGGCTGTTTCTCCGGTTACAATGACGGCCCCGCTCTGGATATCTGCCGGATCAATTTCAGCCAGTCCATATTCTTCCCTGAAAAATTCAGACAGTGTATCGGTATCAATGGTATCATCAGGAAGTAGTGGGGTATTTATTATTCGTCCCTCGTAAATGATTTCTCTTTTCCGAATAAGAAAACGGCGGGAAGGAGATCGCGGATCCCTTTCCAATACCAGATTTGAAAAAACCAGATGACTTGTAGAGGTCCCTACATCTACACCCACTGAAAGTAATTCAATTTTATTTATTTCCATGGCATTTACAAAAAGGAGCTAAAAATAGGGGTTCAAAGGTATCGCGTGCCTCGGTTCAGATTCCGGGTTAACCCTGAACCTCTGAACCCTTGAACAGTTACAAAAAAGGCGATGAAGAGAAGACCGGGATAGGAATCATAGGGCCGCCTGGAGGGCCGCAGCCTCTTTCTGCGCAGCGGATAATCTCTCTGCCGCATCTCTCTTCTTGTTAATGCTGATACGATCCGCATAAACATAATCCACGGCCTTTACCTCACAAAACCGGACGCACTGGGGATCACCGCCGCAAAGATCGCATTTGAACACCTTCTTGTCGATGATGTTGTAGTTCATGGCGCCGAAAGGGCAAACCGCCACACACGACCGGCAGCCGATGCACACGTCATAATCAACCGTCACGAAACCGAGATCCTTGTCACGGGAGATGGCCTTTACAGGGCACACATTCATGCAGGGGGCGTCCTCACACTGCTGGCACGACATGGGAATGTACAGGCCTTCGGACTCCCACTTCATCACTTTGATTCTGCTTCGTGCGGGGTTGGAAACACCATCATGCATTACCGAACATACCAGCTCGCACAGACGGCAGCCGGTGCATTTCTGGTAGGTTATTGCCAGGATTTTCTCCATTTACTTCCTCCTCTCAAGATGCCCCCTCAGAGGCTGTGGGGGCTTTTTAATTCTAAAATCAGCATAATCTTCGGATTTAAAGCACGTGTGACGGCTCTTGATCCAGTCCAAGCCTCTTTAATGTTTCCGGTGTGGGGACACCGTCTTTGTCCCATTTGTGGTGTTCATAAAATTCATCGAGCATCTTATTGAACTTCTTCCGGTCTATGGTGGCTCCGATCACATCAGGGGCCCCTCGCCTGCAAGGCTCGTCAAAATAGCGGTGACTCAGTGTGTCCCCCTTCTTGAGGTCGTTTCTTACGAGCCCTTCTCTGAGGTTGAATAGCCTCTCGATGTTGTTGCATCGCTCGGCGATCTCCCAGATGTCTTCAGGGGTCATTTCGAGGCCGGTGTTATAATAGATCACCTTTGGCCAATCCTCAAAATTGGGGAGGGTGGCCCCGAGAAACACGGTGTGGTACTTGCAGATGCCAAGGCAATCCACAGCCATGTAACAGTTCTCCTGCCAGAAGACCTGCCATGGTTTCCCTTCATAAGCGGTATGTTCCGAGCTTAACGGCCCGTCATAAGGAATCGGGCTACTGTATATTTTTCTCAGTACCGGCTCAGGCAGGTGGTACAGATCAATGGCGGGCCGGCTGCGCAGATGGTCGGAACCCCTGGAGGCTGTGGCCACATTAAGGGCCAGGGCCGGAGTTGCCCTTTCATCTGAGTGCAGATTGTTCATGCCCTTGACCTGAACAAGATAGTCAAAGGAGTTCTTCCCTATCTTCTCTGCCGCCGGGAGTCCTCCGTCCGCCAGTGTGTCACCCAACCAGCCTTTTCTGAAACAGATGCGCTCTACCATCTCCAATAAGGCCTCATCATTGCCAAATCTCAAATCAAGACCGTCCGTATCCTTGCTGGTAAGGATACCCAATTCATAGAGTTCCATGGCCCATGATATGATACTCCCTATCTCCAGGTTATCCACACCATACTGGTTAACTAAATGGTTGCCTGTCAAAACCGTCTCAGCGCTCGTACAATCGGGTTCTCCTCCAAAGGCCCCTAAAGAGGTATATTCCGGACCTTCATCATATCTTCCCGCATAAGGACCTGAAGGGATCTTGTATTGGGCCCGGCAGTGGACCTGGCACGCGAAGCAGCCGGTCATATGATAGGGCCCCATGGTCTCAGTACATATTTCATCGATCCGTTCGGGCTCGATATCGTCGGCATTCTCGCACTGGTTATACTGGAAATTCCTGGTCCTCACGCCGCCCCAGCAGTTGGTCGCTCCCCAGATAAATGGGGTTCCTAACGTTCCCTGGGTCTGATTTACCTTGGCGCTTGTGATCTGATCGATGAAATGCTTGTTGTACTCGAGCGCCTCAACAGGATGGGCGATTTTTATATCCATGGTGCCCCTCGCGGCAACGGCCTTGAGGTTCTTCGATCCCATCACACAACCCATGCCCGTTCTTCCGGCAGAGTTCTTAATGCCCGTCATTACATTGGCAAACCTCACCAGATTTTCACCGGCAGGTCCGATAACCGCGCATTTGATGTCATCATCATCCAGCTCTTTTCGGATGGCCCACTGGGTATCGGTGGTGGTTTTGCCCCAGATATATCCGGCATCCCGGATCTCGATTTCTCCGTTATGTATCCAGATATAAACCGGTTTCTCCGCTTTCCCCTTTATGACCAGGTGATGAAACCCGGCCCAGGCCAGCTCAGGGGCAAAGAATCCGCCCATGTTGGCGCTTCCTAACATGTTGGTGAGTGGGGATTTGGCCATTATGTGAGTCCTGGCCGTTGCCGATGCACAGGTGGCTGTGAGAAGCCCGCCGCTCATGATAAGCGCATTTCCAGGCCCTAAAGGGTCACAGCCTTTCTCCGTATGGTTTAATAATAAATAGGCATCCAGCCCTCGTCCGCCTAAGAATTTTTTCCGCACCTCAAGCGGAATCGGTTTGGTCTCAATTTCTCCTGTCGACAGATCAATAAATGCTATTTTCCGGTTCAACGCCATATTACTTTCCCTCCTTCTTTTCACCCTTTTTGGATGCTGTTCCTCCCACCTTGGCCATCTTTTCTTCAGCTATTTTCCGGTTCACGTCCCATACCGGCCCCCGTAT
>JACNIU010000054.1 GCA_014382905.1 Desulfobacterales bacterium
GCGCGAGACAAAAGTGTTTTTACGAGTGCATTATCTTTAAGATGGAAAAGTTTCTCGTCAGGGCCTCCGGCCAATAAGCAGTGAACCATAAACCTTTAAACCCTGTTTCTGTGACCTGGTACGAAGAAGGTGATTCAAGTGAAAGAGAGGATAAAGATTATTGAAGGGGACATCACCAAACTTGAAGTGGACGCTATTGTCAATGCTGCCAATACCTCCCTTTTGGGAGGCGGAGGTGTCGACGGCGCCATACACAGGGCAGCGGGTCCGGAACTCCTAAAGGAAACCCGGCAGATAGGGGGATGCCCAACGGGTGAGGCAAGACTGAGCAAGGGCTATCGCCTCCCTGCAAAATGGGTTATCCATACGGTTGGACCTGTATGGGCCGGCGGAAACAAAAATGAAGACGTTCTGCTTTCTAACTGTTATAAAAACAGTCTTCGGGCGGCCGTAGAAGTGAGTGCCAGGACCATCGCCTTTCCCTCCATCAGCACCGGCGCCTACAGGTTTCCTTTGGACCGGGCCACTGAGATAGCCATAAAGGAAACAAAGCGATTTCTTGAAAGTGATGATACGATAAGGGAAGTAATCTTTGTCTGCTTTGGAGAAAAGGTGTTAAAGACCTATCAGGATTTGTACTCGACGATTATGGCTTGAATCGATTATAGTGCTTACACTTTTCCCTGAAACCCACCTTGCGTGGAATAGAAGAGGAGATCATATGGAAATCACGGAAATCAGATTAGGAGATTTGGATACGAAAAAATTCATCGCCGAAAAGGTTGAGAAAATCTCCTCCAGTGTCGGCCAAGGTCTGGCGATTAACGCCCTGTCAGGCGGGGTGGACTCCGCGGTTGTGACCATCCTTGGTCACAGGGCACTGGGTGATCGGTTGAAGACATGTTTTGTTGAAAATGGTCTAATGAGAGAAGGTGAGCCTGAATTCATCGTATCGTTATTCCAGGGTATGGGCGTCCATGTTGATCTGATAGATGCGAAGGACACGTTTCTTAATGCCCTGAAAGGGAGGGTAGACCCGGAGGAAAAGAGGGAAGCAATTACCCAATCATTTTACAGGGACATCTTCGGTGATCTGGTGAGAACTTCAGGGGCCAAGCATCTGCTTCAGGGGACCAACTATACGGATATCGAAGAGACCGTGGCAGGGATCAAGAGACAGCACAATATACTGGAGCAACTTGGCATTGATCCCGAAGCTCTGTATGGATACAGGGTCATCGAACCGCTCATACAGCTACGAAAATCATCCATCAGACAACTGGCCGAGGCCCTCGGGCTTCCTGAAGTCATTTTCAATCGCCCGCCCTTTCCCGGACCGGCCCTGGCAGCAAGAATCATCGGTGAAGTGACGCAGGCAAGGATAGATGCTGTAAGACGCGCGACAAAGATTGTTGAAGATGAATTGTCCGACAGCGGGGCCTTTCAGTACTTGGCCATCCTGCACGAGGACAGGGTCGTTGGTATGAAGGAAGGAAAGCGAGAATTCGGCCTGCAGATCGAGGTGAGATGTTGGGAAAGTAAGGATGCCAGAATAGGATCACCTACGAGGCTTTCCTACGACGTCTTGGATCGATTAGCCGACAGGATGACCACGGAAGTCCCTGGAGTTGTCAGCGTAACATATAATATCACCAAGAAACCCCCCTCAACCATTGAGGCGGTCTGACGACAAGAAGGTCTCTCCATGTGACGGCGTTAGGGTAACCGGGTAAACCGGTTTATTCCGTCATAGCCTTATGGATCAGGCCCACCGCATCGTCCACGTCATCCGAGGTGATATGATAATTTGTGACGGCCCTCATCTGCCGAGGCCCGGTAGGTAACAGCATGACACCATCCCTCCTTAACCGATCTGCCAGATCCTTTGATGTCATGCCTTTGCGGGGAATATTTATGTACACGATATTGGTCTTGACGCTCGCCGGATCAACAGACAAGCTGTTGATGTCTGCCAGTCCTTTGGCGAGCCTTCTGGCGTTGTCGTGATCTTCTGCCAGCCGATCAATCATCTCTGTCAGTGCTACGATACCGGCTGCCGCAATAACCCCGGCCTGACGCATCCCACCCCCCAACACCTTTCGCGCCCGCCGGGCTTCAGCGATAAAGTCTCGGCTTCCGCACACTAAAGAGCCTACCGGTGCTGCCAAACCTTTGCTGAGACAAAAAGTCGCGGAATCCGCTACGGAAACCAGATCGGACGCATCAACCCCCAAAGCCACAGCAGCGTTAAAGATACGGGCGCCGTCAACATGCACCTTTAAATTATGCCGGCACGCCATCTCCCCTACACCCTTCATGTATTCAGGGGTAAGAGGGGCCCCGCTGCATCGGTTATGGGTGTTTTCAAGGACGATCAGTCGCGTTCTCGGGAAGTGGACATTGTCAGGCCGGACAGCTTCTTCTACATCACGTAAATCAAGTGTGCCATCCGGCTGGTTGACCAGGGTTCGGGGATGAATGCCACCGAGCGCGGCACACCCGCCCTGCTCGTAAAGAAACGTATGAGAACGATCGCCCAGAATAACCTCGTCGCCACGGCCACAGTGCACCAGCAGGCTGACAAGGTTCGCCATGGTCCCACTGGCAACAAAGAGGGCCGCCTCCTTGCCCAGACGTTCCGCAGCCATTTCCTCCAATCTGTTCACCGTCGGATCTTCTCCAAACACATCATCTCCAACCTCGGCATCTGCCATGGCACGGCGCATGGCCGCTGTCGGCCGTGTAATCGTGTCTGATCTGAGGTCTATAACACGCATATCCTCTCTCTCCTTATACGAGTTTCAAAACCGGTCAATAGATCTCAACCCCCTCAATCGTCCCCTCGCCAAACTCGGACATGGTCTCAGCGGCAATGGTCAATCCCGCCCGCAAGTGATCTCCGTCTACGCCGGGGACTGCATACCCGTAGAAAAGCACATTCCGGGCATCCTCTGTGACTCTGGTCTTTTCGTCTGCACCCTGGCACAGAACGCAGACGATCTCCTTTTCATCCCTCAAGACAATCTCGCCATCTTTGGTTCGAAAGGCTTGGCCGCCCATCCCCCGGCAAATCTCACCTTCGTCTGCGACGTCTAATGTCAATGCCCCCTCAAAACGGTCAAAATCAGTGACTGCCACAAGGATGCCAGAACACATTTCAGCCATGAAATGGGCATCGACCATCAGGTTATATCTGGCAAATCCACTGTTGACGGTTCTCTTGAGATGTTTTGGCAGCGGGCACTCAAAACCGAATTTCCCAAAAAACCTGTCATAGGTCTCTATACGTTCCGTAATCTCTTTAAGCGTCTCCCGACGCCTCATCTTCCGGAGCAGCTTTCGCTTGTACTGATCAAACCCCGGGGGGTTAAGAAAATTCCGGCACCCGGATATCAAGGTAAGGCCGAAGGCGACGCCAGGATAGCGATCCACGTATTTTGACGACTTTGAAAAATTAGCAAAAGGCTCCATTCTTAACCTCTCCGCCAGATTCCATATGGCGTTTCAGGGTCCAAAGTCTTTATCCGGAGGCTATAAGCGGAACTTTACGTGTCTATACCGTATAGAGCATCACCAGACATCGAGTGGGTTCGTTGGACAAGCTCTTGAGCTTGTGTGGAATATCTGAGTTAAAGTGAATGCACTCCCCCTTCTTGAGTACGTGAGTCTTGCCACCTAAAGTAAACTCCAGATCTCCTTCCATGACATAAATAAATTCTTCGCCTTCATGCTTATATTCCACCGGCTTGTGGGAATGGTGGGATTCGATTGTCACCATGAAGGCGCGTAGATGGCTTTTTTCGGCACCGGGTGTAAGGGTCTGGTAGGAATAGCTCCGGGTGCGTTTAATAAAGGCCTGGGCACGCTGGTCTCGAATCACTGCCTGTTCCTCTTTATGAAGAAAAGTCCCAGGATCAACGCCAAAGGCGCCAGCAAGGCGCACCAGAAAGCTCACCGGCGGTGAGATGTCATCTGATTCCACCTGTGCGATAAAATCCGGTGTCTGACCGGTAGCCTCTGCCAGCGATTCACGCGACCATCCCTGGCCCTCCCTTAGTTTTCCGATCTTCTCTCCGAACCCTACCTCCCTTGCCTGTGCAGCTTCATCATGCCTCAGGGCATCTGCGAGTCTCCGCATCACCGTATTTTTGGTGCGAGCAATAAGCAGGGGCATAAACGTCTTTGCGTCTGCAACAACACCTAAATCTGCAACCTGGAAAATAGGCGCGTTCGGATCACGGTTGATGGCAACAATGGTTTTTGCTTCTGCGATCCCCGCTGTGTATTGGACCGCACCGGATGTACCAATGGAGAAAAGCAGATCGGGTCTCACCGTCTTCCCCGTCTGACCGATCATTCGTTCTTCTTCAATCCAGTGTTGCAGCACGGGTGGTCGTGTTGCCGCCACCTCGCCGCCAACAGCCGCGGCCAATTGTCTAACCAGTCCGAATCCTTCCATATTACCAAGTCCGGCACCACCCACCACAACAGTTTTTGCCTCTTCCAACATCCTGCGTTCGGCAGGTTCCGGCGAACAGGCCAGGAGTCTCAACCCGCTGGTCTGATGCACCCGTTCAACTTGAATCCGTTCAATGGTGCCCGGTTCACCAGGAACGTCGACAGGGGAATGCACATGGGGCTGAACTGTTGCAAACCCGGTAACACAGCCCTCAGAAAAACTGATTTCAGCCATTACCTGTCCATCCCAGGCAGGGCATTCCCCGATGATCCCATCGCTGTCGACCCGGAGACCAGCACAATCTGCGATCAATCCAGCATTCCTTATTCTGGCCGTGCGGGCAGCAATTTCCCTTCCAAAGTCGGTCAGGGGAAACAGAACGAGCATAGGAGAACGCTCCCCGATCAGATCTGCCAAGGCCCTTGAATACGTATCACACCTTGGCGGGACAAACCCCCTATTTTCAAGGCTGTAAACCAGATCTGCCCCGTGGGCAATACACGCTTTCTCTGCAGCGTCTATCCGAATATGCGTGGCCGTCATGGCAGAGGCTTCCGGATTCTCCCCTGATTGCCCCAAACAGACGGCAACAGCTTTCCCCCTCACTGTCCGGGATAACTCCCGTGCCTTGGACAAGACATTGAGGCTGAAGCCGAAAAGCCGTTGATCTCTCAGATCGCCAAATACCCAGATATCATTTATGCTAACATCACCCATTTTACTCGTCGGTTTCCTTCTTTTTTTTAATCATATGACGGTCTATACCAAATAACATCTGTTGAGGGCGTAAGGCACAAGGCGCAAGGCTCAAGGCTCAAGGAACTCAACCAGCATCCAGTATCCAGTATCCAGTATCCAGTGTCCAGCATCCAGAATCCAGCATCCAGTTTCTACCCGATCATCCCGGACGCAGCCAATCGCCTAATGAGTTCGTCTGCCTGTTCCAGAGGGCTTCCCTTCAGGAATTCGCACTTCTTTTGCCGTTTTGCCTTTGAAAGAGATCGCACCCGGGTGCGAGACCCTGCGTCGCCTGTCAGTTCAGGAGACAATTCCAGATCATGTATATTCCAGATTTCCGTCTTTTGTTCCTCAAAGACAGCCCCGATTCTTCCCAGGTCAATGTTCCTCGGCTGTACTGATCCCGGATGGATGGTAAGTGCTGCTGGAAGCGAAAGTTCATATCTCTCGATGAAGCTATCTACAGTTCGTTCAACATGAAGGCCGGTGTCTCTCGGCTCGATCGAGTGAACCAGGGTCACGAGAGGGATATCGAGCAGTACTGCAGCCTGGGGGCCAACCTGGCCCGTATCGCTATCGGCCGTCCGGGTGCCGAACAGGACCAGGTCAAAAGGCGCCAGTTTGCGTATGGCAGCAGCGAGCGCAGTGGACGTTGCAAGGGTATCCGATCCGGCAAGGGCCGGATCGCAGGCCAGAATCCCCCGGTCAACACCCATGGCCGTTGCTTCAGAAAGTGCTGAAATACTCGATTCGGGTCCCATGGACAGCGCGGTCACCCTACCACCCCACGCTTCCCGGAGACGGAGAGCTGTCTCCAGGACCGGCCTGTCGAAAGGATTCAAATCAGACGAATCATGCGAACGGATAGCGGCCCCTTCGGGTACCGCTATGATGACCGATTTTATACATACGATTATATGCATAATGAAGTGCCTAAAGTGAGCTACAGCAGTCCCCTGGCGATGACCATGCGATGCACCTCTGAAGTCCCTTCGTAGATCCTCGTCACCCGGGCATCCCGGTAATACCGTTCGACCGGATACGACTTGGAATAGCCATATCCCCCATGGATCTGGACCGCCATATCTGTTATCTTGCAGGAGGCCTCCGATGCATAGAGCTTTGCCATGGCCGACTCCTGGGAAAACCGTTTTCCCTTATCGCGCAGGGTCGCAGCGCGATAGGTCATCAGCCTGGCAGCATCAACAAGAGTGGCCATATCCGCAATCATCATCTGAATCGCCTGATGCCTTTCAATGGGGACTCCGAATTGGCGGCGTTGTTTGGCATACCTAAGTGCCTCATCGAGGGCCGCCTGCCCGATTCCAACCGACTGGGCCGCGATCCCCACTCTTCCCGTATCTAAGGCCGCAAGACCGATTTTTAGTCCCTGGCCCTTATCCCCAAGCAGATTATTTACCGGCACCCGGCAATCGTACAGCCTGATGGAACTCACCGGGTTTGCCCGCATTCCGCAGAGGTCTTCAATATCCCCAACCACAAACCCCTGCGTGCCCCGTTCGGTAACGATAACACTGATCTCCTTGCGATCGCCGCCGGGATTGGTCTGAACAAACATCAGACAGATATCGGCGACACCGCCATTGGTCACAAAGGCCTTGTTGGCATTGACCACGTAGCTGTCCCCGTCCAAAATGGCTGTAGACTCAATTCCGGCAGCGTCTGATCCCGCATTGGGTTCGGTGAGGCAAAACGCCCCGATTTTTTCGCCGCGTGCCAGGGGAGGAACCCATTTCTGTTTCTGTTCCTCTGACCCAAAGGCCAAGATAGGATAGACGGCCACACTGTTATGGACCGTCACACAAAGTCCGAGGCCAGCACAGTCCCTTGAGATCTCCTCAATGATAATCGCATAGCTCATGGAATCCAGGTCCGCACCGCCCAGCGCACGAGGAACCTGGATCCCGAAATATCCGAGCTTCCCCATCTTCTCTACAACTTCCCATGGGAAGCGTGCTTCTCGGTCAATCTCTTTGGCAATCGGCTTCAGTTCGCGTTCACAAAACCTCCGGACCGAACGGCGCACCAAACGATGTTTTTCTGATAAGGCAGTGTCCATTAATTATCTTCAATCTTGATGGGTCGGCGTGTAAAGCTTGTAAAGCTTGGGGACGCCCTTGACTAATTGGACTAACTTGCTTCGATATTTCTACGGTCTA
>JACNIU010000059.1 GCA_014382905.1 Desulfobacterales bacterium
CGCCATGATGGTAATTGTCTTATCGGGTTTCATATGCATGTCTTGTGCACCGAACGCAGAAGTCAGTGGCAGCCAGGGCAAAACATCTCTCCGCAGAAGCCACTGAAACATAGCTTGTTGATAAAGCTGAAAACCGCGAGGCCCTGGCTGCCAACTGAACTGACATGTTGGGGTGTTTTAATTTTTATATCAACTAGTTGTTCAAATCTAACTTCTTAATCCTTGGCATAAAGGTTTTCCTGAAACGCTGCACCATGTTTACCATCCATTCTATAAGAAGTAAATAGGGGGACGTCCGTAAGAAAGTAAATAACTTTTCTGTTTTCTGATTTATTTACTTTTTTACGGACGTCCCCCTTCCCTTCTGATCATATGTCGTTTCAGAGCGAAACAGTCAGCAGCAGACCCCCAATCTCAAGTAATGCTAACGCCCTTTGGGCGCACCAAAATTCTTGGCCATCTCCCGAAAATAGTCCATGGAGTTGGGATTGCTCATAGAATCGAGGTTTACTGCTTTTTCCAGGGGCACACCCATTAGCACTTTCTTAACAGGCACCTCAAGTTTCTTGCCGTTCAAGGTTTGGGGGACCTCCGGGATCGTGAAGATCTCATCCGGCACATGGCGCGGCGACAAACTGCCCCGGATTTTCCTGTTGATTTTGTCTTTAAGTGCCTTGTCCAGATCTATCCCCTCTTTAAGGACAACAAACAGGGGCATATGATACTGTCCTTCCACCTCAAAACCCACAATGAGACTATCGACGATTTCCGGAATGTCTCCTACGGCGCTGTAAATTTCACTGCTGCCCATGCGCACACCCATACGCTTGAGCGTGGAATCCGATCGACCCTGAATCACTGCGCTTCCCCTTTGGGTAATCTTGATCCAGTCCCCATGCCTCCATACTCCTGGGTACATATCAAAATAGCTTTCCAAATAGCGTTGGCCCTCAGGATCATTCCATAAGTAGAGTGGCATGGATGGCATCGGTTCCGTAACCACCAGTTCTCCCACCTCATCCACCAGGGGATTACCGCTTTCGTCAAAGGCCGAGGCCTTGACACCCAAACAGCGACATTGAAGCTCACCGGCGTGGACTGGCAGCAATGGGCATCCCCCCAAAAAGCCGCTGCAGATATCTGTCCCGCCACTGGTGGAGACAAGCCATACATCCCTTTTGACATGATCATACACCCACTTGAAACCTTCTGGAGACAACGGAGAACCCGTGGAACCGATGGCCTTCAGTCTGCTCAAGTCATGATCCTTCCCAGGCTCCATTCCTGTGCTCATGCATGCGGTGATAAAGGCGGCACTCGCACCAAGGACATTCATGCCCGTCTTTTCTGCCAGCCCCCAGAACACGTCCATATCCGGATATCCGGGACTGCCATCGTAGAGTATGGGCGTTGAGCCCAGAAGTAATCCCCCCTGAACAATATTCCACATAACCCACCCGGTGGTGCTAAACCAGAAAAACCTGTCTTCGGGGCCAAGGTCAAGATGAAGACCCAGAAACTTCAGGAACTCTATCAGAATCCCTCCTTGACTATGGACAAGACCCTTGGGCAGCCCCGTGGTTCCAGAGGAATAAACCACCCAAATGGGATGGTTAAAAGGAACCTGTTCAAAAACCAAATCAGCACTTTTGTTCAGGAGATCATCCCACATCAGAATGTCCTTCAAACCAGTAAATACAGTTTGATCCGAATTCCTGTGCAGATAGGGAACAATCACGGTCTTTTCTAACTTGTTAAGGGACTGTTGAAGTTCAGACACGGCGGATTGACGGTCAAAAGACTTCCCACCATACTGATAACCATCTACGGCAAAGAGAATCTTAGGCTCTATCTGTTTAAAACGGTCAATAACACTGCGAGTACCAAAATCAGGAGAACAGCTTGACCATATGGCCCCGATGCTGGCAGTGGCAAGAAAGGCAATCAATGTTTCCGGCATATTCGGTAAAAATGCCACCACCCGGTCTCCCCTCTGGACACCAAGGCCGCGCAGCGCCGCCGCCACTGAAGAGACTTTACGGTAGAGTTCGTCCCAGGAAACTTCAACCAGAGGCTGAAGTTCCGATTGGAACATCAAAGCAGGACGCTCGGAGGTCATATTGCGAAACACATGCTCCGCATAATTGAGCTCTGAGCCCATAAACCAACTGGCACTCGGCATCGTACCCTCAAGCACCTTAGTGTACGGCTTTGAGGCCTTAATCTCAAAGAAGTCCCAAAGGGATGCCCAAAACTCATCGATCTTTGTCACCGACCAATCCCAGAGTTCATTATAGCCATCAAAACTTAAACCCTTTTCCTCTTTGAGCCATTTCATATACTGTGCAATCTTGGATCGGTCCTTAAGCCCTTCAGAAGGTTCCCAGAGAAGATCGCCCTCACTGACTGTTTTCATGCTAATACTCCTTTCCCAATTCTATAATACATCAAACCCCATTCCTATCTTCCTATACAATCAAATCTTCAATTTAAGCTTGTCCCGCAGAAGGCTCATGATACCTCCTCGAAATCCCAGCACAGAACTCATAAAAAGGAGTCCCATAACCAAGCTCCAGCTTTCCGTATAATTACTGATCATATCTCTTAATAGAATTATGGCGATCGCACCCAACACCGGTCCAAAAAGAGTTCCCATTCCCCCCACTATGGTCATAACCACTACCTCTCCAGAGGTAGGCCAATAAAGACAGCTTAAGGGGACAAAATTTAGCAGCAAGGCATAAAGACCGCCGGCAAGCCCTGAAAAGAAACCCGATATAACAAACACCATAAGCTTAAATTGATCAATATCGTATCCGATGCTCATAGCCCTGTCTTTGTTTTCTCTGAGGGCTTGAAGCGTTTTTCCAAAGGGTGAATTGATCAGCCTGATCCCTATTATCATGGAGGCAACCACAAAAAAGAGTATGAAATAATACAGGGCTATCTCCGAGGACAAATCCAGGGGCCCCAGTGCGGGTCTGGGAACGCCCTGCAGCCCATCATCGCCTCCTGTCATACTGGTCCATTTGAAGGCTATGAAATAAAACATCTGGGCAAAGGCCAGGGTAACCATTGTGAAGTAAATACCGCGTCTTCGGATGCTCAAGAATCCTATAGCAAAGGCCGCCAAAGAGCTCACAATAACCCCGCCCAAAAGGCCCACCAGAACGAAAGGATAAACGCGGAGCAACATAATTCCTGTTGTGTACGCCCCAAGGCCGAAAAAGGCCGCATGCCCAAAAGAGAGCATGCCCGCATAGCCTAAAACCAGGTCGTAGGCCATAGCAAAAAGGGCAAAGATAAGAATCTCACTGGCCAATGCCGTGTAAGGCGCGAAGAACGGGAACAAAATACCCAGCAGAATGGCCAGTGCCGCAAAAATTATCTTTTGCTTGGGAATAGCCTCATCAATCATGAAAGGCCTCTCGCCCAAAAAGGCCGCGGGGACGTAACAGCAGAAACGCGGCCATAAATATATAGATAAGAGTGTTGGCGATAGGTGCCCAAACCATTATACCAACCGCAATAATCTCCCCCACAATGAGACCGCCGATAATTGAACCTGCAATACTTCCCATCCCTCCAATTACCACCACCACAAAGCAGTCAACCAGAAAATTCATTCCCATCGTGTGGGTTACGTTTTGAATTGGGGCGGCAAGCACTCCGGCCAGTCCGGCAAGACCTATGCCCAAGCCAAAGACCAGCGTGATAATCCGGGAAATATTGATTCCCAGGGCATCGACCATTTGGCTGTTGTCTGTTCCGGCCCTTATTAAGGCACCCAGCCTGGTCTTTGACAAAAACAACCAGACACCCAGTGCGCAGAGAAATGTAACAATTATGAGGAAAAGGCGATATTTGGGATAAAACATAAATCCCAGATTCACAGCACCTGCCAAGGCCTTAGGGGCATCAAAAGGGACCCCCATACTGCCAAACAGGATCCGGATGATATCCTGGAGTGCCATCATCAGACCAAAGGTAAATAACATGATATAAAGGGGCTGCAATTTGTAGAGACGTCGAAAAAGAAGTACCTCACAGGCTGCGCCGAAGGCACCCATGATAATTGGCGAAAGGATCAGGGCGGTCCAAAAATCGGGGAAAATATAGGCGGTTATGGTATAGGCCGTATAGGCCCCCAACATGTAAAAAGCGCCGTGGGCGAAATTTATGATGCCGAGCATACCAAAGATGATGGATAGCCCAAGAGAAAGAAGGACGTAGATAGAACCCAGGATAAGCCCGTTAAAAAGCTGAATGAATACGAATTGAACACTCATCAGGGATCCTCAATTACATATTGAGATTGCGGACATGTGAATCCCGACCTTTATCGGGATTCACATACTCTAAGTCATGAGAGGCTAAAACCCGCCCATTTTGCAGCCTGTTTCATTCGGATCCATGTGTGCCTGTTTCGCTGGAACGACGCCTACAATTTCAAAATAATCCCAGGCTTCCTTGACTTCTTCAGGTCTTTTGACCCTTAGGATATAGGCATCGCCCACTTGCATATGATCTTCCGGGCGAATGTACCCCGGGTTTGCCAGTAAATCCCTGAACTTATGTCCTTCCAACTGCTTAATGACCGCCTTTGGATCCTTGGTCCCAGCCCGTTTCACAGCCTCCAGGTACTGGGTAACACAGCTATAGGTGGCGGCATTCATCCAGTTGGGCGGCTTGTTAAATTTTGCGCGCCATTTCTCGACAAATTCTTTTGCTCCGGGATTTTTACTTTTCCAGTACCAGGCCCCAGTGACATAGTCATCGGCAAAAACATCTGAACCAACCGCCTTGATCCCTTCGATAAAAAGCAAGGCGTGCACGATTTTGGCCTTTTTCTTGAGCCCAAATTCATTGGCCTGTTTCGTGGAGTTGACCCCGTCTTTACCTGCGTTCAAAAGGACCAACACCTCCGGGTTCGCTTTCATGGCGTTCAGGATATACGGACTAAAATCAGAGGTACCCAAGGCGACCATATCGTTACCCAGCAGCGTACCCCCTTTGCTCTCTAAGGCATGTTTGAAGTGCTTCAAGAGGTCATGACCCCATGCGTAATCAGCCGTAATCGTATACCACTTCTTCCCGAGGTTATCGGCTGCCCAAAGTCCCACAGCCGTGGCCAGCATGTAGTCATTATAGGCCCAGTCAAAGGTGTAGCGATTGCAGTCGGGTCCCGTATGACGCGTTGTCCCAGACCCGATGCTGAAGAAAAGCTTTTTGTGAAGTAAGGCCTGGTTGGACACAGCGAGGCCTGCAGCGCTGTTTGGGCAGTCAAAAATGACATCAACCTTTTCCTTTTCGTAGAGCTCCTTGGCCTTTTGATTGCCCAGGTCCGCTTTGCACTGATGGTCCCGATAGACAAAATCGATGTCCTTCCCCAGCAGCTTTCCACCAAAATCTGCGATAGCCATCTTGGCGGCCTCCACATTTGATGCTGTAATGCCTGCGTAAGGACCTGACATATCTGTGAGTATAGAGACTTTAACCGGATCTGACGCTAAAGCCGGAGAAATCGTCAGCGTTATCATCCCAAACACCAGGACTAAAACGCCTACCATGAACCCAAGAGATGTATCGTATTTTTTCATCATCGCATCCTCCCAATTCCCATCAATTATTAGAGTGTTATTGCCATGAAACAAAAACTCAAATAGAAAAACATCACCTCCTTCCCCTATGAATTGGGCGCTTTAAACTGCCAGATACTTCCTTTGCGTCTCCTCATCCGCCTTGAATTCATCATTATCACCCTGATAAGCGATCTTTCCTTCATGAAGAATATTGTGTCTATTGGCGATTTCCACAGCAAAACGCGTATTCTGCTCAACCAGGAGCATTGTTATGCCGGTCTTCTTTGTCTCTTTCAGTATCTGGGCGATTTCACGCACCAACATGGGGGCCAGCCCCTCTGTGGGTTCATCCAGCAGGATTATCTTGACCCGCATTATCAAAATGCGAGCAATGGCCAACATCTGCTGTTCCCCACCGGACAACTGGGACCCCTTGTGATGCCGCCTTCTTTCAAGAACAGGAAAGTAGCTGAAAATCTTTTCTAATGGCCAGAGCCCCACCCCACTCCTACTCATGGGTAATTTTAGGTTTTCTGAAACAGAAAGGCTTGGAAAGATTGCCCTTTCCTCAGGGACATAGCCCATGCCCAAGGAGGCGATCCTGTGGGGCTTTTGTCCAGAAACATCGTACCCGTCAAAACTGATGGTTCCTTTTGCCGGGGGTACGATTCCCATGATGCTCTTGAGGGTCGTGCTTTTTCCAGCACCGTTACGTCCGAGAAGGGTCACAAGTTCCCCCCTTTTTATTTCAAAAGAGACTCCCTTTAGGATATGGCTATCTCCGTAATAGGTATTTATGTCTTCAAGACGAAGCACTTCAATAGCCTCCCAGATATGCTTCTTGGACTTTGTCGTTTTTTTGAATTTCAGAGGGGGTTCCATGTGCCAGAACGCCCCCCTGATATAGCACAGTCACAACATCAGATATAGACAGGACAATATCGATGTTGTGTTCGATGAGGACAACGGGGATTTTCGTTGAAACTTCGGAAATCATTCGAATCACCTGATTTGAATCCTTTTGGTCCATTCCGGAGGTTGGCTCGTCCAGAAGGATCAACTTCGGATCGGTTGCAAGGGAAATACCGATGTCCAACCCCCTTTGCAGGCCGTATGAAAGGTGTCTGGCTTTTGAATGGGCGTAATCCAAGAGGCCGACCCGCCCTAAGACCTCTCTGGTTTTCGCATCTACCCCTCTTAATTTCTTAAATGATATAAAGAAATTATAGCAGGCCTTGAGTCTTGATTGAACAGCAATGCGTACATTTTCATAAACGGTTAGATCAGGAAAAATACTTGTAATTTGAAATGACCGGGCCATGCCGAGCTGAGAGATCTCATAGGGTGGCAAGCGGGTGATTTCTTTACCCAGGTAACGAATCTCCCCAGAGGTTGGCATCAAAAAACCGGTTAGCAGATTGAAGAGAGTGGTCTTTCCGGCGCCATTAGGCCCAATAATAGAATGGACGCCACCCCTTACCCTAAGGTTTATGTTGTCTACTGCCTTTAGGGCTTCGAAATATTTTGTCAATCCCTTTGTCTCAAGAATCAGATCCTGGGAAGGCATTTTTTCATCCTAAGGAACATACGTGAAGTTTTTTGTACTCAACTGAGAAAACATAGCTAATCAACTTGGGTATCCACATTTGCAATGATGACACTGTTTTCCAATCATCCACGCCTTAATGGTAACATACCTGGCCTCCAGGCCCATTCATCTCAGTATATCTCAAGCCACTAAACAATAAACTGGTAATGGGGGTCTGCTGTTAACTGTTATATAATATCCT
>JACNIU010000304.1 GCA_014382905.1 Desulfobacterales bacterium
TTATCCGGAAATTAAATGAATTGGTCCCGGCGAACGACCGGTATCGTCATATGGAGGGGAACTCTGATAGCCATATCAAGGCATCGATTATCGGCAGTTCGGTTACAGTGATCGTTGAAAATAGCCGCCTGGTCCTCGGAACCTGGCAAAAAATCTTTTTCTGCGAGTTTGACGGCCCCAGATCACGGAGGGTGTACGTTAAAGTGAGCTAAGGAAGCTCTGACAAAGACTTGGCACAGGGGCAGCTAATTGTCGGAGCCGTTTTTCATTTAACATAAACCCATACCCATGTATGTGCATATGGCGAAAAAGGAGCAATTCGAGAAGTCCTTCAAACTGTGCATCTGAAACAAGACCCCTCTCCCGTGATTTTATTAATAGATCCTTATGCCAGTTCTCATCCTTCTGCAATTTGACACCTCTGTTTTGTAGCTGGTAACGGAGAATCCCTTCTATACCCGTATATAGGTTTTGCAAAAGTGTGCCAAGTGCGATGACCTCGTATTTTGAGAGATCTGTTTTTGACGAGAGGTCCTCAATCATTGCAACCGTCTTTTCGATGTTTTTTTGTTCATCAAGCAAAAAAGAATCTTTACCGCTCATATATGCTAACCCCCTTTGCGCGGATGATTGAAGCGATGGGTGTGTCCTGCGATAAGTCCACAAGGTCGACAGGTTTCGGAAGGGCCATAAATAGGCGGGCATAGAATTTGAAAAACAGCTCCGGTGGAATTCCTTCAACGGCCAAGTCAATATCTCGGGCAAGAGGATCATCTTCAAGTGAAGAGCCAAAAATCCATACCGCCTTTACATCAAACTCTCGGGCACATGTCCTGATGGTTTCTTCTATTTCAGCTGAAATCATATGACCTCCCCTTTCTTATCAGCCGTCTTTCTAAAGAAGGCGGTCTCATAATAAGATACCTTCCTTTGCAAAAACGGTAAATGTTGACTCTGCTATTCCACTTTTTTTGTGGCGTCCGACAAGAAACACTGAGTTCCGGACAGGTAGCTCATCACAGAATGTCCCATGAGTACTCCCCATATCATAGAGCCACACCTCATTTGCGTAATTCACCAGAAGAGAATGCCGCCGACTGACATTTTGGTCTTTAAACACGATGTCATTGTCTTCGAGCCGTCCTATCGTTATTATGGGTTGACCAAACTTCTTTTGCTCCCCCTCTTTGTTTTCTGTCACAAGGATATTAGAACGGCATCTCTTAGAATCGCCTAATTGGAACTCCTGGAAAAGAAGCTTGGATTTCAAAGGGACATTGCCCTCTTTATTCCATGAAGAAGGTTCCTCCAAGACAACGGCCTGGTTGTAGACAATAAACGGATTTTTCGTATCAATTTTCGGTAGGTTTTCTTTGTCCATACGTCCGAGCAGTATTTCACAAAGGAGCAAGTTATTTCCAAAACACCCGTTCCCTTTATACTCTTTCAGGATAATGCGTATTAAGTCAGAAGCAACATCGTACCGACCAGTACAATAAAAGGCTTTAAGTAACAGATTGTACGCCTCATAATCCGCTGCGTTTCGCTGGAGATAGTCATTCAACATGGAAATGGCCTCAGGAAACCGACCCTCTTCAAGGTATATCCAGCCAAGTTCTTTCTGAATGTTTGCCCTCGGATTTATTCGGATTGCCCGTTCAAAATAGCCGGTTGCCTTTTTGATTCGGCGAAGGAAAAGTTCGCATTTTCCTGCCGTGATCAAAGCGCTCACGCAGTCAGGGTCCTGTTTTTCTGCTTGTTCGGCCAACTTTATGGCCCGGGCCCATTTTTTCTTCCCCAAATTCCATTCAGCCTTTGAGGCTGCTTGGTGGGCCTGAATCCGTTTCCGTTTGAAAATATAAGGAACATGACGCGATTCCAAGGCCTCCTGAAATTCACGCATCGTCTGAAACCTTAGTTCCGGTTTAGGATGGAGTGCCTTGAGGATTATTTCTCTCAGCCATGGCTGAAGTGATTCCGGAACAAAGTTCATCCGAATTTTATTGTTTAAGGCAGTTTCTTCTGGCAGATCAAAAAACGGATTTACCCCTGTCAACGCCTCCAAGAAGGTCACCCCGAGGGCATAAATGTCAACACGGGCATCACTGCGCGATGTCCTTTCTCTCAACAAAAAAAGTTCCGGCGCCATATAGGGAATGGTACCACCCCTTGTATTGGCAATTCCGAAATCCCCGATCTTTAGAAGCCCTTCATCACCAAAAAAAATATTGTCCGGTTTCAGGTCATGATGCACAATGCCTTTTTGATGAACTGCATGTAGGGTCTGACACAGATCTATGGTCCAGCTTACAACCTGTTCGATGTCGAATCGAACCCCCTCTTGAAGAGACTCCCGCACAGAACCGCCACCACAGAATTCCATAACAAGAAAGAGCGTATCGTTTTCGCTAAAGTGATGAAAAAAGCGCACAACATTGGGATGGGCAAGGCTCGAAAGAAATTCCATCTCCCTCACAAGGATTTGTTCTCGATTGGGGTCTTCCATTTTAAGGGATTTGATAGCGACTTGATGATTTTTCAAGAGAAGATCTTCTGCAAGATAGACTTCTCCAAACCCGCCCTCACCGAGCATTCTGAGTATGCGGTACTTCCCATCTAAAACCCCACCTTCTGGAATGCTCCTGTTCATACTTGCCTTTACACAGCTGTTTTGAGAAGTAGCAACTCTGCCGAGTTCTGAAATACCTTCTTATATCTCTTTCGTCAAAAGGAGCTCCTCGCCAAGCATGTCGATGATCTTGACGGCTATGGTGGTTTTGCCGTTGGGGGCTGGAAAGCTATAACCCCCTGAAACGAAATCAGTTTTTTTCTCAGGTACGTCGGAAAGGACCACATTGAAAATCTTGCCGTCATAGGCAGTGTCTATCATCACACAGTCCACCATGCTGCGCCAATCCTTGATCTTAGCTTTAAAGACGTGTTGTTCCATTTCAAGACGCTTGATGATGGTTGGTGATATAAAGTCCTTGATTTCCACCTTGATCCTGTCATTAGAAAGCTTGATGGAAACCTTGGCCGTTGCGGGATCGTGCTTGATAAATCCTGCGTATTTCGGGTCCGTGCGTAGTTCAATCACCTCAATGCGGTTTGGCGCGCCCCCCTTGCGGTGGCGGTTCCAGTCATCAAGCCACTTCTGTGCGGCCAGCTCCATTCCGAGGCTAACGAGCGTAATATCACGGTCCTCATCAGGCCGGGCGTCCAGTTCCTTTTTGAGTTCTTCAAGGTCAAGCGGGGTAAGGGGGTGGTTAAAAGGGATGATCTTTGCCAGCTTCTTGCCGTGGGTGCCGTCAAAAAAGGCGTCGCCACGGGTACGCTCCACGCCGATGTACTCACAGGCTAAGTTGACTGCCTCGTTGTGCTGTATCTGAAGATCGTAGTCGTTTACCCGCCAGACGGTGAAACCGAGTTGGGCCGGTTCGGGTGAGTTCTCCCCATCTATTTCCATGCCCTCAAGTTTTTTCTGCTTAGGCTTCTTTCCTTCTTTAATTTGTTCGGCAATGATGGTCTGAAGCCGTTTGGAGGTGGTCTGAATTGCGCCTGTATTGATATCGCAGCCAATCCAGTGCCGGCTAAGTTTTTGGGCTACTGCGGCGGTGGTACCTGAACCGAGAAAACAGTCAAGGACAGTGTCGCCGTAATTGGAAAACATCTCTATAACTCGAGTTAAAAGATCTGTGGGTTTCTGAGTAGGATAACCGGTTAAGTCTAACGACTGCGAATTTTCACCTCGAATGTCGATCCAAACATCATCAATGAGGATACCTGGAGCCTCTTCAAGATAATGCTTGATTCGATAGGTCCCCTTGGACGTGACGTATATTTTGTTTTCTGCCTTTAGTTTCTCGATTGTTTCTTTTGAGGTTGCCGACCCAATCTTTTCATCTTTAAACCGTCTTCCGTCTGGATCTTTTTTATCGAATCGTTTCAGGTATTCTTCGTCATACGGAGACCACATAGGCGTGTACGTAAACCTTTCGTTCTGGGAATAATAGAGTAAATCAGCATGGCTCTTTCCCAAACTCTTCTTTCCTTTGAATCCGCTTGAAGTCATGCTTCTCCAAACGATGTTGGCCCTAAAGAACGAAGACCCGAAAACCTCATCCATAACAACCTTTAGGTAGTGAGCTTTGCGATAGTCACAGTGGAGGAATATGCTCCCATTTTCAGACAAAAGCTCCTTAAGCAACATCAGCCTCTCATACATAAACTGCAAATAATTATCATTCGCCCAAATATCAGTATACTGGATCTGCTCACCAAGGGTGTATGCCTCACCCTCTATTTTTACAGTTCCCTTTACGCCACGAAGTTCAACCTTGCGCACGTAATCAGCCCCGCTGTCAAATGGAGGGTCAATATAGATAAGATTCACCTTGCCTCTAAATCCGTTCGCCAAAAGATGGGCCAGGACCTCTTTGTTGTCTCCATGAAAAAGGAGCCCTCCTTTTGGATACCCATCCGGCCAGTTCTGCCAAATATCAGACGGCTTCTTTTTCCCAAGGTCGCGTGAAGGATCAAATGTTTCGACATGCTGGGCTGGCAAGGCGGGCACTACCTTAAGCGGCCTTTTCCCCACCCAGTTAAGCATCGGCCTTCCCTTTGCGGGGCTGATTTTTACCCTGGCTTCATTGCTCTTTTTTGCCATACTGTGCTTCATTGTTTATTAGAAGGTCTCTCTAAGATTCTTGCGATATCATTGGTTCTAATCGTGAAAAGAATGGTCCTTAGTCCTTTTCTTCCACAAAATCACGAACTTTTAGTGTTTGGTTGACAGATATTGCGTCACTGGGGGTAAAAATCATCTCATATTGCAGGTGCTCAGGGTTCAGGTCTACCCAGCGCTTCATAGCTATAGCCTTCCTACCGCCCTCCCCGTCCAACGGATGAGCACGCTCGCGCTCGGCTTTGATTTCTACGATCAGACATTTGCCGGGCTTGGATCTTTTGCCTTTCTTGCGAATAACAAAGTCGGGGGTGTAGTTTCGCCATTTGCCCTTTTCATCCTTATACTCCACAAAGAAGTCCGTCTTGTTGGGGTCTGTAACAGCGCCGGTAAAATAGATATCTTCTACTTCAGAGGGGTTTGTGTTCAGTTGGTGAAGAAGTTGTTCAAAGAAAGACTTCTCCGGGTTGGAGTCGAAATTATAGGGCGTATAATGGAATCCAAATCTCTTTTCGTTTCCTTTCATGTCTCCCAGCGATAAAAGCAGTTGTTCCCTATCTTTGGGATATCTAATTTCGGCGGTATAGACTTCCGATCCGTCCGGTTCCGTAATCTTAACAAATCCCTCCGGCTTTACCAGAGCAAGGGCCACATCAACCCGTTCCTCCTTTACATCGTACTTGCGCGTCTGCTCCTCAATCTGCATTGCCAGGTGATCTATATGGTGAAGCGGAATGTCTCCTTTAGAACCATATAGTCTCTCAAGTTCATCGTAAACAACCCATGGATCAATCCGGTAGGCATCAGAGAACCGCACGGCAGCAGTGTAGAGATCGACAGAGTCCTCCACACCTTCAAGTTCAACCTCTTCGCCCAATTGCTGCAGGATACGGTCAGTGGACTGCTGCTCCATAACGGTGAAAATGGAGAGTCTAAAATGTTTCGGTTTCCTTCCCTTGGGTTTTTCAAGCCGTAGAGGATCATGGCCGGTGTCTTCAAAGGGCACAACGGTTCGTACCAACTGGCTCACCACCAGTGGCGGGATGTTGACTTTTTTCAGTTTGAGGATGGCAGAGCGTGTTTCCCGCCCCGTGCGGTCCAGATCGGCAATGGTTTCTCCGTATGTTTCTTTGAGCTGCTTATCCAGGACGGACCGGTTCTCCATTGACAGATAAATCCGGGCTGGGTGATTATTGCCTGGTATTTGACGAAGGCAGCGGGATGCGGCCTGCAGCACAAAGTTGTTTGAAGACTTAAGCTTTCGGGCAAGGGCGCAAGAAAAAAGGCTGGGGCAGTTCCACCCCTCCGTACCTTTGTTCACCAAAAGAATGACCCGATACGGGCTTTCGGGATCATTTAGACGGTTAAAATTATTCACCTCCTCTTGAGTCGATTCCGA
Source organism: Desulfobacterales bacterium (assembly GCA_014382905.1). Taxonomy (GTDB): domain Bacteria; phylum Desulfobacterota; class DSM-4660; order Desulfatiglandales; family Desulfatiglandaceae; genus JACNIU01. Next base: position 6,084 of record JACNIU010000304.1, read on the forward strand.
GGTATTGCGCAGGATCACCGCAGGCGACTGACCGATAGAGGCAAGCGTGTTCTCCACGTGTGGCCTGAGTTCGTCCAGATCATCATTTTGGGGAAAATACATTGCGAGTTTGGCCGGTGAACCGTCAGGTAAGCCTACGTCCTTATACGTCCTGAAGAAATCCGAGATCACTTCCCTCACAAAGTCCATTGCATTGGAGGGATCGAAGTCATAGGCATAAATGTTCCCCGCCACCTCCTTGAGGATGCCCTCGTGGATGCCTTCGGACAGGCCATACCAGATCACGACGTCCCGCAAGGGTTGCCGTTGGAAGTAGGGCGTGCCCGTGGTATTGACCACACAAATCAGGTTTGGGCTATTGTCGTTCAGGTAGTCCACGGTCTGACGGACTCGTTTGAGGTCCTTGCCCATGGTCTGGCCATAGGTGTGATGGGCCTCATCTGAGAAAACAGCTAAATGGGGAAGACTTGCGATTGCCTGCAGTCGCCGGTTGGCCACCTCTGCACGGGCCTTTTCCAGTTCTTCCGAGGGAAGCATTAGCTGGTCAAGGTCTCGTTTGCGGATCGTTTCTTTCTGAATTCGGATTTTTTCGGTATTTGTAACCACAACATTAAATGATGATCCTCGGATAACCGGGATGTTGGGATCTCCATCGCGTGTGAAGGTGAGTTTGAGATTGGCTGCGAAAGCCTTGTGCAATCGGGGAGGAAGAATTTTTTCATAAGGCACTTGCGAAAGCTCGCGAAGCGACTCGATAATGGTCTTACCCGGGGCGAATACCAGGGCGTTTTGGACAAAAGGACCATCTGGATATTCCATGGCCATGGCAAATTCGGTGGCGATAATCGTTGCAATCAGGATCGTTTTCCCTGCGCCCATGGCCAGTGCAAGGATGTAACTCGGATAGTCCAAAGTCAGGGTTTCGCGTAGCGACTCGAATTTGTAAGCCCTCACAAAATAGTCGTCAGTTCGAAGACGGTCCAGGAGAACTTCGATCTCATAGTCTGCTGCCTCAAAGGCTGCCTGGGAAATTCCCAGCGCCTTTATCAACTCTGCCTTCTTCTGAAAAAAGCCCTTGTAGAGATCGAAAATGTGGGGTGTTTTCTAAACCAGCCTCAGATACCAATAGGTCTCCAGGGCTTTTAGCTGTGGCGCACGCAAGAAACGGCGGGTGCCGCCACTCTCTGGATACACCTGATATTCCAGAATTTCCGCTATGGCTGGAAACCCATTTCCCGAATATTCGTT
>JACNIU010000098.1 GCA_014382905.1 Desulfobacterales bacterium
TCTACCGCTATGCCAAGATGGTCACTTCGGCCAGCACCGGTGCCATATTGAAGATCTGACCGGTTCTCTTGAACCAAACGTAATTGGGTGCGTTTTTGCTTTAATTAGTTGAAATGGGATCTTTGAGGGGGATGTAATCACAGAACTCAGTTGTCAATTACCGCTGGTCACGTTGAGAGTTACCGACCGAGGAAAATCTTTAGCTGAAAGGGGGGAAGATATTGACCGAGATAGTGGATAGAAGCATAAGATAGATGATGAAAGGGATTCTCAAAACATCTACCATTTTGTGCCTTGCTTTTGATAGGCACGGACGTCATTAAATGGATATGGGGTAACACCCCCCAGCCGGTCACGGATCCCATCGGTGTTTCTTTTCGGCTTTTCGGCATCGATCTGCCCGTTTATCGCGCGATAATCGTTGCCATGGCCCTTGCGGTGTTTGCGGGCCTGAATCTTTTTTTCAAAAAGAGTATAGTGGGTAAAATCGTCATTGCGGCCCTCGAGGATACTGAAGGCGTCTGGTGTCTGGGGCTGAACGTGGACAAGTACTTTTCCATTGTGTTCATTCTGGGAAGTGCTCTGGCGGTTCTGGGCGGCGTGCTTTACGCCCCGATCTCCTCGGCCGAGCCCTATATGGGTTACGATATCCTCCTTATTGCCTTTGCCGTGGTGATTGTAGGTGGCATGGGGAACCTCACGGGAACATTCATCTCTGCTTTCGTGCTCGGCATGGTCATTGCCCTCACGGGGCGGTATTACTCCCAGGCCGCGGATACCATGGTGTTTGTGGTGATGGGCGCCGTACTGATTTTCAGACGTTCGGACGCGTAGGTCTTCGGCCGTCTCCGCACCTTCCTGCCCCCGGGGAGATCGGGCTTTGAAGCATGAAACCTTTTTTTGTTCAAATTTATCCAGGTTAGGAGGTCAGATATGCAGGACGTGGAAAAAGAGATCCAAGAGTGGGAACCCACCAGGATCCATTTCGGCGAAGGGACCATCAACAAGGTGGGGGATGCGGTCCGGAGATATGCGGACAATGCGCTCGTGGTCATAGGCCAGGGTTCGGTCAAGACCACCGGTGTCCTGGACAGGATCACCGGGCTCCTGGATCAGGCCTCGGTCAGATATAAAATCTGTGAGGGAGTGGAGCCGAACCCCAGCAAAGAGACGGTTTACCGAATCTCCTATCACCTGCTGGCAGGAAACTTCACCTGCCTGCTGGCCGTCGGGGGTGGATCTGTCATTGATGCTTCCAAGGCCGCCGGCATATTAGCCAAGGTTAAGGACGGGGAACTGGATGATTATTTCGGAGTGGGGATGGTCTCCAAAAAGACCGAGCGGGCCATGGACCTTGTGGCCGTTCCCACAACCAGCGGTTCCGGAAGCGAGGTGACCCGTTTTTCGGTCATTACCGACCCCGTTCTGGGGGTGAAAAAGTTGATGATAGATCCGGCCATCGTCGCCAACGAGGCCATCGTGGACCCTGAACTGACCTACTCCTGCAGCAAACGGGTCACCCTTGTTTCAGGCCTCGACGCCATGACCCATCTGGTGGAGGGCTACCTGAACACGGTGGACGACGCCGCAGATCCCCAGACCAACGAGCGGGCCCTCGCCGGATTGTCCCTTCTCTTTGAGGCCCTGCCCAGGATCGTCCGGGACCCTACAGACAAAACAGGAAGAAGAAACATGGCCCTTGCCAGTCTGCTCGGGGGAACGGTCCTCTTCTACAAACAGGCCGGCGGCCCCCATCTGAATTCCTTCAGTTGGTGCAATGTGATGGATCACGGCGAGGCCTGTGCCGTCATGCTGCCCTATTACGGGGCCTATTATGCTCCGGTGGCGGCGGACAGGCTGAGGAAAGTCTCCCACATCCTGGGGTTTCAGGATTCCGGTGACGTTGCCAGGGATTTCTCCCAGGGGTTGCTCGATTTCTACCGGGAACTGGGGTTCCCTTTGACCTTGAAGGAATTTGAGAACTTCTCCAGGGATCTCATCGAAAAGGCGGTTTCGGATGCCGCTCAAAACAAGATGAAGCTCGAGGCAATGCCCCGGCCGGTTCCCCTGGAAAAAAGCGAATCGGTCTTGCGGACGATCATAGAAGGGGCCTATGCGGGGAAACTGGACGAGATCCTCAAACTATAGCGGAACCCATTTCCTGGTCGAGGAATCAGCATATGCTAAAAGGCGTCGGTCATATCGGCATAGCCGTGAAGAACATCGAAGAGAGTCTGGGGGCCATCAGCAAGGCCCTGGACCTCCCGGTCCCACAGATTCAGGATCATCCCGACAAGAAGATGAAGGTGGCGGTGTTGGACCTCAAGGGGATCGGGCTGGAGTTCATCGAGGACTACAGTGAGGCAGGGACCTTTGCCACATTCGTGAAGGAGAGGGGCAATGCCATCCATCATGTTTGTCTCCTGTCAGATGACATGGAGGCGGATCTGGAAATCCTTGAAGAACGTGGGGTAGAACTGGCCGACCGGAAGCCCAAGATGGGACTGAGGGGAAAGATGATCGCCTTTACCCGGCCCTCTGTCCTGGATGGCATCCCGCTGGAACTGTCCGAACCATAGAATATATCTCCGAGCATGCTGCGCGAGCTTCCCTTGCAGCTGTCAAAATAAAAAACCGCCCAGGCGAAAGGAGCGTCCAATGAAGGGTAAGGATAAGGTCATCATTACTGCCGCCCTGGCAGGCGGGCAGTCCATGAAGGAGCACAATCCAAGCGTTCCCTACACTCCGGAAGAGTTTCTGAGAGAAGCCAAAAGGGCTGAGGAGGCTGGCGCTGCCATTGTGCACGTCCATTTCAGGGAGCCTGACACCGGGAAACCCACTGCCGATCCCAAGTACATGTTTCCCATCTACCAGGCGCTGAAAGAGAATACCGATCTGATTATCAACACCAGTACCGGCATAAGTCTCGAGACGTCTTTGGAAGAACGCCTGCAGCCTGTTACTGCGCTCAAACCTGAAATGGCTTCCTTGAATCCCGGCTCAATGAATTTTTGTTTTGTGAGTCAGACCAGCGACAAGATCTACCGCGACTGGACATTTGAGAATCCATTACACGCAACGGCAGAGTTCGGCAGGAAGATGAAAGAAGTTGGGTGCAAGCCGGAGTTGGAGGTCTTTGGGTTGGCACATATCCACAACACCCTATGGTTTCACGAACACTTCGATTTTCTGTCTGACCCTCTTCACTACTCCTTTGTTTTCGGTGTCATGGGTGGTATCCTTTTCAACTCCGATACCATCAACTCCTGTATTCACGCCATTCCCCCGGGAGCAACATGGCAGGGTATTGGTGTGGGAGCTCTCTGTTTTCGAGTGGCCATGGCTTCAGCGATCTACGGAGGACACATTCGGGTGGGACTGGAAGACAACGTTTATATTGATCCCAGCACAAAGGAACTCGCGAAAGGAAACTGGGATCAGGTTGAAAAGGCTGTTCAAATCGCTCGCTTTATTGGAAGAGAGGCTGCTACACCGGAAGAGGCTCGCAAGATTTTAAACATTCCACACCGGAATCCCGACCGCTGACTGGAAAACTCCATTCAGCCGCCAAAATAGGGATGGACCCATCTGATATGATCTCCTTCATGGATCTCGATGGACTCATATTCATTGGGTGGTGCAACCTGTCCATTTAGCACAAACATGATGTGGTCCTTTCCGGTTTTTGCCCTTATGGTCTTGATCATGGGCTCTTCCTTCTTGGCCTCCCGGATAACTTTGACCACCTCAATGAGTTTGGTCCCTTCCGGGAATTCCTGTTCTTTACAGTTGATGAAAGCCTTCATATGAAGTCTCCCTAAAGAAAACCGGGCTATCAAGGAGGTTAGGCAAAATCCGGGAGAGGGGTGACAAGCGCCTCTTCTCTCCCTGAGACCAATAGTCGGTGAGAACTTTCATAGGCAAACACTGGATCAACTCCGTCCGGGATTTTGCATCGGAATCCCATCCGCGGCCGTCATATATTCGATGGCGAATCCTCGCCGGTATAGCCCATGGTCACAAGGTCCAGCTTGTCCCCTTCGGCTAAATAGACTATGGCAAAACAACCGGTGTGTCAAGTGGCAACAATGACAGGGATTTCGATTTCAGGGCCAAGAGCACGACTGAATACTGAAAAGATCGCTATTTCCTATTAAAATTTGCGCGGCATTGGAAAAACGGATTGACGTATAGATGATCAAATCATATGATCAATTCACTTTTTTGGACACAAACAGCATCATTTCTTATTCTATAAAGAGAGGTTGTTTTTGGGACGTATCGTAAAGAAAAAGCTGTCTGACTCAGTACTTGAAGAGCTCGGTCGTATGGTTGAAGCAGGTGAACTAAAGAGAGGAGACAAGCTCCCCCCTCAAGATCAGCTTGCGGCTCAGCTCGGCGTAAGCCGCCCGTCTCTGCGCGAGGCGTTGAGGGCAATGGCGAGTCACATAGACGACATTATCAGCGGCCTAAAGACATACTATGGAGGTAACGGTCAAGAGTGTTCAGATGAGCGATCTGAAGTGTAAGGGTTGGAAGAACACAGCGTCCGATACGAGCACCAACTGCCAGGCAGGCTTGAGAGAGACTGGACGCAAAAAAAATGAATATGGAGGCGCAACATGAAAGGCGTATTGAACAAGGTTCTGAAGATTGATTTGACCGCAGGTACCTGCAGTTCTGAAGAGGTACCCGATAAGGTTTACGAGTACTTCCTGGGTGGCGCCGGTATGGCCGCCTACTACATGTGGAAGGAGTGTCCGGCCGGCACTACCGCTTTCAACCCGGCCAACCGTTTGACATTTGCCGCAGGTTCCCTGAACGGGGTGGCCCAGTCCGGCGCCGGCAAATGGTCGGCAGGGGCCATATCGCCGGTCTTCAATTTGAACTCCGACTCTGCCGCCACAGCCAGCTTCGGGATTGCCATGAAGCAGGCCGGCTTCGACGCAGTGGTTACCTATGGACGGTCGGATAAACCGGTTTACGTGGTGGTGGACGACGGCAGGGCAGAAATAAAACCGGCAGGCGACATATGGGGAACAGACGCCTACCAGGCTGAAGACTCCATCCACGCCCGGGAAGGCGATGACTATGAGATTGTGACCATCGGCCAGGCCGGTGAACGAGGGGTCCGCTTCGCCAATATTCAGACACGTAAGAAGTCCTTTTTAGGACGTTGTGGACTGGGCGCGGTCATGGGCTCCAAAATGCTCAAGGGTGTCGCTGTGAGGGGGAAGAAGCAATTGGACTATCATGATGCCGAGGAGATCAAGAGACTCAACACCCAGATCAATAAACGTGTCCTGGAGATAGACAAAGACAAGCCCGAGTGGCTGCAGATCAAGAAAGTGGGGACGGCGTTGGCCACCGAGCTGTTCGCGCCCCAGGGTAACTTGCCCCTTAAGAATTACTCCCTGGCCGATTGGCCCGAGGGGGTGGAGGCCTGGCACGCTTCCAACTACCACAAGGAGCTCCAGGTCACTCCCTGGCCTTGCAAATTCTGTGTGATCCAGTGCCACAACAAGGCTCATGTCACAGAGGGCCCCTATGCCTACGAGGGTAAGGGACCCGAGTACGAATCCTTTGCCATGATGGGTTTCAATACCCTGTGTAAGGACGTCAAAGCCATCTCCTATGCCTGCGAATTGGCGAACCTTTACTCCATGGACACCATAAGCCTGGGAGTGATTATCGCTTTTGCCATGGAGTGCTATGAGAAGGGTCTGATCACCAAGGAAGATACCTACGGCATAGATCTGACATGGGGTAATGATGAAGGTGTGGTGGAGTTCACAAAAAAGATCGGTATGAGGGCCGACGGGTTGGGATACCTATTGGGAGAGGGTACCAAAATCGCGGCCGAGGCCTTGGGCCGGGGCGCTATGGACTGGGCGGTCCAGATGAAGGGCCAGGAAATAGCGGCCCACAATTGGCGGGCCCAGTACATTTCGGCCCTCAACTATTGCACCGGCGTGGCATCCGGTCCCAATCATGAGCGCGGAAACTCCCAGCACATTTGGGTTGGTCATATCAGACTGCCCGAGTGGGGCATAGACGAAGTGGAAAACGAGGAACGCTGGTCTTGGGAAAATGCGGGCGATCGCAACGCCAAGTTCCACGACTATTGTAATGTGATCAATTCGGTCGGTCATTGCAAGTTCCAGGAGTTCCGAGGGTACACGTTAACCGATCTCACCAACAGCATCAATGCCGCTACTGGTCTCAACTGGGACTTAGACGATCTCCGTCGTTCTGGCGAGAGGATTACGACGCTACAGAAGATACTGAATATCCGCTACGGCTGGAAAAAAGCAGACGATTTTGCCTACCCGAAACGCTTTATGGAGCCGGTCACGGAGGGCCCGGCCGCTGGGAAGATACCCGTCGGGCTAGATAATGCCATCCTGGAGTATTACGGTATTCGCGGCTGGGATTCCGATGGAAAGCCCACCCCGGAATTGATCCAGCGTTTGGGGATGGAAGATTACACCGACTAAGGTAGTCTGTGAGAGCGGGGATCCTTTCCCGACCGCTGATCGTAATAAACAATCCCTGAATCCCTGAATTCCTAAATCCATCTCAAAGAAATGGATCCATTTCTGCTTGACGAGGGATGGGATCATGAATAAATGCCACTGACCTTTTCCGATCAATGTGGAACGCGGCCCGCCGAAAACAGTTCGCGGGATAGGGGATGTCCATAACATTATAACTTTCTCTTGGCCCGGTAAAGATAAAGGATGAAGTATCAAGGGGGTGTCTCATGGCCTGGGACCACGAATATGACAATGGGCATAACGATATGGACTATGCGTCGCATCGAGAGGAGTCCATTCCGGATAAGAGCGCTGAAGGAGGATTCGGTCCGATGGACATCGCCAACCCGGTCAGTGCCTACTTTTTCCTGAGCGACGATGCCCAGGATGAACTCACTGGAGGGAAAAGGAAGAACATGAAGTGCCGGTCGTGCGGCCACAGATTCGCTGGAGAATCCTACGACAGTTGCCCGGAGTGTTTCAGCCTGGATACTGGGGAAGCGGCTGAAAAAAACAGATGATGGATATTGGTGATGAAGCGTTGAATTCAAACTGGCATCTTGACAGTATCTGAAATAATCCGTGTCAACGAAACGTTGTGATACGCCTTACGTATCCATGGGTGTGGTCAGGCCCCTGAAGTTATATCGGAGAATCTTACGACCACAACATATGGGGGTCGGTCGATTTGCTGCTCATCCCTTCGCGGGAGAATCTTACTTGCATTATGTTGTGGGTTGCCGTAACCCCCTGAAAACGGGTCGATTTTCGT
>JACNIU010000052.1 GCA_014382905.1 Desulfobacterales bacterium
GGATTACTGATGATGATGGTGATGTTCCAGATGTGGCCGGGCCGTGCACTTCCCGCACCCGGAGCGGGATTCGTGAACATACTCATAGCCATTGTCATTGGTATTATCGCCTATTATGCATATAAGGCGTTCGCTGTGTGGCATTTTGGGGATGCGGGATTGAAATACCCAAACAACGTATTTGTACTGGCCAACATGATGCTGGGTCTGACCTTTCCTGCCTGGGCCTGCTATGGGGATCTGTGGGATTTCTGGCCTTTGCCCCCAACGCCGCCTCCGCCCGATTCGCCCAGCCCCGAGTAACGTGATACCTCAATTGAGGATCACTCAATTAGGGTGGTAGTAATAGGCATCCCTCTTTTGAAGGATGCCTCTTCGACTTAGCTGACGCCAGCGAAGCCCCGACAGCGGGACAGGTGCGCCATGAAAAATATTCTCTCACCTACCCGCATAGCAAAGCTGGGACCATCCCGCCACCTTTTCCAAATCTTGAGGTTGGCATTTTTTAAGTCAGCCCCATGCAAACCAAGGAGGTGATAAAGACAAATAAGGATAGAGCAAAGACGCTTAAACCTTAAAATATCAGTCCGCAGGAGGAGAAAAATGACAGACGAAAAGGCAGGAAGGTTTCCGGATCCACACGAGATTCAGGTTCCCCCGGAACTTGAAGGCTGGGAGGAGATGTACCCATCGCACTATCTGTTTTCCAAAGATAGGGGGGAGTGGGAAAAGAGCCAATTCTGGTATCAGGACAAGATACACGACCCAGAGCCTATGCCTCCCCTTGACCTCATATTCCATGAGGCATGGCAAATATCACTGGCTCAATACACTACCAGAGTTTTCTGCATCCCGCCTGCACAGGGGATCGCCCAGAGAATGGTTGGGCCATACATGTACATCTGCGCCATTAACCCTCCACCGGAGGAGGTCATGGGCGAGAAGGCCCAGTTATTTGAGAAGCGGGTTTTCTACATATTTGAACACTATGATGAATTATGGGACAAGTGGCTGACAAAATTCAAGGCCCTTGGCGAAGAGATGGCTGCGGTCGAGATTCCCCATGAACTTCCAAAATTCGTTCCTGAAGACCAGGTTCTACCCGCGCCTACAGGCTGTTATGTCTCCCATGATATGAAAGAGGCCTTTGATATTCTGGTCAATCAGATGTTTAAGGGATGGCAGTACCATTTCGAGATGCTGAACCTGACCTACCTCGCCTATCTCATGTTTGGCGATGTGTGCAGGAAACTCTTTCCGGGGATCAGTGAGAGTGCCATTGGCAAGATGGTGGCCGGAGCCTATGTCTCTATGTTTCGTCCTGAGGAAGAGCTATGCCGTCTCTCTCGATTAGCTGTCTCCTCACGCGGTGTAGCAGATATCCTTAAGAGCGAGGTGGCAGTAGACCAGAAGATTGCTGAGCTGGATAAAATACCTGATGGGAAGAAGTGGCTTGAGGAGTATGACAAGGCCAAAGACCCGTGGTTCTACGTATCATGTGGCAGCGGCTGGTTCCATTATGAGGGAAGCTGGCTCAATACACCGGATGTTCCCTATAGCTATATCCAGAGCTATATCGAACGGATTGAAAAGGGAGAGACGATTGAGCGGTCTCTGGATAAGATCGAAAAGGAAAGAGACGAAATCGTTGCCAAATATCGTGAACTGATAAAGAACGATGAAGACGGAAAGGCATTTGATGATGCATACAAAACCGTAAGAACCATTTATGTGTTTGCTGAGGACCACCTCTTCTGGGTGGAACACTGGTTTCATACCATCTGGTTTGATAAAATAAGGGAATTTGGAAGGCTCCTGGTCAATACCGGAATGCTCAATGAAGTAGATGACATATTTATGTTCAACCGCTACGAGGTTCCCGAGATCCTCACAGAGGTGGCCACCGCTTGGGCATTGGGCGTGGATGTACCCTTAAGGAGCGACTACTATAATGCCAAGGCGGATAAGCGGAAAAAGATCCTTGAGGCCGCCAGAGAGTGGATGCCGCCCCCAGCCCTGGGGGTGCCACCTGAAGAAGTGGCAGAACCATTTACCATCATGTTATGGGGTATCACCACCGACAAGGTCAAAGAATGGCTCAAAGGGATGGGAGAAGTGAGCACCGAGGATGTCTCTGAGCTTAAGGGATTCGCCTCTTCGGCAGGCGTTGCGGAAGGCCCGGCTCGGGTGCTCAGGCGCCTCGGGGAGGTTATGGATCTGCAACCGGGAGAGATCATGGTGTGTCCCAATACCAACCCCTCGTGGGCACCAGTGTTTGGGAAGATCAAGGCTGCGGTTACGGACATCGGCGGGCTGACCTGCCATGCCGCTATTGTATGCAGGGAATATGGACTACCATCGGTTACGGGCACGGGAGTCGCAACTTCGGTCATAAAAACCGGTGACATCATCAAAGTTGACGGCGAAATGGGTGTGGTCACCATCGTAAAGAGAGCCGGATAATCCCAACCCCCTCTCGCAAACCCCTCCCCCCGGACCCGGAGACTCGTGCCGATATAGCCGGGCACTTCCGCTTCCCCGGGGAGGGGCCTCCAGATCGGAGAGGTTTACTGAAACCTGAAACCTGAACACTGGTTACTGATTTGGTTGCGGCCGAAGGCCTGCATTAGGGGGCAACATATTAACCGGGATGGATTTGGAAAAGGGATGAAGACACCCCGCCATATTCCTACTCTCTGCAGGATGTGTGACCATGGATGCGGGATCGAGGTGACCGTTTTGGATGGTGATCCTGTCGGATTAAAGGGCGCCAGGACGCATCCTTTCAACAAAGGATGGCTCTGCGTCAAAGGACACGCTGCCCTCGATCTGTTCCGCTCCCCACAGAGACTCACATCACCCCTTATTCGGAAGAAGGGTGTGCTCAAGGCGGCCACATGGGATAAGGCCTTGTCCCTTGCAGCCGGAAATCTCCACCGCATCAAGGACCGATACGGACCCGAGAGCCTTGCCATTTATTACGGCGAGGGTGTCGGTCATCAGGAAATCCGAAGCTACATGAAGCGTTTTGCCAATGTTTTTGGCACGCCCAACTTCTGTGGTGTCGGGTCCATATGCAATACGTCGCGTACCATCGCGGAAACCCTTACCTTCGGGGGTCTGACCAAACCGGATATCCCCCGCAGCCGCCTCCTGATGGTATGGGGCGGAAATCCTCTTGTTTCTAATGAGCCCCTTGTCCCCGGTGAGATCGGGAAATTCAAGAAGCGGGGCGGCCGACTCATTGTTGTTGATCCCCGCAAAACCGAAACCGCGGCCAAAGCAGACATCTATCTTCCCATCAAACCCGGACGCGACGAAATCCTCATCCTCAACCTGCTTCATGTCATATCAAAAGAGGATTTGTGGGATACCGACTTTACCGAGAAATGGGTTCACGGGTTTGATACGTTCCGTGGAACCGTCAGGGAAGAACGCTTTTCTCCGGAAAAGGGGGTGTCCCTGACCGGGATTCCGGCGGATCTGGTTCGAAGTGTTGCCCGCGCCTACGCCGAAACCCGGCCTGCCGGGATTTTCGCGGGGAACGGGCTTGAACATCACGGCCATGGGGTAAACACCATCCGTCTTTTGGCGATACTCAAGGCCATCACCGGCAACCTGGATATCCCCGGGGGCGATCTGTTTACACCCAGACCCAAGATCAGAGACATCACCACACCGCTTCCCGGGCCTACCCTGCCGGCGGTAGGTTCCGATAAATTCCCGGTCTTCTGCCAGGCACGGAAGGAAGCCCATGCCTTGAGCATGACAGAGGCGATTCTTGATGAGAAGCCGTATCCCATAAAGGGGATGATCATCAGCGGGGGAAACCCCTCCCTGCAGTGGCCCGACAGCGGCCGTGTCCGTGAAGCACTCCGGAAGCTCGAATTCCTCATGGTTATCGATGTGGTGCGATCACCGGATTCCGCATATGCCGGTTTGGTGCTCCCTGCCTGCACCTTTTTAGAGAGAGATGAACATCGGATCAATCCCTACCAGAATCTACATGTGATTTCACTGAGGAGAAAGGTGGTGGAACCGGTTCATGGTCTTCCCGACCAGATGATCTGGGTGAAACTGGCGCAACATATGGGGTTTGGGGAATACTTTCCGTGGCAGACCTGCCGGGAAGGTATTGACAATCTTCTGGGCGATCTGGGTGTGACATATGGAGATCTGGTTTCCAATGGCGGGATCTATGAGTATGAGAAGCGGCGCTACAGGAAATATGAATCCGAGGGGTTTTCAACTCCGACGGGTAAGGTGGAAATCTTTTCGGAGCGGCTGAAAATGATGGGATATGATCCTTCCCCCATCAGGGAGGGTGCCCTGAATTCCGATCCGGATGATGCGGCGTTTCCGCTCCGTCTATCCACAGGCGGCAATCTGCCCTGTTATCTCCACTGGCAGTATCGATATATCCCGAGACTCAGGAAGATGGCGCCGGAACCTGTTTTTGAGGTCCATCCGGATACAGCTCGGGAGTACGGACTGACAGACGGCCGGATGGGCGAAATCAGGACACGCACCGGATGTATCCGACTCAAGGCCCGTGTGACGAACAATATAATACCGGACACCATTCACCTATCTCAAGGCTGGGAAACGGCCAATGCCAATGATCTGACCGGGCATGAATCTCCAGACCCCATTTCAGGATTCCCCAATCTGAAATCCCTCAGATGCCGTGTCGGCATTCCGGAACAGCGATGATGTCAGCAAGGAGAGATGACCACTGTAGTTATGGTCTACAAATGATGCCTGAATTCGGATTTTTGATCGATATGGACGGTGTTGTATACCGGGGGGATGATCCGATCCCGGAGGCCATTTCTTTTCTGGAAATGATTCGGGATTATCCATACCTTTTTCTGACCAACAACTCTTCCACCACACCGGAGGCGGTGCTGGACCGGCTGGTAAGGCTCGGGGTCGGTCACTGTGGCATCGAGAATATCCTGACATCGGCCATGGCCACAGCGAGTTACCTTCACCAGATGACGCCCGCGTTTACCTATTATGCGGTAGGGGGGCCGGGATTACATGCCGCCCTCTCGGAATACGGCACGGCGGATGAGGAGACACCGGATTATGTGGTCGTCGGCGAGGGCGAAGGACTGGATTATCATGCGGTGACGATGGGGATCACCATGTTACTTCGCGGCCGGTCCAAACTGATCGGAACCAATCCGGATGTCAACCTGGATGGCACGTACAATGGCAGGCCCGCCGTGTTGCCCGGGTGTGGCGCCCTGATCGCACCTTTCCAGGTAGGAAGCGGTATGGAACCTCTGTTTGTGGGTAAGCCGAGTCAGGTAATGTATCAACAGGGGTTGAATGCTTTGGGAAGAAAACCAGGAGAGGTCTTCATGATCGGCGACAGGCCTGAAACCGATATTAAAGGGGCTGCGCAGATCGGCATCCGCACAATTCTGGTAACCACCGGACGATTTAACGAGATGACCCCTATCCGGCCGTTACCCCGAAGCCGGATCTCATCGTAAACTCATTGGCTGAATTGGACATGGCCCAGCTAAGAGCTATGGTACATGGTTAGGAGGGATCTTCACCCCGTTCCGAAAGCCTTTTCTCTAACAAGTGCCCCATCCCCTGGAAACGCATTTCCTCTGTCCCTAAGTTCTCCAGATTATCAAGAAAGGCCTGTGCCGGAGGTGAAAGGGGCTGATTCTCTAAGTAGCCAATGCTCACATCCAAAAACATCTTCTGACCTTTTAGGGGGACAGAAGCCAGTTTTTTCTCTTTAAGTTCACGGGCCACGGCCTCTCTTACTAAAAAGGAGATCCCTTCTCCGTGCTGAACTAACAGTTTAATCATCTCCGCATCGCTCATTTCCATTAATACCTTCGGGGAGTAACCGTTTTTAGCAAATAATTCGTTTACCAGCCTCCGGGTTCCTGAACCGGTCTCTTTCATGATAATCGGCTCATCAGTCAGTTCTTGGAGTGTGAGAGCCTTTTTCTGTGCCAAATGATGATCAGGTGGGAGTATGAGTATCAGCTCTTCTTGGCTGAAGGAAACAAAACAGATATCCGGAGGTTCTTTTGCTTTAGCCACAATCGCTAATTCGTTTCTTAAATCAAGGAGGCTTTGGATCATGTCCTGCGAGCTGCCTTCATCCAGCTCAATTTTGATATGAGGGTAGGGCTCACGAAAGTGAGATATCAAGAAAGGCATAAAATAACGGGCATAAGTCCTGGCTGTCCCCAGCCGCAAGGTACCCCGCCCTAATTTCTTGATCTCTTCAACGGCATTCTCGATCTCTTTTTCACATTCGAAGATTTTTTGTGCATATTCATAGATGGTCCTTCCTTCGTCCGTAAGATAAAGTTTGCCCCCTTTTTTTTTGAAGAGCTTTAGCTCCAAGTAATCTTCAAAGAGCTTCACCTGGGCCGTGACAGCCGGCTGCGTAATAAAAAGCTTCTTAGCCGCTGTGCTAAAATTCATATGCTTGGCTGCCTGATAAAAGGCCCTGAGTTGATTTAAGTTGATCATGGCCAAACCTCTTTTTGTCTTCGCCCTTGCAGTGTACTACAAGAACGGCAAACCAGATAATTTAACAAATTCCGGCGCAAAATTTGGGTACATAATTTTTTAGATTAGTGCCCATCCACAAATTAAATTCTGGGCACTTTGGGTTTCCAATTCATAAATGAGTATTTTTTTGCAGGGTCAAGGAAAACAAGGGGTTGGGCGGAGGCGTACGTCAGTACGTCGCACAAGGAACCCCGCAGTTTGACGCCGAGATTGCGAAAAAAGGCCATTTATGGATGGAAACTAGATTAACACATTCACCTGTTATTTCAAACGGGTTAATGCAACGCAAATCGCTTAGGGCCGTGGAAAAATGCACTTGCCTAAAGTATGCCTAATATTTTGTCATTACCCCTGTCGAAGAATCCCTTGCCATGACAGACATCCCGCTTCAAATTGAATACTTTACAAATATCCGCCGTTATGTAAAGCTTCTTTACTTATAGCCTCAGTCTGTTTCCTGGGCCATCGGCGCTTTTAGGTGTGGCGTCGAAGCAATAAAGGAGCTCCCCCGCCTGGTCTTCTATGTGCTCAAAATCTTAAAAATTGCGGCAGGTTATGAAAAATTCATTTAAGATCGTTGGATATTTTCCTGGTGTCATAGGTAAGATCACGACCCTCCACGCCGTGTACTACAAAGAGCATTGGGGTCTGGACCAATCTTTCGAGGCTCAGGTCAGCAGGGAACTTTCCGAT
>JACNIU010000146.1 GCA_014382905.1 Desulfobacterales bacterium
ACAGGTGAAAACTGGGCAGGTAAGTCCACTCCGCTGAAAAGATTGGCAGGGACGGTAAGGCAAGCGTCTGGAAAAGTCGTGAAGCGGGGGAGGGTCGCTGCCCTTGTAGAGCTTGGATCAGGGTTGCATTCGGAAGTCAGCGGTCGGCAGAACATTCATCTTAATGCAGCCCTTTTGGGCCTCGGAGAGTAAGAGATTAAGGAACAGGAGCCGGCCATTATCCGTTTTTCAGAACTGGGTGATGTTATTGATCGGCCTGTCAAGACCTATTCATCGGGGATGTATGTGCGTTTGGGGTTTTCCATCGCGACGAGCGTCGATCCGGATGTCCTCATTATCGATGAGGCCTTGAGCGTGGGGGATCAGCGATTCCAGCAGAAGTGCGTGGATCGGATGACCAAGTTCAGGGAAGCGGGCAAGACGATCATTTTTTGCAGCCACAGCATGTATTTAATAAATGAATTATGTGCTGATACGTTGTGGTTGCATAAAGGCGGGATAGGCGATTATGGCAAGACGCCAAGGGTAGTTTCCGAGTATTTGGCCTCTCTGAAAAGGGGTGCGGAAAACGAGGGTGCCGAAAACAAGGCGGCTTCTCCGAAAAGCGTATCCCTGCCGGAAGTCGTCATCGAAGATATCCGGCTGGTTGATGATAAGGGAAAGCGACTTGAAAACATTAGACAATTCCAGGCCGTGGTGGTTCAGATTAAGACCGTGTGTACCGGTCCTCCTCTAAAGGGACATGTGGGCATCGAGATTGGGCAACCGGATGGCCAAAGTGTTTTTGGAACCACAACGAAGATCGCTGGTCTAAGACCGATAGAGTTTGCCGATGAGCAGATCGTAGAACTTGTCATTCCGTCGATACCAATTCTTGGGGGGGCTTACAGGGCTATCGTTTCGGTGGGGGATGAACATGCTCTAAGGCTAATCCACCAGGTTAGCAGTGCACCGTTCACCATAGAGAGCGACCGCCCGGAATTTGGGATGGTATGGATCGAGCACCACTGGCGTTTGCCCAATACACCAAGGGCCTTCTGAATTGAAAACAGTTGCCATTATTGTCAATTACAGGAGTGCATCTCTGACACGTCAGGCGGTTCAATCGGTTCTTGATGCGGTCTCCCTCGGTCCGGTCCAGGTAGTTGTGATGGACAATAGCGAAGACGATGAGGAGGCGGAAAGATTACGTTTATATCTCCCACCGACCGTTGCTTTGCGGGTCAGTCCCAAAAATATCGGTTTTGGACGCGCCTGTAACCTGGCTTTTGAGAATTTCGAGGGGGACCAGGTCCTTCTCATAAATCCGGATGCCCGGTTGCTGCCAGGTTGTCTCCTGCGTCTTCAAAAAACGCTTTCTTCCACAGAAAAAACAGGGGCTGTTTCCCCGCAGGCTTTCTGGGATGACGATCTCAAATATTACCTCCCGCCATCTATCCCTTTTTTCTTGTTTGAACTTCAGGCGTTTTTCGACGCGTGTGGACCACAGGCTCCGATCAGCCGTCTTTTGAGTAATAGCTGGCGATATCATTCAATAAGGGTCTGGAGTGCAAAAAGACCTGTGAGGGTAAGAAACCTGTCCGGTGGTCTTGTCCTTTTGAAAAGGGAAGCCATTCTTAGGGCAGGTGGTCTCTTTGATGCCCGGTTTTTCCTGTATTTCGAAGATACAGATCTTTTTATTCGTTTGAAGAAGGCTGGGTATTCCCTTGTCATTGAACCGAGGGCCAAAGCGGTTCATTATTATGATCAGTGCGGACGGAACGAGTGGGGGAAGAAAAGGGAGTTTATGTCCCGATCCCATTCACTCTTATTGGGCAAATATTCCAACAGCGTGAAATCCCGTTTGAGAAAAGCGGTGGCTCATCTTGCGCGTCCTGCAACGAGAGGGCGAGCGCAGATTTTTCAGCACCGGATCACCTCACCCTTTGTAATAAAAGTACCTGCCCGGTTGCAGAAAGGATGGCTCTTTGAGGCGAGCCCCAATCCAACCTTTACGCCGTCAGCAGGTCGGTTTGGAGAGGGGGAATCGGTGGATTTCCCCGAAAAGTATTGGTCAGTGCTCGCTCCTGGTCAATACTTTGGGCGTTTGGGAAGCGCCGCGGGCTACAGTAGTCGCTCTGAAGTAATTTCATGGGTCATAAGGGAAGCTATCTCAAATGAAAATTGACTCCCTTATCCTGCAACTGCCGCCACCATTTAACTATTACCGCCTAATGTGTGACAGCGACCATCTCCATTTTGGGCTTTGGCTCCCCGATGCCCCTGGCTTGACGGTTGAAGGAGCACAGGAGCGCATGTTTGAGAAGCTGGTCTCCTATTTGCCTGAACCTCCTGCGAAGATTCTGGATGTGGGATGCGGGCTCGGGTGTTCTGCGGATATGTTAAGCTCAAAAGGTTTTGACGTAACCGCGATTGCGCCGTCACCGGAACTGATTGAGTATGCCATACAGCGGTACGGGGCCGATAAAGACTGTTTCAGAGTCCTCGATCTTTTCGATGAAGACGTCTCAATACTTGCCGAAGGGAGTTATGATGCGCTTTTTTTCCAGGAGAGCTTGCAATACCTTCGCCCCCTTAATGAAGTCATGAGAAAAGCTCGGCGTTTACTGAGGGATAAGGGCCTCCTGATTATAGCCGACCAAGTCTGTTATGACGGGAAGCTTAAGTCCGAAACCGCTGTTCATATGTCTCGAGATATCTATGCAGCACTTTCAGAAAGTGGATTTCGTATCACTGAAGATCAGAAGATAGGAAGGGAGGTCGTTCCTACGTGTGAATGGGCAGTTGATAGGTTGACGGAACTCTTTGACGACCTTGTATCTGCTCTGAATGATCCAAATGCAGAAGATCATCTTCTCTCTTTTCTTAACAAATGGAAGAAACAGAAAGCCTGGCATGAAAGCGGGCGGTTTGGCTATGAGATCTTTGTTGGCAAAAAGGATCCTTTCTTTATCCGTTCGTATAAGGAAGGCGACGAACACGAGATACTGGCAATGTTCAATGAGGTGTTCAAAGAGGATAGAAGTCTGGATCAGTGGTACTGGAAATTCAGAGATAATCCTTTCGGGTCTCATGAGGTCTGCATGGCTTTTTCTCAGGACGATAAGATAGTATCTCATTATGCGGGATTCCCGGTTTGTTTATCGTCTGCAAGTGAGGATGACGGCAGGGTGTTGAATTTTACGGTACCTCAGATTGGAGATACAATGACCGACCCGAGTATCAGGCGGATTGGTCTGGGTAAAACCGGCATTCTTGCCAGAACAGCCCACTATTTCTACGCAAAATTCTGTGAAGGGTCTGTCCCCTTTGGCTATGGCCCAAACACTGCAAATATGCGGAAATTGGGTGAGCGATACCTCGGGTATATATATCTTGATCCCATCCCGTTTTGGGTCAGAGATCTCTCCCGCGCGCCATTTCGCCGACCAGGTTTACTTTCAAGAATTTTACAGGGATTTACTGTCGAGGAAGTCGATTCTGTTAATGAAGAATGGGACACGCTCTTCGATCGCCTCTGCCCTGTTTACAGATTCCTTATAAGGAGAGACGCAACATATGTAAAATGGAGATATCTGGATTGCCCGGATAAAGTCCACAGGGTGTTCACCGTCCGGAAAAGGGGGGCTTTGGTAGGCTGGAGCGTATTTTCTTTGAGAAACAAGAAGCTCCTCTGGGGCGATGCCCTTTTTGCCAAGGAATGCCTTGATGGCCTCTCCCATTTATTCTACCATTTCTCTACAAAATGCTTTCCCGAGGCAGTGTCAATCCAGGCCTGGTTTTCATATCACCCTGAATGGTGGAGCAACCACCTGAAAACACTTGGGTTTGAGGCTGTTAGAGAGCCGAATGATCTGGCATTTTGTTATCATACATTCTGGAACGACATTTTGGACAATGAAAAGCTCCATGAAAAACTGAATACCTCCTTCTATTACACCTGGGGCGACAGTGATCTCTTTTAGACGGGTTTTGGATTGGGGATTTTGGATTCAAAAAGAAGACCAGTCTCTTTCACTTTTAAAGGTTTCAAGAGGCGATAGTGCTTACCGAGGAAAATCTGATTCCATACCACGCGACTGACCTTACGGGTAAGAGGGTCCTTGTCCTGGCGCCCCATCCTGATGACGAGACATTCGGGTGCGGGGGCGCTCTGGCCCTCCATGCAAGGTCCGGTGATCCTGTAAAGGTCGTTTTTCTGACCAATGGGGCTAAGGGAGATACATCAGGAAGGAATGATAAGGAAGAATATGTTAAATTAAGGCAGAATGAGGCGCTGAAGGCGTGCGCCTGTCTCGATGTGACGGATCTGGAATTCTGGCCATACGAGGACAGGTCGTTGGCTGGTTCCCGGGGGGCTCTTCGACGGATGATCGATCTGCTTGAGGATTTTAGGCCTCAATTAGTGTATGCGCCGTCGCCATTAGAATTTCACCCCGACCATCGCGCTGCATGCTTTCTTCTCTGCGATGCTATCGGTAGCTATCGCCCTGACCTTGACATAGCCTTTTATGAGGTGGGACAGCCCTTGAGAGTGAACCTGCTGGTTGATATTACCGGAGCGCTGAACAGCAAGGTAAAGGCCGTGAGCGCCTATGGGAGCCAGCTCAAAGAGCGGCCATATGGAGATATCTGCATGGGCCTTGATCGGTACAGGAGTTTGACGCTTCCGGAAGATGTGACCCATGCCGAAGGGTTCTCTTTGTGGGGAGCGAGTCTCATAAGAAAAATCGGCCCGCTTTCCCTCCCGTTTCAGCAGGTCCACAGGCTGGCGCCAGCACCGGGTGAGGCCGGGCCTTTGGTATCGGTCATTGTGCGCACCAAGGATCGCCCAAAGCTGCTTGCAAATGCCTTAAGGTCGATCGCGGAGCAGAGCTATGCCAATTTGGAGATCGTAGTTGTAAATGACGGGGGTCAGGACGTAAAAGATGTGGCAACTGCCCTGGCAGGGGGGATCCCGGTGACATATATCGCCCATGAAAAAAGCAAGGGAAGGTCAGCAGCGGCCAACAGCGGCTTAAAGGCTGCCCGGGGTCTCTACCTGAATTTTTTAGATGATGACGACGTTTTTTATCCTGATCATGTGGAGACCCTGGTAAGCGCTATTTTGTCAAGAGATGAAAAAGTTGTTTATTCCAGCGTACTAAGCGCCCATTTCAGCGGACCAGCGGAAAACCCCGAAAACTGCATCAAGAAAGTGGTCAACCATGACATCGATTTTGACGCGGACCGGATCTTGTTCCAAAACTACATTCCGATCATGAGCGCTCTTTTTCACAGGGACATTCTCTCCAAGGTCGAGGGATTCAGCGAGGATCTAACCCTTTTTGAAGATTGGGATTTCTGGATCAGGGTTTCAAGGCACTTTCATTTTCATCACATAGACAAGGTGACGGCCGAATACCGTTTCTACGGTGCCAAGACCACAGAGGAATCACACAGGCAAAAATATGAGTATTTGAAGGCACAGGCCCAGATTTTTGACCGAGCCACCCCCTTTTTGACAGGAGAGATCTGGACAAAGTTTTTGAGTACCGATCTCTTTGATCAGCTCAGGCATGACGGAAAATGTCAGAACGACCGGTTAGAACCTGCAAGAACGGAGTTGCGTCAGACAACTGATGAACTGAATGAAGCTTACCGGCAGATTGAAGAACTGCGGGGCCAGGTTCAGGCAGACAAGGCGCTGTTAGAGGAGATATTCTCATCCAAGGGCTGGCGCTGGTTAAGCCGGCTCAGGCGATTGAAAGTGGCGTTGAGTTTTGGTAACTCCGGGATTTCTTAGTCAAATGCAGCGATGAACCCGCAGCAGCTCTAATTTTGATAAAGCCGCAAAAAGGCGCCCCAGAGGAATAGGCTCTACATTCCACAGGGCAGGCAAAATGCACAAAAAATTGCTGATGAACCCGAGGTCTGTAGGATGGCAAAAGTCACTGTTGCGATTCCCACATATAACGGCGCATTATACTTAGAAGAATGCCTGGAGAGCGCCATCAACCAGACGTTCTCTGATATTGAAATCGTTATTGTAGATGATTGTTCCACGGATGGAACACCCGATATTGCCGAAAAATTTGCGAGACTTGATAGCAGGATCAAGATACTCCGCAACAAGACCAGATTGGGATTAGTTGAAAACTGGAACAAGTCGATTCAGTATTCAACTGGGGAATGGATCAAGTTCCTGTTTCAAGACGATGTGTTATATGAAAGCTGCATCGAAAAGATGTTGAGGGCTGCCGGATCAACGCAAACAGGCGGAGCCGGCAGTTTTGTTGTCGGTGAGCGCAATTTTGTTATCGAGAATGGGGTAGAGGATGGCCTGAGGCAGTTCTATGAGAATTCTGTGGTAACCTTGAATGACATTTTTCGGGGTAAATCTCACATCTTGCCTGAAGAATTTTCAGGAGCGATTCTGGAAAAGGGTGTGGGTCTTAATTTTGTCGGAGAACCGACATCGGTCATGATACGGCGTGAAATCTTCTTTCAATATTCTGTTTTTAACCAGAACCTGATTCACCTGTGTGACCTGGAATACTGGACCCGGATTGGCACGAATCAAGGACTGGTGTATGTTCCTGAAATAGTGATCGATTTTAGGGTACATAACCGATCTGCATCGGCCTATAATCACGCGCATAACCATTTTCAATTGGAATATCTGGATAAGATTATTTTGCTGCACGACTATCTCTATCACCCGTACTATTTTAATCTGAGAAAAACGGTTGATTCTGAAACGATACTGTCCAACTATCTGGAAAATGAGTTCATGAATTTAGCAGGTCCTGGAGTCGCATTTGATAGGCAGGATAAAGAGATGCTATTGCAGGCCTTGACAGAAAAATATCCCATCCTGAAAAACACCTGGAAGAATCCCGTATTCCGAAAACCAAATCTGATGGTCTTGTAAAAAGTCAGGGGCCGAATTTTTCTTGTTTGTAACCGCTTGATTTTATTACATGCCGTTTTCAATTTTTGTGAATTTTGCGCCTTTTTGCGGCTTTATCAAATCTGTAAGACCCCGAAACTGCAATTCCCCCCTCGAAAGTATGAAATTATACGCATAAAAAGGCAGATGAAGAAAGGAAATCACGGCGAAACCGATAATGAATTTGGTCAAATTCTTTGCCTTTCTCGTGCCTAAGGTTTGCGGACCTGGGGTGCCTCTAACAGTTTTATGTCTGATTTTATTCGGGTTGCTGCCCGTGTACGGCAATCAATCTCCGACAGTC
>JACNIU010000117.1 GCA_014382905.1 Desulfobacterales bacterium
CCTGTTGATTATATGTGGCGTCGACTCGCCGGAGCGGCCATTTATAACCAGGTCTTTGTAGTTTATGCCAACAGGCCGGGTTTGTTTTTTTCAGGCCACAGCGCTGTCTTTAATCCAAAAGGGGATGTCTTGGTATGCGCAGGAGCTGAAGATACCATCATCAAGGCCCATATCGATCTCAATGAAGTCCGACGATGGAGAAAGGAAGAAGAGATCTATCTCAACAGACGCCCATTACTCTATCGTGAAATTGTAAATCGCCATAAATCAGAGCTTATGATATCATCATCTGAAGCGCAAGAATCCAAGCTGTCAATAGCAAACTAAATATTTTTTTGAAACAAAGAAGAGCGCTCATGAGGATCTTTTTGGCAGCAGTCTCTATCTTAGTAGTCGTTGTTGTGATGTTTCTTGGTGTTCAGGTCTCCCAGGCAGACGGACCAATGACCATCGTCTTTCTTACCTGGAAACCTAACCAGCCCGGGGGCTGGAAACGCCTGATCCAGAAATTTCACCGGGAAAACCCTAAGATCCGCGTCAAACTCCAGGTGGGACCACATTCCTCCACCAAATATCACACTATCGTTACCCAGCGTCTTAAAAACATGGATGACTCCGTGGACGTCTTCTTTATGGATGTCATCTGGCCCCCGAATTTGCAAACGCCGGCTGGGCCCTGGATCTAACATCCAGATTTCCCGCCCATGAGCAAAAGAAGTTCCTGGCCGGGCCAATCACCGCCAATACCTATCAGGGTAAAATATACGGCATCCCCTGCTATCTTGGGGCCGGCCTTTTCTATTACCGGAAAGATCTCCTGAAAAAATACAATTTCAACCGCCCGAAGACATGGGGTCAGATGATAGAGCAGGGAGAGGCGATTCTCAAAGGGGAAGATGATCCGGGACTATACATCTACTCGGCCCAATTCAAACAGTATGAGGGATTGGTCTGTGACATGATGGAGTTTATATGGTCTAACGGAGGGGCTGTAATAGACCACAAGACCGGCCAGGTCATTCTGGACGAGCACGCTGTTATAAGGGCCGTTGCATTCGTGCGGGACAGTATCATCGGCAAAGCTGCACCTAGAGGTGCTGTCAACTACGAGGAACCCGAATCTTTGGGCCTCTTCATTCAGGGAAAGGCCGTTTTCCATCGCAACTGGCCATATGCATGGGCCGTGGCCAATGACCCTGAAAAATCGAGGATCGCCGGAAAAATAGGCGTGGGGCCCCTTCCTGCCTTTCAAGGGCACAATTCTGCGTCAACCCTCGGAGGATGGCAATTCGGGATCAACCGCTATTCCAGACATCCGGAGGAGGCCTGGCAATTCATTCAGTTTATGACCTCTCAACAGAGCCAGAAGAGACTGGCATTAGAGTCAGGGCTGGCCCCAACCCGGAGATCGATCTATCAGGACCGTGAAATTCAAGAAAAGATGGCCCACTTGAAGGCATTTCTGCCCGCTTTTGAGAAGGCAAGGCCCCGGCCCCTTTCTCCTGTTTACCCCATGATCAGCCAGGAACTTCAACGTTTCTTCAGCCGGGCCATCGTAGTAAGAAGATCGGATCTATCAGAAATGGCCAGGGCGACATCCACGAGGATCGAAAAGCTCTTAAAATTGGGGTCTATGATCCGGAAATGACACGGAAAGATCAAAATTTTTACCTGATTTTGCTTGCCCCGGCGATATTGGTCCTCCTTTTATTCATCGCAACTCCTGTTGGCCAATCGTTTTTCCTGAGTTTCCATCGGATCATTATCGGCCTTCCGCAACTTGGGACCCCTTTTGTGGGATGGGACAACTATCAGGAACTGCTTAATGATCCGGTTGCGCGCCATTCCTTTTGGATCACGGTTATCTTTGTTGGCACCACGACATTCTTTGAGCTCCTGATCGGGCTTCTTCTGGCCCTCCTGATGCACCATCGTTTTCCCGGCCGTGGTGCACTAAGGGTCTGTGTATTGATCCCTTGGGCTGTCCCCACTGTGGTGTCTGCACAGATGTGGCGGTTCCTGTTGAACGACGCCTATGGCGTGGTCAATTACGCAATTTTCGGGGCTGAGACAATTAGGTATATCCCGTGGCTGGCATTGCCTTCAACTGCACTCCTGTCTATTATCATTGCAGATATCTGGAAAACCTCATCTTTCGCGGCCTTGCTGATCTTGGCCGGGCTGCAGATTATCCCTGAGCAACTCTATCAGGCCGCTGAGGTTGACGGTGCATCCGCCTGGCGGCGCTTTTGGCACATCACCTGGCCTCTAATCCGGCCTGCAATACTCGTGGCCCTGGTATTTCGAACCATCGATGCATTCCGCGTGTTTGACCTTGCTTTTGTCATGACCCAGGGAGGGCCGGCAGATGCCACAAATGTGCTCCAGCTTTACGGGTATAAAAAAATGTTCGTGGAAGGTTGGATGGGGTATGGGTCGGCCATATCCGTATGCATTTTCATCATTGTGATGGTTCTGGCAATAATGTATGTGCGAATGGTTGGCCGGCGCTTACTGGAGGCCAGGGTATGATGAAAGGATTCCTAAAAAAGATTTCACTTATTGTTGGTATTCTCCTGGCCTCGGGTTTTTCTCTGGCCCCTTTCTTATGGTTCGTTTTATCTGCCTTCAAGACCCAGACAGAGGTAACCGCTATTCCTCCGCAGTGGTTTCCATCCTTTTCCCTGGAGTTCTTCCGCTCTGCCGTTGCACGCTACGGTATTCTCCATTATCTGTTGAATTCGACTATTGTGGCAGGGGTCGCTACTTTAGTGACGATCTCACTGGGTACCCTGGCCGGATATGCCCTTGCTCAACTGCCTCGCCGATGGTCGCAAATCATTCTAATGGGGATACTTGCATGCGCCATGTTTCCACAGATCGCCCTTGCAGGGCCTATCTGGCGTTTTCTGCGTCTTTTGGAATGGCTTAACACCTATCAGGGGCTCATTCTTCCCTATGTTGCCTTCACCCTCCCCTTAGCCGTCTGGATCCTGACCCTCTTCTTCCGGGAACTGCCCGAAGATTTAGAGTCCGCCGCCTTAGTGGATGGCTGCACCAGGATAGGCGCCCTGGTCCGCGTGATCCTGCCCTTGTCGGCTCCAGGGCTCTTTACTGCTGCCATCTTAAGCTTTATCTACGCCTGGAATGAATTCTTTCTCGCTTTATTAATTATGACCGATCCGGCAAAACAAACCATGCCTGTTGGGATTGCCCTCTTTCAGGGAGAGCACACCATTCCATGGGGGGGAAATAGCGGCGGCTTCTTTTATCACAACGGCGCCATTAGTCATCGTGGTCCTGCTTTTTCAACGCCGTATTGTCAGCGGATTATCGGCCGGGGCCATCAAGGGATAGGGGCGCTTTTGTAAAAAAATAATCACAGCAAACTTGAAAGTTGTCAGGTCTAATATATTGATAGAATATGAAAAAATGATAGGCTACTCATAAGAGCATTGCCCTCAAAAGGTAGAACAGGTATGGGATTGTCATGGTAAAAAAAAAGGATTTAATCGGAAATGAACTGATGAAGGAAATAATTTCCATTAGGATTGATACCTTATGGAAAATGCTTGGCTTGAAAAAAGAAGGGCGCATCCCAAAAATTGATGAGGAAGGAGCTACAGGGGCATTGGATAATAAGGGCTCCATATTTGTACCCGGTGGTTTGATTTGCGAAGACGTTGACGAAAATCCCATAGCTTACGATTCTTATGGAGAGATCGGGCCTGAAGAATTCAGAAGAAATATTAGGTCTGCCATGCAGTATGATAATGCCACCTTGCTCTATCCGGATGGAATGGCTGTAGGTGTAAACCTTGACAATGGCTTCCTTTCCAAGGCTGCAAGACAGATTTTCACTTACAAAAAAGCAGCTATGAAGAGGAAAAAGAAATTCGGAGAAAAATTGCCACTTGAGGTATCTTCGGGCGATATCACCCGAAGCCACTGTCCAAATTATATAAAAGAGCCTTACGGCGCTCGCACAAGGCTGAGTTCCTGCATATCTGTTGGTTTAATAGAGCCGGCAATGTACTATGCCTACTGCAAAACAGAGCTTAAATTTGACGCCGAACAAAAAAAAGAGCTTTCCAAAAGACTCAATGAGGCCCAGGAGCCCATCATATGCAAGGACGGAACACTGCTTTCGGCCCCATATCTCGTTGTATGTCACGATACCCGGTATCGAAAAGATATTCTTACCGGGATAACCCGAATTTTAGGTTTTGGTAAATTCGGAGAATTCGCGACTTTTACTTTAGAAGAAGCAACAAAAAGCCTGCTGCAGGAAACGAAAATCAAGAAAAAAGAATTTAGTTCCGGCAAACTTTTTGCAGAATATGACGGTGTAAAAGTGGTTGGAATATTACGTATTTACTCTTCAACTACGCCTGGGAAAAGAGCCCCGCAAACGACGACCATACTCATTTCTCCGTCAAAGGATTTAGGAATTAATTTGGAGCAAATTGAAGAGGAAGCAAGGAAACGTTACCATATAAAGTAATATCATCTGTTCTTACGCACGCAAGGGTGCCTAAATCTCCTTGACGCCAGAGAGTATAGACTCTACCAACGCCAGAATCTCATCTGCTTTTGTTGATTCCTTTGAAAGAAAATATTGTGCCCCGTTTTGATATGCGGCCTCTCGATATTCCGGTAAATCATGGTGGGTTAGTATAATAATAACCACATGAGGGAATATTGTTTTCATCTCTTTGGTTATCACGAGCCCGCTTTTTCCGGGCAGGTCGATGTCCAAAAAGATGAGATCAGGCCGGTGCCTTTCGAGTTTCAAAAGGGCCTCTCTTCCATCTGCTGCCTGTGTAATGAACATGAAAGGGAATTTTGAGAGCAAAATTTCTTTCAAGGCTTTTCGAAAATTGGCATTGTCTTCAACAATCAATATGTTACCACTCTTGCCAGTCAATTCCATCCTCGTTCCAAAAGTATTCCATTTTAGTCGCTGATAAAGACTTTACTATAGTCTGAAGTCATAGTATATAAGTTCAATCCTGTATTTCTCATCATTTATTTACTGATTTGTGCCTTTGTCATGGTTGATAAAAAGAAAATCGTCATAGCCGAAGACCAAAAAATCCTGAGGGAAGGATTGAAGTCGTTGTTAAGTTCAAGTGATGATTTTGAGGTCGTGGGAGAGGCAGAAGACGGCCTTGACGCTATCCGGTGCGTTGAAAAGCATAACCCGGACCTCCTTTTGTTAGACCTCAGCATGCCCAAGATGAGCGGGATATCAGCCATCAAGGATATCAAAACACGAATTCCGGAGACAAGGATATTGGTCTTAACAATTCATGAATCAGAGGAATACATCCTCGAGGTATTTCGCGCAGGCGCAGACGGATACTGCCTGAAAGATGCCAGTCATTCAGAACTGGTGATGGCCATAAGGAGTGTTTTATCCGGGAACCGGTACATCAGTCCCGGAATTTCCGACAAGGTCTTAGAAGGATACTTAGAAGAAAAAAGGGTGCTAAAATCCAGTACCTCATGGGATACCCTGACCCAACGGGAAAGAGAGATCTTAAAGTTGGTGGGGGAGGGCTATAAGAACAAGGAGATTGCCAAATATCTCTTCATAAGCGCGAAAACCGTTGAGAAACACCGGAGCAATATCATGGAAAAGCTTGATCTCCACACTGCATCCGGCTTGACAGCTTATGCCATCGAGAAAGGCCTGGTTACAAAATCACCCACAAGGCCATGATGCCCGGATTGTTGTTCCTTTTCCCTTACTGGTAAAGATCTCAAAAGACCCGCCAAAAAGTTCAGTTCGTTCTTTCATGCTGGCAAGCCCCAATCCATTGATGTAACTCTCATCAGAGAAAACCACCTTAGGTTCAAAACCGCGGCCGTTATCCTCGACAGAGAGGGCTATTATTTTTTCTGTTTTCGTCAGACCGAGGCGAATATGATTTGCTCGGCTGTGTTTTGCAATATTGTTCAAGGCCTCCTGCAGGAGCTTGTAGATCACAGTTTTCAAAGATTCAGGCACTTCTGATTCTTCTATCTCGATCAATTTTTCTATCCGGATAGCGGTATAAATCTTCTGAAACTCACGGCAGGACCAGCTGATTGTAGCAAGAATTCCAAGGTCATCGAGGACCGATGGCCGGAGGCTTCTCGAAATTCTCTTGGTTTCTTTGATGGTGTCTTTGATCATGGAGACAAGTTGCGCCAGGGATGTTCCTTCCGTTGTTGCGTTTTTACTCATTTCAGCAATCTGCTTCTCCATACCGTACTTAATTGCAGTCAGACTCGATCCTATAATGTCGTGAAGATCACGGGCAATGCGTTTCCTTTCCTTTTCTTCGGCTTCCAAGAGATTAGAAGAGAGTGCCCGTATCTGTCTTTTGGATTCCTGGACAGCCTTCTGAGCCCGATTGCGCTCCGTGAGGTCTATAAATGAGGCCATCCTTCCCAAGATATTTCCAGCGTCATCCGTGACATTAGACGAGGAGACCTCAGCAGGGAACCTCGTGCCATCTTTTCGTTGAGCAGTGAATTCCTCAGTCTCTCCCTTTGTCTTATCAATGATGGCCTTGACATCGGCAAATTTCGTGACCTTTTCGGTGGGAAATAATTCGGCAGCATTTTCACCCAATATCTGCATTTTTTCTTCATACGCGAACATTTTTAGGAACGTGGAATTGATGTATTTGATCTGTCCTTCAAGATTCGTAATGATCACGGCACTGACCGAAGAATTTAGGGCATCATATACAATGCTCAATTCCTCTTCCATCTTCTTACGTTCGGTTTCTGATCCTTCTACGCGTGATACATGCCGATGCATTTTCTTCAAGTCATTTATGAGTTGTTTTTTTGTTTTTGTTCCATTTTTCATTTTTTGGTCTGTATCATGGTTCAAAACACGTAACCATTCACGGGTTAAGAGTTCAAAGGTTGTTTACTTATAACTCGCCGATATAATTGCAGATAAAGTTCATTTCCTTTGGATGTCCAGTATCCGAGTGTAATGTCCATCCTGCCATTGGGGCACAGTGAAATACTGAATCCGTTTCACCGGCCTGCCTTCTCGGCGCTTCATCAAGCTACATTATGAGAAAATAAGTC
Source organism: Desulfobacterales bacterium (assembly GCA_014382905.1). GTDB lineage: Bacteria > Desulfobacterota > DSM-4660 > Desulfatiglandales > Desulfatiglandaceae > JACNIU01. The sequence goes on from JACNIU010000117.1 coordinate 7,096, forward strand.
AATAGAGATAGTAAGTCAATCTATTCATAGAAAACATGCTTTTTATACGGAGTGGTGAAATGGCTGAGATTCTGGATTTGGAGGACAGGATGATTGATTTTATGAACCCGTGGTATGATCTGGAGCT
>JACNIU010000440.1 GCA_014382905.1 Desulfobacterales bacterium
AGTTCTTTGAAGGCCTGAAGGTAACAGGCATGAGCAGGGATGTTTCATGGGGGCTATATATCGGCCAGCTAACCTATTTTGTGGGTGTTGCCGCCTCTGGAGTCATGGTAGTGTTACCCTGCTATTTACACGATTATAAAGCGTTTGGGAAGATCACTATTTTGGGCGAGTTTTTGGCAGTGGCCTCCATCATCATGTGCCTTTTGTTTGTGTTTGTGGACCTTGGTAATCCGGTTAGGATAATGAACGTGATTCTGTACCCCACCCCCAACTCCATTCTTTTTTGGGACATGATCGTTTTGAACGTATACATGCTGCTCAACATTATCATTGGATGGAATGTCTTAGCCGCTGAACGGAAAGGGGTTCATTACAAGCAATGGATAAAGGTCTTGATCTATATCTCCATTCCCTGGGCCTTCAGCATTCATACGGTCACGGCGTTTCTTTACGCCGGTATTCCCGGAAGGCACTACTGGCTGACCGCCATTATGGCTGCCCGCTTTCTTTCATCGGCATTCTGCTCCGGCCCTGCCCTTCTTATTCTATTATGCTTGATCGTGCGAAAGGTAACCACGTTTGACCCAGGCAAAGAGCAGATCAGGACTTTAGCAGGGATCGTGGCATATGCCATGATAATCAATGTCTTCTTCTTCCTGCTCGAGATCTTTACCGCATTTTACAGCCAGATACCCGGGCATATGCATCCCATTGTGTTTCTTTTTAAGGGGCTGGAAGGACATGGAAACCTTGTTCCCTGGATGTGGACTGCCACCGTATTTGCTGTCCTCTCTCTTGTACTGCTGATTGTTCCTGCCACCCGGCGGAATGAGGGCACATTGACCGTGGCATGTATAATCCTTATTGTGGCCACATGGATCGATAAGGGGTTGGGCCTGATTGTTGGAGGTTTTACTCCCACACCCTTTCACACAGTAACCGAGTACTGGCCCACTACCCCGGAAATGTTGATTACCATAGGCGTTTGGGCAACAGGGTTTTTCGTGCTCACGATTTTGTACAAGATTGCTATTTCCGTGAAGGAAGAGGTGGCCGCATAACCCCCTCTACAGACTGTTTTGAATTGGGGCCGATTCAGAAATGGGATCGACCCTTTTATTTCCCGCCCGGCGGATATGTGGGATATCCCAAAAATAGCAGGAAAAAGGGCTGCCGTAAGTAAAAAGGCTTGACAGGCAAAAGTTTGTCTGCTAAGTAAGCCGCTGACTTGGATAAAACGCTAAATTATAGGGATATATTTTAGATATTTTTTAATTATAATTCAGGAGGATAGGTCATATGGGCTACGAAGTTATTGTTGACCCGGATAAGTGTGAAGGGTGTGAGGAATGTACAGAGGTTTGTCCCGTGGATGTCTTTGAAATGGAGAATGACAAATCTGTACCGGTTAATGCGGAAGAGTGCCTCGGATGCGAAAGCTGTATAGAGGTATGCGAGCATGAGGCCATTACGGTGACTGAAATATAGCGTTTCTTACAGAATTATCTTTGAGGCGTTGTGTCATTACAAATTGATGAAACAACGCCTTTTTTGTGCCCTTCGTGTGCTTCGCGGTAAAATCTCTCTTTGGTTCCGGCTTGTCAGGGTTAGGGCTTGTGGCACGAAAGGCCCAATCCCCTCGCTGGCAGCCAGCTCTCTTTTTTCGTTCGGGATAACAATCTGTTCCTCATAACCATCTTCAGCCACTTCCCATTCTATTAGACGCATAATGACCTCCTTCTAACGCACTGAAGTATTCTGAGAATTCTCGTCTTGTTGGATCTATTCGAAGCGCTTTAAAAAAAGGGAAACTTATCAACCATGTGTCAAAAGAACACGTCTGTCCCGAGCCCCTGGTTCGCTCCATTGCCCTTGAAGGAAAAAGTGACCAGGAACGTTTTAAGGCTTTGAACTGGGGATTACGCACATGGGATCTGTGGAACTGGAATGATTGTTTACCCCGTGAAATTCATGTCAATGACAGCGAAGCGCATTTTACTGGGGTGACAAACGTTTCGGAGATGACTGGCCCGGTCGCATCCCGGCCCAAATGATCGCACACATCCTCTATTATTTTTCAGATCAGAACGATCTGGTGTTTGATCCCACCCGCCCGACTCGCCTGAGCTCGCGATGGCGGGCAGGTGGCAGGCGCCCCTTTCTTCCGAACGCTTTCAGGCCAATGTTGTATCGGCGATGCAGAAGAAGGGGATACTGGGTGTAACCAGTTTAGGGGAGTATGACATATGCTCCTCCAGGTACGTCATCATGTCAAAGAAAAAATAGGTCTTTAAATAAATCAAAAATAGAGGAGGTATGTTATGCGATTGATTGAACCCGCCTGCCATCGCTCATATCAGATCGGTCAATTAACCGGGAATTTAATAAGGCACACAGTTGGGCCTTTTTTGATTTGGGGGGAGGCATAGCGGGCAGGCCCGCCTGCCATCGCCTACAGACCAAATGTGTACCGAGATAGCGTCTTTGATTTAACAGTCAGTTTTTTCTGGAAATGGGTAATAGGCATTGGCGGGCAGGTGGGAAGTGGGGGAATAGTGTCTGATTTTGATCTCAGCATCTAAGTCATTATAAACCGATGTCCAATCAGCTTTGGTCAATAGTTCTTCACTTGTGTTTGGCGGCGGCAAACGTTTATTTATTGTTCTTGCTTTATTATTGCCTTTTTTGTTAGAATTAGGTCATTTGATTTCGTAAAAAATTGATATTGCATGAGCGGCTTGCTTCTGTTTGGTCTTTATTCTGCTTTTTATCTTTCAATTTGTTTAAAAAACCTGAAAGATTTTCCCTTTTTGATGCTTCAAAGCGGAATTCATGGCAAGAGTCCAAATAATACCTCAACCACTTTTTATAAAGAAAACGGGGCCGTTCCGGCACAGCCCTCTTAACCAACAACTCCTCATAGAGCAGCAGAATTTGTGAAGGGATTTTCAGCATAGCAATTTATCCAGTTTTCCGGATATCACCCCTTTTTTCATGTTATCCAGTTAGAAAACTGAAAACCCTCAACCATTTTTTGTCAAGTAAAAATTTTAGATAGGATTTATCCGGAACTGTATTATACTAACTTGTTAAGGGCATCGGAGACCAAAGCCGAGATGTTATTATAACTTAAAAAAGAAAGGAGACCAACAATGCGTGTGAGTGAAATTTCTGAAATTAGCCAATTAAGTATTCCAGAAAAGATACTGTTTATTGAGGATCTTTGGGACAGCATTGTTTTAGATGAGTCTAAAGTGTCTGTTCCTCAGAGTCACATGGAGGAATTGGACAGAAGGTTAAAAAGTTATAAAACTGCTCCAGGCAACCTTTTATCTCTTGAGGAACTTCAATTTAGGATAGAGAGAAACAAATGACATACATCCTACGCTTCCTTCCTGAAGTAGAGGAAGATGTTATTACCGGGTATAAATGGTACGAAGAAAAATCGTCAGGCCTCGGAGAGGAATTCCTTCGGATGTTTTATGCGTACGCTGTGGAGCTTCCACGGAATCCACTTCTTTACTCAAAGATATATCGCGAATTTCGACGTCGTTTGCTTAGAGATTTCCATACGCCATTTACTTCAGGATAGAAGACAACGAGATTATTGTGTTTGGGCTCTTCCATTGTGCGCGAGATCCTCGTACGATTAGAGCAAAACTGCGAGATCGTAAATATCTAAAAAGTCCCTAACCACGTGGAACAGGGGATGGGGCTAAGTAATTAAGTAAGACAACAGGAAAAGTCAAAAGCGTAAGCATGGGTTTATTTTGTTATTGGGCGGTTGTGGATCTGGGATATCCATTGGCAGATTTGGCGAGACTTCTTGGTATGACTGGTCAAGGGTGGGGTATGCTGTGCGAAGGGGTGAGCGAATCGCTAAAGAAAACAATTATAGACTCATAGATTGAGTTAATTACTTAGTGATGGACGTCCCCCAACCCTCGAGAACGTGGAGACCGGACAAGGATCATAAGCGCGCGTTTGATGGACCGCAAAGAGAGGAGAATTTATGAGGAAGGTTAAAGAATCTGACGAACTCCGTCCGTTGTACAAGCGTGAAGATCTTGGCAAAGGCGTCCGTGGTAAGTATTTTGAGTCATACCAACAAGGTACCAATTTGGTGCTCATCAGCCCCGATGTGGCAAAGGTCTTCCCTACAGAAGAAGCCGTTAATAAGGCGTTGAGGTCTCTGATAAACATTGCACAGAAATCAACTGGCCTAAAACGCTCAAACGGACCTGCTAAAAAACTGCACACAGGTTAGCTCGCAGAGAGTTTGGTGGGTTTGCAAGAATTTGTTCTGCCTGTTGAGTAAATTTATTCAACAGCAACCCTTCAGTCCCATCGCTTTTTGGCGGCTTTATCAGCTTTGATCAATAATTTTTTAATTGTATTTCGCGGCGGCAAACGTTTATTTAGTGCCTGAACGAAAACTAAGATTTTTTGTCAAGGCCAAGGAAGATCAAAATTTTAACCGCAGGAATACATTTAGTATTTTGAGGATTAAAATATTTTTCTGACGCAGAGATTGGCGAAAAAGACAGTTTTCGTTCGCGCACTATTTATTGTTCTTGCTTCAATATTGCCATTTTTGTTAGAATTAGCCCATTTGATTTCGTGAAAAACTGATATTGCATGAGCGGCTTGCTTCTGTTGGTCTTTATTCTGCTTTTTATCTTTCAAGTTGTTCAAAAAATCTGAAAGATTTTTCCTTTTTGATGGCTCAAAGCGGTATTTATGGCAAGAGTCCAAATAGTACCTCAACCATTTTATGTCCCGGCAAGAGCTATAGATAGGACTTATCCGGAAACTGTATACTAACTTGTTGCGCACTAAGGATTATCAAAAGGATGGATCACATGGACACACTTCCACCACTCAACAAGAAGTTCATTTCCGTTTCGTCACTCAACGATATCGAAGAAGAGAAAAAGTTCTGGCTTTCAAAAGGAGCACTAGAACGGATTCAAGCTATTGAGCTGAACCGAAGGATGGTCTATGGCCGAGATCGAATTGCATCCAGACTTCAAAGATTTCTTGAGACTTCTGAACTCTCACGCAGTTGAGTACTTGCTTGTTGGTGGCTATGCCGTAGGGTGCCACGGTTATCCCCGTGCGACCGGAGATATGGACGTCTGGATTGCGGTGAGCGAATCCAATGCGCAGAAGGCAGCTATAGTGCTTCGTGATTTTGGCATGCCGGAAGAGGATGTCTCCAAGCGTTTGTTCCTTGAGAGAGACAAGGTCGTTCGCATGGGAGTCCCACCAGTACGAATAGAAGTCATCACTGGTGCCTCAGGTGTGGATTTTGCGGAATGCTACTCTCGCCGAGAGGTGATCGAGATTGACGGGATTCCAGTGAATTTTATTTCACTCGAAGATCTCAAAGAGAACAAACGGGCGTCTGCCAGACATAAAGACCTGGATGACTTGGAGCACCTGCCATAACAATTGGATGTACTCGACGAGAAATAGCGCGCCGCTTCACAAATCGGACATCTATTTGGAGGACTCAGCTATTCTGCTGTGACGAACTGCTGTGGGAAGGTGTCTCAGAGGTTCTCAGCGGAGGCGAAAACGAACAAGCCGCTAAGAAAAATTCTTAAGGAACTTAGGGTCTATTTGTCCTCTTGTCAGGGGCTGACCCCATTTACCACACGTCAGATCCTTGCTGATCAAGGGACCTATCCCACAAAGTGAAAGTATGTGGAACTATCGAGTCGTACGAAAAAAGAATACATACATTGATTCTACAAACAAGAAAGAAAGAGTGGATTACACTTATGCCATACATGAGGCATACTACGATGAAAACGGACGTGTTGGGGCCATCACCCAAGAGCCGGTAGAGCCCTTTGGAGAGAATGTAGAAGAGCTAAGGCATTCATGGGTAATGATGGCAGAGGCATTCGGTCTGCCTGTCCTTGACTATAGCAACATTCCTGAGCCGGGATACGACAGAAAAAAGGATCCTATAGGATCTGTACTTGATGAAAGACTGAAGGAGGTCGAAACCGGTAACAAAAAGGGGATTCCCTGGGAGCACGTAAAAAGGGGGTTGGAAAAGAAGTGGGGTCCGTTTGACGAAGATGAGTATAGAAAACAGGTAGACGAAGAAAGATTGGAAAAGGAGAGGATTCATAGTGCGGCCTTTATTGGCACACCAACACTTAAAGAGCTCATCAAGAAGATGTATTCCGACTATCAGGAATATATCCAACACGACAGGGCTGAAAATCCTTGGAACTATTCAGAAAAGGATACCTAACCTTGCTCTTCCAGCCGACAGATAGACGCTGCGGCTGAAAAGCCCGTTCGATTTGAGAGATGATGTATATGAAGAAACGTCTCCGTAAGAAGAAGCATCATGGCGAGTTTACCGAGTGGGGGCGGCAACTCGTCATTATACGGAACCAGAAAGAGGGATTCGATGAATTCCTTGACGCCTTCATCGAGGAGGCCATTGAAGCAAATGGATGCTACTGCGGCGGAGGCGGGAATGGAGAGAAACTTGGCTTTGTAATTGAGCTTGGCCGTCGCTCGGACGATCCTGATGTTAGACTGAACAGGATTACAGCATGGCTCGATGCTCGAGCTGATGTGCAGAACTGGGGGGTGAGCGAGGAGTTTGACCTCTGGCACGGGGACTTCGAAGATATCGATGACGAAATTGAACAACAGGATTCAGCTTGACACAAAACGCCGAGGCAGTTTTGTGCTATAAATCGAAAGACCCAAGCCTGTTTTTTGTTTCACCTGGTCCTGTGGGTTATGCAGCGCATCTGGCACTGAATTGATGATTTCTGAAGTTTTTCGCAAAAGTTCATCGGTAGGAAAACGCTTGTTTGGCAAAAAGAATGCTATCTCAATGGGTTATGGAGACTTTCAAGAAATTGTCGCAAACGTCCAACAAATTTGTTGGACGAAGCCATCGATCGAGCAAAAATGCAACATTATTGTTTATTTACAGTTAATTAATGCCTGGACTAATGCACAGTTCTTTTTGACGATACTGGTGCTGGGCATTTTCAGCTTAGTTTGCGCGAGACTGAAGAAGTTAGTAAAGGGGTCTGCCTTTGACTCTTGCTCGTAACCTCCAAAAACAATAAGAGTCAACGGCAGACTTGATAATCATATAAAGGGCTTAGGTATTGCATAGCCCGCGGGGGAAG
>JACNIU010000160.1 GCA_014382905.1 Desulfobacterales bacterium
CTCTGTTATGGCAGGAGGGCGACTACATCAGGAACATATTGAAGATAGAATAAGGACTACGAGACTGATGAGAAAAAGGCCAGGCATACGGCGGCCAAACGGGGGATTTCATCGGTGAATAACTGGGGGGATCTTGGCCGGTGGTGTTTTCACGTATGCAGGGATCCGCAGTTGTTTGGCAAAGAGTTAGAGCACATTTAAACCAAATATGTGGGGAAAATAAGGGCCTGTAAGAGGCGGGTATTATCCCTTGGTTCGAAGGCGGAGGTAATTGACCCAGAAAAATTGAGAAAGGAATCAGAAGAATGATAAGGATGTATTAAAAATCTCTCTTGGAATAATATGGAGGGATTCAAATGCCCACAACATAACCAGACTGACAACATATCTTACATATGTCTTCTGTCTTAAATCGGCCAATTTCTACCGGATTTCAACGAGATTGCCAAATCCATTCCTGAAAAGTCCTTAATGCAAGATGGGGTAGTGGGGACGCTGCTGAGTTAAAGGACGGATCAGATTGAATTTGAGGGACAATAGCCCAAAATGACACAGTTATCATGGTCCGGTTTTCTTGCCTTGCAGACCTCTCTTCCATGATAGATGAGAAGATCGGAAAATCATGCGGAAATTTATTAATGAGCATCTAAAACTGGCCTAATCTTAGCCATTCCAATCCTTAAGGAAGGCTTTGAAGGCCTTAAGGCCGGACCCCAGACAAGGCTGATAACCGCCTCCGCCTCCGCCCCAGGCGGAGGCAAGGTAAAGACCCTTGAACGGTGTGCTACTCTCGATGCGGTTCATATAAGCGTTGTCTAAAGCCTGCTCATAACCGTATATAGCCCCTTCGGGGTTCTTGGTATAGCGCTTGTTGGTGAGGGGCGTGGCTGCAACTTTGACCTCAATCATGGAACGGAGGCCAGGGATGACCAGCCTCTCGGCCTGATCGATAAGCTCTTCAGTAATACGATCTTTTTCTTCTCCATACGCCTCCTTGCGGCCAGCCAGGTAGTCGGCCTCGAATCGGCGCCAGGGTTCATATCCGCTTAACATCATGACGGTTATCGTGGAGGTCCCCGGTTCCGAGTAACCGGAGTAGGCATTGTCGTAAATGGTTACGCCTATTCCTGATTGTTTCGGATCACAGGCAAGACAACCCTGGTAAGCCTGCTCAGGATCGTAGTGCCCCCCCGCAAAGATCTCATAGCCTTTGATCTTGCCTCGGATCTCTTTGTTGAGCCCGAGCCAGACAATAAAGGTGGACAGAGATGGCCTGTAAGTCTTGAGCTTTTCCATATATTTCTCTGCCTTGCCAGAATAGTCTCTCTGCGCTGGATCTTGGGGCAGCATCCTCATTGTTACGGGCGTACTGGCATTGGAGATGATCACTTTGGCCTTAAGCGTCCGCCCGTCTCTGAGGGTTATCCCCGAAACTGCTCCATTCTCCATCGTTATGTCGGTTGCCTCTGACTCAAGCAAGACCTGCCCGCCGGCCTTTTCAATGGCATCCATGAGGGCATAGCTCAGATCCTGAGAACGTCGCTTTACATAGTAACCGCCAAGCTGAATGTGGGCGGCTGTTGCTATTGCGTATAGAAAACCACTCAGCTTTGACGGAGGGAGTCCATAATAAGGCCAAAAGGTGGACAAGAGCGAGCGTGCCTTTGCATCCTGGACATATTCATCCAGCAGATCAGCCAAGGTCTTGTTTCGGATGCCCCACATCCGTCTGTGAGTTATAGGGAACGTTATCCTGTCCCACCAGGAGTCATGGTCGAATGGCTTCATCGCTTCCTTTAGAACTCCCAGGATCTCGGCAAAGAAGCCCCTGATACCTGCGGATTGGCCGGGAAAGATCCGACAGAGTTGCTCAATTATGGCCTCTGGATTGCGCTGGGGCCAAGTCAGGTCATGGTCTGGCGTAATGATTCGGCACAGATCGGGTAAATCGACCATATCCACCTTATCCAAAATACCCGTCTCTTTAAAGAACTGCCTCATCGGGCCTCCGCTCACACCACTGGTGGCGTGCAGCGATACGTCAAAGGTGAATTTACCACCTGCCCGTTCGAATGAAGTGGCATAGCCTCCTGGTCGATCGTGTTGCTCAATGAGGGTTACTGGGAACCCGCCACGGGCAAATATGGCCGCAGCGCTGAGTCCTCCCAGCCCGCTCCCGATGACCACCACAGGTAATTTTTCCTTGGGACCGATCTTTGCCAGAAGAGCATTAATGTGGGTCCAGTCGACAGCTAAAGCGGCAGTTGTACCCGCGGCTATCTTCAGGAAGTCACGTCGAGATATGGTTCGGTTTTGCATAGCAATAGATCCGCCATTATAGAGTTGAGGCATTCACTTTCTTGAGAGGATTGTCTAATCTAATGTGATTACTATCTGAGCAGAGCTGACAACATCCTGTCAAGAGAAGAAATCGCGAGTTTTAAGACTTTTCTGCGTGAAACGTACATCTGAATAGAGAATAAATGATCCGTGCGAAGTTCCTTGCTTATGGAACGACAAAAGGCTTAATAAGTCAAGAACAATGTCTTTTCTGAATCGCCTCAGAATAGACGATTTTGGTCTTGGGAAAGGTCAGGATTTCGTGATATTTGTCAGCACCTCGGATTCGAGTACTGGCATTATTTCAGCACCAAACCCGTGCTTCTCCTTGACACTGGGGAGAAATCCCTCCTATACTCCGTTGCTCTCCTTTATAAACAACTCCATGTAACAAGGATCTCATCGTGAAAAGGCGTTTTTTCTTTATCATTGCGTTTATCGTCATGCTGGCTGTCCTTACCCTTCCATGGGCATATGCCGCAAAAAGCGAAAGTAAGGGCCTTAACACCCCATCTGCCCGGTCTGGCTCAGCCACGGCGAGTCAGACATCCAGATCCCGCATGCAGGCTATATCGAAAGATCCTTATTTAGGGGCTATCGTGATCGATGCCAATACCGGGAAAGTCCTTTTTGAGGACAATGCCGATGCCAAAGGCTATCCCGCGAGCATCGTCAAATTGATGGATCTGCTTATTCTTCTGGAGGCCATTGAATCCAAGCGCCTCCATCTTCAAGATCCGGTTACCGTGACGGCCGAAGCATCCAGAATCGGTGGATCACAGGTTTTTTTGAAAGAAAACGAGATGTTCCCGGTAGAGGAATTGCTTTATGCCGTTATCGTCCAGTCCGCAAATGACGCTGCAACGGCCCTATCCCTTCATTATGCAGGAAGCAAGGAAGCTTTTGTAGAGGTGATGAATAAACGCGCACGGGAGATTGGGATGAAGGACACGGTGTTTCATTCGGTGCACGGCCTGCCCCCGGGGAAAGAGCAACTGCCGGATGTTTCCACACCCCGTGATCTCGCAAGACTTTGCCGGGAACTGTTGAAGCACCCTGAAACACTGCTGTATACCGCAACCAGAGAACGCCCCTTCCGCACGGATGCGACAGAACCACTTGTCATGCGCAGCCATAATCACCTGCTGAAAACAATGGAAGGCTGCGATGGGCTCAAGACAGGGTATTTCAGGCAAGCGGGATTTTCCATTGCTGCAACGGCCAAGAAAAAAGGGGTCCGCGCCATTGCCGTCGTTCTCGGATCTGCTGACCGCAAGGTCCGGGATGCCAAGGCCCGGGAGATTCTTTCCAAAGGCCTGCTGGAACTTGTTGCCACTGCCCTGCCTCCGACCCCTTCGCCCGTCGTTCAACCCGGTAAGACTGAGACCCAGACGAAAGATGAGGTCAAGACCAAGCCCGAAGAGAAAAAAAGTGATGTGATCCAGATAAGGAAAAGCACCATATTTATCATGGTGGCGATCATCGCCGCCATCATTGTGCTGCTGATTATCTTTTTTGTCATAAGAAGGAAAAGGTCCGACGACATCTATATCCGATAAGTTCACGCAGGGGATTCTCCATGGCCCCCTTGAAAGGTCTGACAAGCACAGGAGGTTCTTGCGTCATTCAGTCTGAACAAGGAATTTGTCCCTGAGCCCCCCAAATCCTGCCCGCTTTAACGGATGGGACCTTCATGTGGTACTGGGGTCCGACCCATCTTCAGAGCTTCACAGCTTCAAGCTTCGCAGCTTCGACCTCGCCCAGATTGAGATTGACGGGCAGTAGCCCAAAACGGCACAATGATCATGATCCGGTTTTCTTGCCTTGCAGACCTCTCTTCCATGATAGATGAGAAGATCAGAAAATCGACGCCATTGGTCCTCCGGGAGGAGTTCCTGGATATCTCTTTCTATCTTATCCGGATTTTGGTTTTGTGTGAGCCCCAGTCTGATGGAAAGCCTTTTGACATGGGTATCAACCACTACGCCGGGGATATCAAAAGCGGCCCCTAAGACGCAGTTTGCGGTCTTTCTCCCCACCCCGGGCAGCTTGACCAATTCCTCCATGGTGGAAGGGACCTCCCCTCCATAGAGATCCAGGAGCCCCTGAGAGCATCCCTTTAGTGACTTTGCCTTGTTCCTGAAAAAGCCGGTGGGCCGGATATCCGCTTCCAATTCTGCGATGGGAGCGGATACGTAATCCCGTGGCCCCCTGTATTTTTTAAACAGACCCTTTGTGACACTGTTGACCTGTTTGTCGGTGCACTGGGCGGAAAGGATGGTGGATATAAGGAGCTGAAAGGGGGTCCTGAACTTGAGGGCCGTCTTCTCGTGTGTATAGAGGGGGTTCAGTATCTCGAAAATCCTCCTAACTCTTTCCTTCTTCTTTTTCATGCTCTCCATTTCTCGTCCCCGTTTGCGTTGTCTCGAAAAAGCCCTAACACCATCCGATGGGTTCGAGAGTATAGAGAAGCAGGAATCGGCTGTCAAGAAAGTGTAGGCCTCCCCCCAAAATGTACTGGAATTCCGATATTAAGGATAAAAGGAGGCAGTAGCTGTTCACAGGCATTTCCAAGAGATTGATATGACCATCCGATTTTGCCTGATGCCACGCCTATGGCGGGGTTGGAGTGCTCTCCGATACTCCGTGAACGGTTACAGGAGGCAAAAGTTAGAGTGCGGTTCACCTATCCGGGGTGATTCCTTCTGGAAAGGTACTTTACTGCGATGCCGGCATAGATAACAAGATTCAGACACACAAAAAGTATTTCGCCAATCCTGATAATCCTCTCGGGCACATCCGGATAGATGACGGGCATCAGGTAATGGATGATAAAGGGTTCTTCATGGGCGCCTCCGCTGACGGGGCCGGCCTGGAGGTAGTGCTCGAGGTAGGTCAGGGGACAGTACCAGCCAAACAGGTTGATGATGAGCGAAAAGAGAATTCCGCCAAGATGGAGCCAGGCGACCCTTGATCTCCTGATGGCAAATACAACCCCGAAGACGATGAAAACGATCCACAGGAAATGCAAGATTACCGTGGTCTGTGCGAGCACACTTTGAATCATGCCACCTCTTCCTTCCGACCCGTCACCGATTCAGGGAGGATGCCATCCTGTATCTGAGGTTTTTGAAGGGAAATGAGGATCAGGAATATGACTATCAGAAGTACCAGGGACAAAGCCGGCAAAAATCCAATTTTGTATTTCAATTTCATAGGTTACCACTTTGCCCTGATGGGACCATCAACGTGAGGACCGCATGACATCTGGGTAGAACTTCATACATGCCGCCGGGACCCTTGCCGAGACTTGAGGGTGTCGTCTCACGATGTATCTGGATTGTGTCGAAATGAGATCAATTTAGTACACTTGGCCCATGAGAGTCAACTGCATACCCATTATCGCCCTTCTTGTGCCGTTTCTATTAAGGAAAAAACCTGAATAGAAAATAAATTGACACGAAATAAGAGGCAGGGTAAATAAAAAGTATATCTTTTTTTTCACCCTCGTCCCGATATTTAGCGGGAGGGTCCTCCCCTACGGAAATCCATGTGACTGCCGCGGATGAAGAGAACCGGGAGCATGCTGGCTGGATAGAGTTCTGATATGATAATATGTTGCCTCTGAATGAGAGCTTGAATGGACAATCGGCTACCCAAGTTTGTTGAGTTCCATGAAGAAGGGCCCCGCGAGGGATTTCAAATTGAGAAACGACGATTTCCTCTGGAAGGCCGTGTTCGCTTTATTAACGCGCTGAGTGAAACAGGGCTCAAGCGAATTCAGGTGGCCTCCTTTGTCAACCCGAAAGCCGTACCTTCCATGTCGGATGCTGAGGAACTGTTCAAGGCAATCACCCGGCGGGAAGGCGTCCGTTATACCGGTGTCTGGTTGAACAAACGCGGTTTCGAGCGCATTGCGGCATTGCCCGGGGCCTACTTATACGGGAAGATCGTCCTGTACACCACGGATGCCTTCAGCCTTATGAATAATAACTGCACCGCAGCGCAGATGCGTCGCAAGCAGATAGAGATGCTGAAAGCGTACGATGCCTATGGGCTTCCCCTGCAAGAGGCGTATATCCTGACGGCGTTTGGGTGCAACCTGTCAGGGCATGTCCCCCTGTCGACGGTGATGGATTGTGTGAAATTCATAGTGGACATCTGCCGGAACCAGAACCGGCCCCTTCCTCATATTTTTCTGGCTGACACGGTAGGCTGGGCAAACCCCGAAGGGCTTAAACGACAAATTGAGGCGGTTAGGGGAGCAACCCCGGGCGCCCGTATTGGATTACATCTTCACGACACGCGTGGTCTTGGCGCAGCCAATTTCTACGCAGCCCTTGAAATGGGCATAGACCTATTTGACAGTTCCGTGGCCGGACTGGGAGGCTGTCCCTTTGCCGCGTTCAAGGACAACAGGGCAGCAGGGAACATCTGCACCGAGGACATGGTTTTTATGTGTGAAGAACTTGGTATCCAGACCGGTATTGATCTGCAGAAAATGATCGCCGCAGCAAGGCTCGCCGAGAAAATCATTGGAAGGCCTCTTCCTGGAAAAATTATGCATAGCGGTCTCCCTTCGATTCTTCGGAAGGCCTGCTGAAAAAAGGCAACACTTTAGCCGTCTGAAACAAACCGTTGGACCATGAGGGCCTCTGTCCCAAAGGACGTAAATAAGGGGATCATTTCATAGGAACGGCAGCGCGGCCTTTAAATTCGTAACCGGACAGCCCCAGAAGAAGGTGTTGATTTAAACGGACATGGCCCCTGCCTGCCCGGAATCTGTATTGAACGTCAAGGGGGCGTTCTATAGAGA
>JACNIU010000307.1 GCA_014382905.1 Desulfobacterales bacterium
TGATCAGGACGGCCGTCAATATCGCCGCAGGATTCGTGGGAGGGATTATCATCCTTGATCGCCTGGGCGTCAATACTACACCCATTCTGGCCGGGGCAGGCATTGTGGGCCTTGCCGTGGGTTTCGGATCACAGACCCTTGTCAAAGACCTGATCAACGGTCTCTTCATACTCTTTGAAGAGAGTGTCCGAGTGGGGGACTTCGTCATGGTCGACAAAAAGGGGGGTATGGTTGAGGCGGTGGGGCTCAGGACTGTAAAGCTGAGAGATATTAATGGAACCGTGCATGTGATTCCCAATAGTTCCATCAATACATTGTCCAATTATTCAAAGGTTTTTTCCAGGACGGTTATGGATATCGGGGTGGCATACCGGGAGGACGTGGATCAGGTCATCGCCGTCTTGAAGGAGGTTGCCGAGGACCTCCAGAACGATCCCGATTACGGGAAAAGCATCCTGGAACCCCTGGAGGTCCTTGGGTTGGACCGCTTCGACGATTCCGCGGTTATCATCCGGATCCGTTTCAAGACAAAGCCGCTTAAACAGTGGGGTATAAAGCGCGAGTTTTACCGTCGTATGAAGAGGGTTTTCGATGAGCGTGGTATCGAGATCCCCTTTCCCCATCGTACCGTTTACATGGGGGAGCCCAAGGAAGGTCTTGCCCCGCCCATGCACGTCAAAATTCAAGAAGAGAAAAGTCTTTCAGGACCGGCTTCAGACCAAAACGCCACATAAACTGAAAAGGGGGAGGAAGCCGGGCCAACCCGTTGTAATGGATGCCACAGGAAGTAGCCCTCGGTCCTGTATGATGATTCCGGTTTCTCAGATCAAAACGAATTCCAAAGGAGGCGAGCATCATGAGACTTCACAAAAAAAGTTCGAAAAAAGCGGGGCTGCCGCCCGGGACCCTGGTACATATCGGGGAGGAAAGGACCGAAAAAGCACGCATCGACTTTATTGATTACGATGAAAATCGAGTTGAAGAAATGGCGGACGTGACTTTAGAGGCGTGCCTTCCGTTCAAGGCCCTTCCCACGGTCACCTGGGTCGATGTCACGGGTATCCATGACACCAATATCATTGAAGAAATTGGAAAGGCCTTCGGTATCCACCCTCTGATTCTGGAAGATATCGTTCACTCAGGGCAGCGCCCCAAAATGGAGGATATGGGCGATTACCTTTATATTGTCCTGAAAATGCTCATCCATAACAGTAAAGAGGATGGTTTCGAGGTTGAACAGGTGAGCCTGATCGTTGGATCCAACTTTGTGATCTCTTTCCAGGAAAAGGAAGGGGATGTTTTTCAGTCCATCCGGCAGAGGATAAGAAAGGGAAAGGGCCGGAGTCGAAAATCGGGCAGCGATTATCTAGCCTATACTATCATCGACGCGATTGTGGACAACTACTTTATCATCCTGGAAGATATGGGAGAGAAGATCGAGGGGCTTCAGGAGGACGTCATATCCCGGCCTGACCCTTCAAATCTCAAGGTGATTCAAGATACAAAGAGACATCTGGTATACCTCCGTAGGTCCATATGGCCGCTACGGGAGGCCATCAGCAGTATGCAAAGGAGTGAGTCGCCCCTGATCGGAGAGTCTATAGGCCCGTACATGGGGGATGTCTACGATCATACCATTCAGGTGATAGAAACCATTGAGACCCTTCGGGATACGGTTTCAGGGACCCTTGACATCTATCTTTCCAGTATGAGCAACAAGCTGAACGAAGTGATGAAGGTGCTCACAATGATCGCCACCATTTTTATACCGCTAACCTTCATCGCTGGCGTTTACGGAATGAATTTCAAACACATGCCCGAGCTGGAATGGAAATGGAGCTATCCGGTGCTCTGGATCGCCATGGTCTTACTCGGCTCCCTGATGCTGATCGGCTTCAGACGCAAGAAATGGCTGTAGATATCAACTGCTCATTCCACTATTAGGAAATTGTTCAGCGAACCGAAGCAGTTGGGACAGACCTGGCTATTGCCTGGGTCGTTCCACCATTCTCCGTCCACCAGAAACCGGTATTCGTACCTTCCCGGCGGCACCATGATGATCTTTTTCCACGCGCCGTCATCCTCTTTTTTCATGGGATGGATCTTCGCGTTCCATTCATTGAAATCCCCCATGAGAATGACGGTTTCCGCGTCTGGGGCGTCCAGAGTAACGATTACCCGCCGTCGCGTGATTTTTGGCTTTGATCTTGCTTGCTTTATTTTTTTCATTTCAAGTCCTCGCAGATGTTTTCATGCAGTCGATCTATCGCTTTAAGCCTCATGTTCTTCCTATTTTTGATTTTCAGGATTTTTGTTCTTCGGTATTTTCTTGAACGCAAATACGATTTTGGACGGCTCAATGTCAAGCAGTTGCACCCGGTCATTGGGCAACCGTATCTGATCCCGCCTTATGCTAAAAACCATCTTCCCCGGGTGGGCCTTGGAAAGGTCAATCTCTGCTGTCACGTTTTCTTTCCCTAAAGTACTGGCGTCTTTACGTAGTCCCCGAACAGTAATCTGAACGCTGGCAGTGAGAGGTTCTATGATCTCCATATGGGAAGGAAGCCCGTTGGTCTTAAGAGGAATCCGCCATTTCACCTCGAAGTCTTGCTGGCCCGCAAGGAGCAACCAGAGAAAGCTGACCAACCCAAACGTCACTAATTTGGCCGGCCAACGGTGAACCAGAAAATCGCGGATCCCCTCCCCCCATGTTTTCTTCCCCCGGTCTAACGTGGCCATTGCCTCCTGGATCAACTGGTAAAAGCGCTGAGGGTTTTCCACATGAATCATTTTGCCTTCCCTTGCCATTGAGACATCGCCACGTTCTTCTGAAACCACGACAACACACGCATCACAGCGTTGAGAAAGGCCGAGGGCCGCGCGGTGCCGGGTTCCCCAGGCTTTGGGAAGACCTTCATCCGGACTGAGGGGGAGATAGCAGGCCACTTCCACAATCCGTCCCTGTCTGATGAGGATAGCTCCGTCATGAAGCGGCGATTCCTTCTGAAAAATGCTTTTCAATATCTCGAGCGTGGGCCTGGCCTCAAGCGCTTGCCCTGCTGTGACATATTCCTGGACCTTGTCAGCGCGCTCTACGATGACCAGGGCGCCCGTTTTCTGCTCTGCAAAAGCAAAAATACCCTTTGCGAATTCAGCAAACCATTCTCCGGGTTTGGACAATCTCCGCAGGCCGAATCGTTGAAGCGGATTCATCCTCTCCAGCACCTGCCGGATTTCCGACTGGAAGAGAACCACCAGGAGAATCACCAGAATCTGCCATAAGAACTGGAACACCCAGGTGGTGAGAAATAGACCCCAGGTCCTTGCGATGGTAAAAACGGCGCCGAGTGCCAGAAGCCCTATGAGGGCCTTAAATGCCTTTGTCCCCTGGAACCAGATAAAAAGATAATAGGCCACAACGGTGAGAAACAAGATGTCAACAACATCCTGCACTCTCAGATTGGTAATGATGGCGAAAACGTTCATAACTCGTTCTTTTCTAAAACGTCAATGACGTGAGTCCTCAGGAGTCATCCACTTTCACGGCGAATCCCGGTCCGTCTCAGGATTATCTGCCAATGTTCAACTCATGGGTTTGTCTGAACACCTGCTTTTTTGGCTGATTTCTCCTCCCAAACCTTCACCAGGTAGTCTTTGTCTTCCTCAAACTTCATGGCCTGATCTTCCACAAGCGCTTCTGCTTCCTGGGAGGACATTTCCCAGCTTTGCCGGACAAAAGATGCCACCCTGGCAAAATAGAGGGGTGTCATTAGATCGAGGAGTTGGATTCGATTCACGTCCCAGAGATGAAACGTTGCTGCCAGCTCATAGAGGATCTTTACCCAGGATTCCGTTGAAAAATGAAAACGGGGGGAATCCATGGCGGCTGCCTTCTCTATCTCAGCAAAACATCCTTCAGAGAAAATATCCCTCCAGAGGGGTGAAAACTGGCCGTATCCAGCCTTGAAAAGCTCAATCATCCTTTCCAGATTGACATTCACAGGCTCCGGTTCCACATAGCCTTCATAACCAAAGGTTTCAACAGGCTCGCTCCCCCGAATCTTTTTCCACCGGCCTTCGTATCGTTCCATCAGAGAGAAAAGGGCCGACAAGACCTGCCGAAACATGGGCCCCAGATGCTGTCCCGGGTCCTTTGCGTCATGGATCTTTGCTCCCAGGTTAGACTGGCAGATTCTAAAGCCCTGGGTGATGGCACTGGTGGTCATCCAGATGTCAATGCCGAATCTGGCCACATCCGTTTCCCATACATCCTGTTCAGTATAGAATCTTGCCAGGTCTCTGGAAATGGCAAAGTCTCCGCCGATGGGTTGGCGAACCCGCTTGCCATAAAGGGCGCGTGTTAGATTATAGACGATGTTATTGGTAATGGTCCCATCATACTTGTGCCGCAGATACACAGGCGCCACAAACTGGTAATTCCTCTCCAGCACCGGTTCCAGTAGGAATTTCACCCACTCCGGGGTGATGCTCCGGAGATCCGAATCCACCATGGCGCATACCTTGACGTCGAGCCGGGCAGCGGTTTCGAAAAGAGATCTCAAGGCCGTGCCCTTTCCACCCGGGCCCCGGTAAATGGAAACAATCTTCTCCTGCCAGGGTTTGAGCTGGAATTCCTTGGCCACCTCCCGGGAATCATCTGTTGAGCCCCCGTCCGCAACAAAGATCACACATTGCATGCCTTTGTAGTAGGTGGCCAGACCATGACTGACCATCTGGATCACGTGGGTAATGGTGGTTTCGTTGTTGTAGCACGGGATGCCAACGAGTATGTCTGCTGATTCTATTTCCTCGATCCTTTTAGACGGGTACGCCCGTAGCGCGGTATCGTAATGCATAATCACCTCTTCGTGATGATGGAGTTAGCAGTTGATAAAACACCGGATATTTGATGGTGAAAAAGTTCGTTCTGATTGTCCGCAATAATGTTGGAGATTCAAAAGTTGATGGTCTCGTAAAAAGTCGGAAAGTGCGGGATTTTGAGTAATACCCTTAGCTCTAACTGCTTACAATAATTCGTAATTCCTGAATTCCTGAATCCCTAAATCCATGTAAAAAGGACTTTTTACATGGGCGTCAATAGTTCTTTTTTCATTAATAGTTTCTGAGATAATACCAAGACAGGGCGAAAAAATCAAGCAAAGGTATTGCCTGCGCGCAACGCCTCAACTACTTAACGTGCCTGCATTTTTGGCTTTATCTGACAGAATGACCAGGTATTGCCAATGCCCCCCACCATAGTCACCCAGCCGGTGAACTTGTCTTGCCGAGCCCCCTCGGCCAGCTTCGGGCTATAAAGAGGGATCCAGGGTAGTTCGCCCATGATAATCCTCTGCATCTCCCATATAAGCTCCCTTCGTTTTTCCAGATTCATTGCGTCTGCAGAGGCGTCGGCAATGCGATCGAAACGGGAATTGCAGTATCCGCAGGTATTCCAGCCTTTGGGTTTATCATTTCTTGAGATGAAGAAATTTCGCAGGTAGTCCGGGTCCAGGGAGAGGTTCCCATAGCCTAAAACAAAGAGATCAAACTGATGGCGCGTCTTCACGTGCTGAATAAGAGAGCCCAGGGGCATCGGTTTAGAAACAGCAGGTATTCCCAACATCCTGAGCCATTCCTGTACCATGATCCCCACCATTGCCCTTTGGGGATCGTAGTCAGCAGGGGGGGCCAGAATAGTAAAGGTTTCCATGGGGCGACCGTCGGGCAAGATAATGTTTTTCCCCTGGACCACCTCACCTCCAGCGTTAACCGGCGGGTGCTCCCAGGTATAGCCAGCTTCCCTCAGGATTTTATAGGCCTCCCGAATGCGGTCTTTTCTGTTGAGACCTTCTCCATATCTTGGGACCCCAGGATCATACCAAAAAGCATTGCTGGATGGTACAATGGAGTCCGCGATCACGGCATAGCCCTGAAGAATCCTCTTGATAATAAAGTCCTTATCCGTCGATATGGCAACAGCCTTTCGAAAGTGGATATCATCATAGGGCTTCTTCCTGAGATTAAATCCCATATAATACAGGGCGCTTTTCTCGCTTGTGAATACCCTGATCCCTTTGTCATCCTCAAGGTCCTTAAGATAACCCGGTTGAAGTCCCCACCAGAACATGTCAATGCTCCCTTTCTTCAGGGCAAGGACGGCCGCGTCGGTGGTCCCAAAAAACTTAAATATAATTCCATCAATATGGGGGCCCAAAAGATGCCCCCCGATTTCTTTCCCTTTTCCGAAGAAATGCTTGTTTTTTTCGAGGAACAGGTAGGCCCCCTTTCTCCACTCTTTCAAGACGAAGGGACCGCTGCTCACAGGGGTTTCAACCTTATACTTGAGTAGCCTTAGGAGCGGTTTCTCCAGCTTTTCAACATTTGCAGCTATCGCTTCCCATCTCTTTTTCTGAACAATCGGCGTTGTGAGGGTCCTTGTCAAAAAAATGGCCTTCGGCCTTTTGAGGAGAAACCTGACAGTGTGTTTATCGGGCGTTTCGATCTTTTTGATAAACTCCCAGTTCGACAGGAAACGAGGGATTTTGAAAGTCTTGATGAGATGCCCTGTAAAGGCTACGTCCGCGGAGGTCAACTCCGAGCCATCCGACCATGTTGCCGGTCTGAGTTTGACCGTGTAAGAGAGGGTCGCCGGATCATACACCGGGTCCTCTTGGGCCAGCCAAGGAATGAGTTTCAGGTTTCGGGGTTCCCGAATATACAACGACTGATATATCCGGCCCAGGACCTTGCTGGACCAGACATCAGAAGCGAGCCATATATTGAGCGTTTTGGGCTCTTCCAGCAAGCCGATCTTGATCAGCCCGGCCGCGTATGCCATCGATCCACAAAGGCTTGGATAGATGTACAAACCAGCAAGAAGCAGAAGGAATATGGCTACATAATAGCATGGTTTTCTGAGAAGCTTCCCGGTTTTGAGCATGTCTTCCTCCATCTTATGGTTGAAACCCTTTTTCCGCACAGACATTTTTGATGATAGAAAAAAAAAGCCCCTCGTTTGACGAGGGGCTTTCTATGTTGAATTTCGGCAACGTCCTACTCTCCCACGCAGTCGCCCACGCAGTACCATCGGCGCTAAAGAGCTTAACTTCCGTGTTCGGGATGGGAACG
>JACNIU010000339.1 GCA_014382905.1 Desulfobacterales bacterium
TAGACTGACCCCAAATTCAACCTTTGTGGTCGAATCCTTGCTAAATTCCAGATGCATGACTTCCTATATTAACCATCTGCCGGAGTTTTTTTGAAAAAAGTGTAGATTTGATCTCGCAGTCTTAAATCCTGAGGTTGGCCGAAAAAGCACCAGTTGTTCTTGTGTTGAATCTTGCCTTAGTTGCGTATATCTAACGAGGCCGATCACTTATTTTATTAAGCTCTACGACTTTTTGTGAGGAAGTTCCCCGAATTTCATCTAATTTTGACACCGCTTCAAGCTTATGAGAAGGGGAGGGGTGCTGATACCTCATCGCCACTTTCGCTGTCTTGTGACCCATAATCTCCATGATGCTTTTCAGATCCGTTCCGTTCATACCTAACCGGCTTCCGAATGTATGGCGAAGATCATGAAACCGGAACCGGACCTCGACCGTCTCACCGTCTTTCACCTCCCACCTGATAAGACCGGCCTTTTTCCTGGCGCTCTTGAATCCTCTGGATAAGTGGGTTAACCTTTCCCCTTCATGGTTATAGAAGATATATTCAGAATCCGGCCTTTCGATCCGTCTTTGGAGGATCTCGCGCATCGTTTCATTTAAGGGTGTGACTTTTGTGGGAATTTTTGTGGGAAAAACGGTGATTTTCTGGACTTTCAGTGATGTTTTGTGACGTTTGAAAATGACAGGATTTGAAAATAGAAGAGGGTCTGTAACTTATTGACAATCCTTGCAAACCCCTGATATCACGGATGGCGGAGGGAGGGAGATTCGAACTCCCGATGCCTTTCGACATAACGGTTTTCAAGACCGCCGCCTTCAACCACTCGGCCATCCCTCCGGTACGCAGGGAAACCTGTCAAAACACTGACCTCCTTATGAAGAAAAATTCATAATAATCTGGAAACGCTGGCTGTCTCCCGGCCACAGCAGAGGGTCTCTCTTGCAGGACCGACCTCGAATACCCGGTCCATTATCTTTGAATACTCTAAGGCACCCTTCAAAAAAAAGGTCAAGGTAAAAACCATCCCCCATTCAAATGCATCTCCATATTCAGGTATCATCATTCATTCTTTAAGAATGTTTCCACCTTTGCCTGTTTTCGGAGGTTATCAACAAATTGTTCCACTTCTTTCTGGACTTTTTCCTGCTTCAGATATTGACCAATCCTCTCCTTTATAGACTCGTACGAAGCCGTGCTTTCCGGCTTCTTGTCGACAACCTTGATCAAATGATATCCGAATCTTGTTTTGACGATGTCGCTTACTTCGCCCGGTGTTAACTTGAAGGCCACCTCTTCAAACGGTGGCACCATCTGTCCGCGCCCGAAATAGCCCAGGTCCCCACCTTTTGCGCGACTCGGGCATTCCGAATACTCCTTGGCCAATGCGGCGAAATCCTCACCCTTTTTTTGTTTTTCCTGCACTTCCTTCATTTTCTTGAGGGCCTCGGCCTTTTCGGGTTCCGTTGCCTTAGGTTCGACCTTTATCAGGACGTGGCTGGCCTTCACCTGTTCAGGCTGTTTGAAAAGATCGGAGTGGCTGTCATAATAGGCCTTAATCTCCGCCTCGGGGATCGTCGTTTTATTAACAAACTTCTCGACAATAAGCTTCTCAATCGTCATACCTCTTCCAATATCGGCTTTTATCTGGGCTTCCGACATATTCGCATTTTTCAAGGCGCTCTGGTATTCCTGATCATTGGGGAATCGCTTTTTCCATTGCTCCAACCGCTCATCAACGGTTTTTTGATCGATCTTGATCCCCTCTTTCTTGCTTTCCTGGTATAAGAGCTCACTCCCTATCAGTTGTTTGAGGACCCCCTCCTTAATCTGGGCCTCATTTAGCCCTTTTCCTGTTCTCAAAGCCTGTTGTTTGGCATAGTTAAATGCCTTGTCAAACTCCCCTTGAGTGATAGACGTCCCGTTAACCAGAGCGACTTTATCTTCTGGGGGCTGTTTCTTGTCCTCTGCTGAGGCCTGCCATCCTACTGTAATCAGAGCTAATGCGATTGCAAACGCTCTTAACCATGCTCCCTTTTTATGCTGCATTGACATCTCCTTTCCTGGTAAAAAAACAAAAAACGCCCGTCAAGGGCCTGGGCATTTTTCAAAGCAACGCCCGAAAAATGTAGCCCTTTCAGGGCAGGCATTAACGAGAATCGCTTGGTCCCCGTTACGGGTTAATAAGACAAAGATGATCTGCCCTTTTTCAACACGCAACGCGCAACCCGTTATTCCACCATTAGGACTCTTTTTTTTGTGTAATATCGACAATCCGCATGACTACATAGCACCTTTTCAACTGGCTTAGCAAGCGATATTTCCAGCCACCTGCAAGAGAGGGCTCAAAGTCCCTCTTCACATTTTATCTCAGAACTGCTAACGTGTTACAAAGAAATGAAACCGATGGTATTGAGACCTTTATCATGATTGACAAGCCCGCAGCCATATCAAAAAGAGAGGCCCTCGTTAACGATCTGGGCAAGCTGGACGCCCTGATAGTGGCATTTTCAGGGGGTGTTGACAGCTCATTTCTATTGGCTTCAGCCCGGCAGGCCTTGGGAGAGAAGGTCTTGGCAGTCACTGCAACCTCCCTTATTCACCCCCGCCGAGAACAGGAAGAAGCCCTCAGATTTGTCAGAGAATGGGGGATTGACCACATTTTCCTCCAAACAAATGAGATGGAGATTCCTGAATTCCTCTCCAACAATCCTGACAGATGCTACCACTGCAAGAAAGCGCTTTCCAGGGAGCTTTTGCGGATAGCCAGAGAAAGGGCCATTCACCATGTGGCCCACGGCGCCAATATAGACGATATTGGGGATTATCGTCCTGGATTCAGGGCCGCCCTGGAAGCGGGTATGATCGCTCCATTAATGGACGCACATCTGAGTAAAGAGGAGATTCGCTTTCTGGCCAAAGAGATGGGCCTTTCAGTATGGGATAAGCCTGCCATGGCATGTCTGGCCAGCAGGTTCCCTTACGGGAGCGTCATTACGGAAAAAGGGCTAAAAATGGTTGAAGAGGCAGAGGCATTCCTTTTGACATTGGACGTGGGTTTCAGGGGCTTCAGGGTAAGACATCATGGGTCTGTTGCCAGGATAGAAACGGACCCTTCAGACTTCAAGAAGGTACTGAGCGACCAGACAAGAGGGGCTATTGCGGAAAAGTTCCGTGCAATCGGTTTTGAGCACGTTTCATTGGACCTTGAAGGCTATGTCTCGGGAAAAATGAATCGGGGAGTAGCTCTGGGGTGAAGCTATGATATTAGGGCTCGATGTCGGGGCCTGCGCCGCATCCCGGAAGACCGGCCTTAAAGACCCATCTGAACCTTTAGCCTTCTGTGGATTGCGGACCATCTGTTATCCTGCCGCGGCCATCCTTGCCGGGCTCTTTTCCGCTCAGATCATCGCCACCCTCCAGGTCTATTTCTCCAACAGAGCCCTTTTTCGGACCCTCACGGTCATAAATGAGGCCGGATATCTCGTAATCCCTAACCAGCAGATGATGAACCGCCTGCTGGAATTCGGTCCGGCCCTTTATGGGGGGCTTTTTTTTACCCTGAGCGTGGGCACCGGTCTCTCTCTTCTCTCCTTTGCCGCTGCCTGGGTCTGGGCCCGTCTTTTTTCGCGCAACACTATCCCCCTGATCTTTTTCCTGTTCCTGTGGGCCGGATCTATTGCAGCAGTAAACTCCAGCGGATTCTCCCCTTTGGTTAACGCCTATTTTCTTGTGATACCGGCGGCGGTCTTCTGGATCACCCTGAGATGGATGCCTCGACAGACCGGAAGACCTCCCTGGACTTCCGCCTTTATTCATCTCATGACGATTGCCCTGTTAGCGTCTCTTTGGGCGCCTCAGATGAACAGTCATCTCTTTCTGGACCTCAGAGACAGACTTCTCCTCTCCAACCCCTTAGGCACAAAGATAAATAATTTCTATTACAGGTATACCCTTTATCCCGCGGAGGTCTTCAAATCATTGGACCAGAAGGTCCTCAAGACCTGTTCGCTGGATTCGGTCAGGAAGGGGCCACTCAAGAAACGGTTAGAAGAGAAACTGCTCAGCCACGACTATCTGAACACAGGAGCAAAGGGGGCGGTTGACCTGGAGATAAAAGAAGCGGGTAATGCGCTGATATTAGAAAACAGGGGGAGGATAAATCTGAAGACCACTGCTAATGATTTCCTGTCAGCCCCGGCCAATATGCTGAGGCAATTTTCTTCAAAAACCGACAGATACCTCCTTTTCCGTCAATTCACCTACTATTCAGTTCTGATCGGATTCCCTGTCACCCTCTATCTTTTCCTCTATGCCGTTCTCCTTTTTTTGTTAAGCCGTTTCCTTGATCTGAGGACATCCTCTGTGACCGCCGCAATCCTCTGCTTTTTATCAGGCATTTTATTGCTGATACCTGTCTGGCTTGGCAATGCAGGAAAGATCGACAAGAACCATCTGGATAAGTTCCTGGAATCCGGTCGCTGGCAGGACCGGGTAGCTGCACTCAAGATTATCCGGCAAAACTGGGTGGAAGTATCCAGTTTTCCTTCCTATAAGAGAATGTTGTCAAGCCCTCACATACCGGAGCGGTACTGGCTGACAAAGGCCCTGGGCGTCAGCAGGAACGCTGAAACCCGAAAAGACCTGTCGGGTCTCCTCGATGACCCCTCCCCTACTGTGGTATCCATGGCCTTTCTATCATTGGGTCAGAGAGGCGACAAACGCGCTGTAAAAGAGATCCTGAAGCGGATCGAAACCTCGGACCACTGGTATACCCAGTGGTATGCCTACAAGGCCCTGAAGGCGCTCGGATGGAAGCAAGTAAGATCAAAATAACAACCTTCGCCATATCCCTTGCAGCGGTCATGGTGATTGAGGCCGTTTTGAGATGCGATATCCCCAAAGGCCCTTACAAACCGATGATCGTCCTGGGAGCGGCGCGTCTCCTCGAGGCCTGTCTGATCGTGATGATTGTCTTGATCCGGGAAAAGGGCCTGGCTTCTATTGGGTTGTCCCTGAAGGGGCTCTTTCCGGGGCTCAGGCGGGGATGGATCTGGTCTGCGGGTTTCGGGCTGGTTGTTTTGTTGGGCGGTGTCCTCGCTTATGTCATGGGGATCAACCCGCTATCATTGATACATACCCCTCTCCCGGCGGATCCCGGCCATATCCTCCTCTTTTTCATTGTCGGCGGCCTCATAGGCCCCCTGACCGAAGAAATCTTTTTCAGGGGCGTCCTCTACGGCTTTTTCAGGCGATGGGGTGCGCCGGCCGCCATCCTGTTGAGCACCCTCGCATTTGTCCTGGCACACCCCGTTTTTCCCGCAATCCCGATCACCCAGGTGGTGGGTGGACTCCTCTTTG
This sequence comes from Desulfobacterales bacterium, assembly GCA_014382905.1. GTDB lineage: Bacteria > Desulfobacterota > DSM-4660 > Desulfatiglandales > Desulfatiglandaceae > JACNIU01. Next base: position 5,361 of record JACNIU010000339.1, read on the forward strand.
CCGTGGCCTATGAGATCGAAAAAAACCTCATGGCACCCATCACCATTCATGTCCTGGGGAATGTGGCGATCTTTACGCTTTCGCTTGTGGGGTAAGGGTTTGAAAGGACGATTGACGAAGGACGACTGAATGACCATTGAATGACAGCGAAGCGAATGACTATTGAATGACCACCGAATGACGGCGCAGCCAAATGTCCAAAGTCCGATGTCGGGGGTTATATTATCTGTATTCGACGGTAAACGTCTCTGCGCTTCCCGAGACCTCATCCCCGTTCCGGTCCAATGCGATCAGTTCCACGGTATACGTGCCGGGATCGAGATTCAGATTGAATTCATGCTCAAATTCATAGACCGAGGGAAACCACTGAATCGGATCGGATTTGAAATATTCTCTTTCCAGTGTTACATTACGGGTCGTCGTAAGGATTTCCTGCCCCTGCGCGTCTTTGATGTGATAGCGAACCTTGTCAATCCAGTTGTCGGCGATATAATACAGGTACTGATCCGGGTCATCTGTAACCCCTGCCGGTATGGGCGTGACAACGCCGAAAACGCCGAATTCCTCGCTGGTTGTCAGCTGGATGCCATCCGAGAGATCCAGATCAAGGGTCTTGGGCGTCGGGTCGTTAATGTTGTATTTGTTGTCGCCGTCACCTGTACCGAGCACCTTGATGGACGCCCGTGTCAATACCAGCCGGTCTCCATAATCAAACAGGGTAATGGATCCTTGGATGGTCTTTGTCTCCTCTTCCATCGTTTTGTAGGTGATGTCAGGCTCTCCAATATTGTAATAGTAGAAGTAGGTGTTCGGGTTATCAATGACTTCTGTCAGGAGCGCCTTGCCGATTTCGAGGCGGGACGTTGCCCCGTCACCTTTCAGATTATAAAGGATGAAACCGATCATAGCGTTTTCAGGCGTGCCGCATGTTGCGCCGTCAACCGTATTGACGACCTCCAGCGAGTTCTGTGGCCTCGCACGTTTTTCTATCTTGTAGCAATTATCCCAGCTGATAGGGGAAAAGTATCCGGGAAGGGGGTCATAGAGCTTCCTGTATCCATGTTCTTCTGCATAGGCAAAAAATTTGTCCTTGTGATTCGCGGGCTGGAAGCCGCCGAACAGCTTACGTATCGGTTTGAAGTACACCTGAATGGTTTCACTGTATGAAGATATGTCCCCGGACAGGCCGGTAACCTTTAGCGTATAGACCCCTTCGGTCAGGTCTTCCAGTGGATTTCCCGCCGCATCCGTATAGTCGGTATCAAAACGTTTTGTCGATCCGCCCAATATGATCCCGCCATAATAGTCCTTTGTGACCAGCACCTTGTTGCCTGGATAGTAGAACCCTCCCGGATCTATAACCAGGTCAGGGGCCATGTCCAAATGGTAAGCTACGCCGTAGGGGTAGTAGGGTAAAATGGAACTCCTTGGAGTTACGCCGGTCTCGTCATCGACGCGGCTTTCCAATGTCCTTACGGGCGTCCCTGACGCGGTTTCCCCTTTAAAAAGCTCGATTCTTATATTCCCGGGTACTTGAACCCCATCAAAAAGCCCGATCACATAAAAATCGCTTTTTTCACCAAAGGTCCGCTCTTCCACACTGGGGTATTTTATGGTGAACGTCTTTGCTGCTGAAGTACCTGAACTCGAGTCTGAGCATGACAGGGTGAACAGTAGCCCGAAGAGAA
>JACNIU010000199.1 GCA_014382905.1 Desulfobacterales bacterium
ATATCAACATCATGTCAAGTTATTTACTTGTTGATGGACGTCCCCCATTTTCACGGAATCGGTGGCCGCTTTGCTCTGGAACAAGTGGCCGGAATGCTCCGGAACAGGTGGCCGATTTCACCGGAATGGGCATCATAACCATCTTCAGCCACTTCCCACTCTATTAAACGCATAATGACCTCCTCTAATCTTGATTTGTTTAAAGACTTGTTTTCTTCTTTGACATGATGACGTACCTGCTGGTTACACCCAGTATCCCCTTCTTCTGCATCGCCGATACAACATTGGCCTGAAAGCGTTCGGAAGAAAGCGGCGCCTGAATGATATGGGTTTCCTCCCAGCCGCTTTGATTTAAAATCCGAAGGTAATCATTGATTAAAATCGAATTCACCCGGGTCTCATTTTTGGCAGGGGTGTTTTGGAAATCGCGCCAGTCGGCATTGATAAATGCCATCTGTGTGCTCTTTTTGGCGTTTACGTGTGCCAGGGAAAAGAAGTTTTCCAGAAATTCCAAATATTTCTCTTTTGTTAGCCCGGATATGCCATCGGGATCGTAGTTGTTTGATTGCTTTTTAAAATAAGGCGGGTCAAAAATAATCAGATCCGGTTTGGTTTTACCTATTATTGGCCATTTCAAATTGGTGATATCCCAGAAACAGGGTTCGATTTCCGGTCGTGTCTCCGGCCGATCATCCATGTCGAAGCTCCAACATTTCCGGTTAAACGCCAGACAGGTATCCGCCACCACGCCACCGCCTGCCATGGGATCAAACACCAGCTCGTTCTGATCTGAAAAATAATATAGAATGTGTGCGATCATTTGGGCCGGGATGCGGCCGGGCCAGTCATCACCGAAACGTTTGTCACCCCAGTGAAATACGCTTCGCTGTCATTGACATGAATTTCACGGGGTAAACAGTCATTCCAGTTCCACAGATCCCATGTCCTTAATCCCCAGTTAAGTGCCTTGAATCTATCAAGATCGCTTTTGCCCTCCAACGCAATGGACCACACAAGAGGCTCTGCCCAACCATGCTTTTCAGCCACCTGTGGAACAGTAAATCCTTTCGATAAATCAGTATTTAGGAGAAATGCCAATTCTGGCATTTCTCCTAAATGGTTGTGAATTGTCTTTTGGTCTACTCCCATACGTCTTGCGATTCTACTCTGGGGGAAGCCCAGCCGGTGCATGCGGAATATCTTGATGTCGAGGCCAAGCTGGGTTGCAGCGCGAAGATCGGCTATGTATGAGTCCACTGTCTGCCTTGAGCGTCCGATGGCCTTTCCAATATCTGCGGAGCGGAGACTGGTGTTTTTAGTGTATGCCCGTCGTGCGGTGTCTCTTGCCTCGTCTTCTGTCAACTGTTTGGGCCCGATTGCCTTTTTAGCCGCATAAAGGAGCGGATCTGTCCCTTCCAAATTTTCTATTATGATGGCATCAATCTCTGCCACGCCCACTGCTTTAAATGCGTTCCATCTATGCGCACCATCTAACAGGCGATATTTGCCGGGCCTGTCAGGATCTGGTTGGACCTCGATAGGATCAAACTTGAAGCCATCCCTGATATTCTCCGCAAATATGCCAACCCGCTTCTGATCAATCCCTTTTCGTGGATAGATCTCTTCATCTAAGATGATTGAGGAGATGGAAATTTTGGTTGTCGGTTTGGCCATTCATAACCCCCTACATCTGTCTGCCCCTGTTTGGCCGCCTGATATGATTTTGGTGAGACTGCTGGGGAAAATAGTGGATGTTCGGAGAAAATTCAAGGGGTTTGATTTGGCATTTGAGGATTTTTATCATCCGATTTTCGTGGAAATTACCAGATGAAGGACGTCCGGTTCAGCGATGTGCGGCTTTGCGCGAGTCCTCTTTGGTTCTCTCCAAGCAGTAGGCTCTACGAGCCAGAGGCCGGCTTGTCCGGGTTAGGCACTGGGTACTGGGGAACGGCCGGTGGTCAGTGATCAAAAACCCGCAACTCGCAACCCGTAACCTGCAACCCGTTACAGCCCAAGGTAGGTCTTGCGGATGACTTCGTCCTGGAGCAACTGGTCGCCGGTTCCCTCGGCAATGATTTTCCCGGAGGAAAGGACATAGTTGCGGTCGGCCATCTTGAAAACCGTGCTGACTTCCTGCTCAACGAGCAGCACGGTTATCCCGAGGTTTGAGATCTCTCCGATCTTCTCGAATACCTCCCCCCTGGATATGGGAGCCAGGCCCGTAGATGGCTCGTCAATACAGAGGAGTTTGGGTTCGGACATGAGTGCCCTGCCGATGGCCAACATCTGCTGTTCCCCGCCGGACAAGGTCCCCGATATCTGCCGGGCCCGTCCCTTTAAAATCGGAAACAGCTTATATACCTGCCTGAGGTTTTCGAGTGCCTCCTTTTTGTCTTTCACTAAATACGCCCCTGCATGGAGGTTCTCCAAGACCGTCATCTCGCGGAAAGGCCTTCTCCTTTCCGGGCAATGAATCAGGCCTCTCTTCACGATCTCGTGGGCAGGAACCCGGTCGATCCGCTCACCATTAAAAGTTACCGTCCCCTTGAGGGTAATGTCCTCTCCGGCCGACCTCTGCGTGATCTCCCGTTCCCAGGCCACCAATCCGCTAATCGCCCTCAGCAATGTTGATTTCCCTGCCCCATTGGGCCCCACAAGACTGACCAGTTCCCCGGTATCGACCCCCATACTCAGGTCATTGATAAGCAGGGCACGATCGTACCAGACCATTAAGTTGGCAACTTCAAGCAGCAACCTCAGATTCCTCCTCCGCCGCCGAGATATGCCTGGATGACTTCAGGTTGTTTCACTACCTCCTGGGGCGTTCCGTCAGCAATGATGGTCCCGAAATTGAGGACGATGATTCGATCCACAATCTTCATCAACTGTTGAAGCTTGTGCTCCACGATGATCATGGCCGGCCCTTCGCTGTGCAACCTGCCGAAGCGTCCGCCCTTGTGAAGTCTGTAGATCGATTTGGCCATGAGATCGGTTTCGGCCGGACTCAGCCCGCCGAAAGGCTCGTCAAGGAGAAGCAGTTCAGGTTCCGTGGCCACGGCCCGGGCTACTTCCAATCGTTTGAGGTCGCCCTGGGAAAGGGTGGATGCCTTTTCCAAGGCCATGTCAGAGATCCCTGCGAACTCCAAGGCATCCATGGCCTTGGCTTCCACCTTTTTTACCCACTCACCCCGCTTCATGGCCCGTGGGGAGAGACAGGAGACCATCACATTGGCAATGATGGGTAACCTGCGAAAGGGCCTCATATTCTGGAATGTACAGGCGATCCCCATGTTAACGATGTCCCAGGTCTTACGTCCCACGATCTTCTTCCCTTTAAAACGGATGTGACCTGAGTCAGGTTTCAACACGGCTGTGATCAACCGCAGGATGGTTGTCTTGCCGGCGCCGTTGGGACCGATCAGACCTAATATTTCGTCCCTCCCCATGTTAAAACCGACATTATTGACAGCCCTGAGCCCCCCGAATCCCTTGTTCAGGCCCTCTATTTCTAAGAAGGGTTGGCCCATGTTACATCTCCTCCGCTTCTTCCCTCAGCTCCCTGCGGGAAACCTTGCCCACGTCCGTCTTGGGGAGTTCTCCGCGGAATTCTATGATCTTGGGGACCTTGTAGTGTGCCAGGTTCTGGCGGCAGAACTCCATGATCTCCTCCTCGGAGATCTTCCCCCTTGCGTCGCTCTGGAGAACGACATAGGCCTTTATCAGGTGACCCACCTTGGGGTCGGGCACCCCGACGACCCCCGCCGCCTTGATCTGTGGATGGTTATAAAGGACCCCTTCCACGTGTCTTGCAAAAACAGAATAGCCCTTGTACTTGATAAGGTCCCGTTTACGATCAAAAAAGTGGAAATAGCCCTCTTCATCCATCCGGACCAGGTCACCGGTCCTGAGCCATTTCTTCCCATCTAATTCTATAATCGCCTCCTTTGTCCCCTCGGGTCTGCGCCAGTATCCCTGCATGATGTTGGGACCGCTGAGGATCAACTCACCCACTTCCCCCACCGGCATATAATCGGTGCCCTCGACATCGACGATGGCTGCATCCATACTGGGGAGGGGGACCCCGAAAGAACCGGACTTGGGTCTATCATAGGGCGTAGAATGACTGACCGCGGTGGTCTCGGTCATGCCGTAACCCTCCATGATTTTTGTACCGGTCCTTCGTTCCCACTCCTGGATCGTGGATTCGTGGAGGGTGTCGGCCCCGCAGGCGATGAGCTTCAAGCGCTTCCAGTTGACCCGGTCGGTCTTCTCATACTCCTTGAGGTATTCAAAAAGGGTCGGTACACCGTAAAAGCCGGAGGCCTTGTAACGTTCCATTGCCGAGAGGATTTCATCAATATCAGGTGTGGTGAAAAGGACTATTGTGGAGCCCTGAACCAGTCCGTTGAACATGACAACGACCTGCCCGTAGATGTGGAAAAAGGGGAGAAAGGCAATGACTACCTCTTTTCCTTCCTCAAATATCGGCCAGAACGATACGGTCTGTTTCTGGAGTGCGATCATGTTGTGATGGGTAAGGATGGCAGCCTTGGGGAGTCCGGTGGTCCCCCCGGTATAGGGGAGTACGGCGATATCCTCCTTGGGATTAATTTTAATCTGGGGTGGCTGAGGCGGATATTTCTTGATCAGGTCCTGGAATTGATGAAGCCCTGCCTGTTTAACATACTGGGGAGAAGGGACCTGCATCCCGCTATAGGCCTTGGCCAATGCACTTTTTCCGAACAGCTTCTTGAGTGGTGGGAGATAGTCCCCGATATTTGTCAGGATGACATTTTTCAATTCTACACCGGCCTTTTCCACATTATCATAGAGGATATCTTCACAGATGATGGTCTTGGCCTGGCTGTCTTCGATCTGATGTTTTACTTCTTTACTGGTATAGACAGGGCTGATCGGCGTGACCTTTGCCCCTGTCTTCAAGGCGCCGAAATAGGCGATTACATACTGAGGGCAGTTCAGGAGGTACATGGCCACCGTATCGCCCTTGGTCACACCTAACGCCGCTAAGGCCGCTGCAAAACGGTTTGTCAGCTCTTTTAGCTCCTGGTACCTTATCTTCTTGCCGTAAAAAATCAGCGCGGTCTTACTCCCGTATTTGTCGGCCATCCGGTCAAAGGCCTCTGGTACTGACATATCAGGGATTTCTACTTCTTCAGGTACGCCTTCAGGGTAATATTTTAGCCAGGGTTTCGCTGCATAGGCCTCTTTGGCATTCATATTTTATCCTCGCTGGTTGGTGTTTATTTACCCCTAATCTAAATCCGCAGTGCAAATGCGGCATGTCTTTCGCGTAGCCACGTTCCTGATTTTACACCTGGGGCATTCCTTTTCTATCTTGTCGCGAAGCCATGGAAAAAGGCCCTCCGGCATATAGAGGAGGATCAATAAGATGACCACTGCAAACATCAACATGCGATACTCGGGCCAGAAGCGCAAGAACTCTAAGAGCGGAAAAAGGATAAAGACCGCACCGACAGGTCCGTATATGGTGACGATCCCACCGAATATGGCCCAGATGACGACCGTGAAGGACATGGAGACTTCCAGATTGGATGGACCCGCAATCCTCATAAAGTGGGCATAGAGTCCCCCTGATATCCCGGCAAAAAATCCACTGAGGCTGAAGGCCAACAGTTTGTAACGGGTCGTATTGATGCCGGAGGCTCTCACCGCCACCTCGTCTTCCCTGATGGCGTGGAAAATAATCCCGGTATTGGAATCGGTGATCTTCCACATGATGGTGCAGAGCCCGATCATTAGCACCGTGGTCAAGTAATAATCACCCAGCCGGGATCCGGTCAGACGTTCCAGACCGGAAACCCCTAATTCTCCCCCGGTTATTCCGGGAATAGCAAAGACGATACCCAACAAAATGATGGGGAAGGCCAACGTGGTGAGGGCCAGGTAAGTCCCCTTGAGCCTGAGACACGGAATCCCGATAACCAGGCCGGCCAGAACCGCTGCCAGGGCCCCCAACGGGATACTCCCCCAGGGATGTATGTGGAAGTGGAGATTCAGGAGCGCCGCAGTATACGCGCCCACGCCAAAAAACAGGGCGTGCCCGAAATTCATCTGGCCGGTGAACCCGGACAGGAGATCCCAACTGGCTGCAAAAATCGCAAAGATGCTTGTCAGGACGAGGATGCGAAGCAGGTAAGGGTCCTGTGTAACAACGGGCAAAAAGAGGAGGACCAAAAAGAAAAGGAGGACGACAATCCTGCTTGGGAGGACGAGCACCTCACCCTTAAAGATGGTGTAAAGCTTTTTCAGATAAAAACCAAGGAGACCCATGCCTATCTCTCTTCCTCAAAAGAAACGCCAAAAAGGCCCTCAGGCCGTATCAAAAGGACCAGGATCATTATGGATAGTGCCACCGAACCCTTAAGGTAAGCGCCCATCGGTATCAGGAAGACCACTAATGCCTCGGCAAATCCCAGGATATAAGCCCCCAAGAAACTCCCCTTGATACTGCCCAGTCCGCCTAAGACCACCACAGCCATCATCATGATCAGCGGATGCATCCACATAAAAGGATTGACAATCGCCAACGGGACAACCACTGCGCCGGAAAGTGCCGCCAACCCAACGGAGACACCCATGGTAATCATGGCCACCCTGCTCTCATCCATCCCCATCAGATTGGCCACCTCCCTGTCATTGGCAGTGGCACGGATCGCCAGACCCAGCTTGGTTTTCTTCAATAGGGCCCAGACCGCGGCCAATACCAGGAGGGCGGCGCCAACCGTCAGCAACTGCTGATAGGAGACCTTCACCCCGAGTACTATCATGTATCCTTCAATCAGGGACGGCACACCGCGAAAATCGCCGCTGAAGATGAGGAGCATGACCTCCTGGAAGACCATGGCAAGGGCGATCGTGGCAATCAGGACCGCCCCTTCATGCTCGCGTATCGGATCTATGAACAGCTTGTATGAGACAAGCCCGATCAGAGTGACCACTATCACGGCCGCCACCATGGACAAGACCGGATTGACGCCCAGTCGGTGAGTGCCGAAGTAGATGCAGTAAGATGCCAGCATGTAAAAGGCGGTATGTGCGATATTGACGATGCGGGCCACACCAAATATCAGGGAAAACCCGATGGCCAGAAGGGCGTATATGCTTCCGTTGATCAGAGAGCTTATGATGATGTCTATTATCATACGGATAGGGCCTCAGCAGCTTGTTTCCGCCATATGTGTTTACAGGTTCAGGGTTCAGATTTCGGCGGACCCTGAACCCTGAACCTTTCAACCCGTGAACGGTTAACGTTATTTCTTATACTTTTCGACTAACCAGGGGGGTAACTTGTAGGGGACCATCCCCTTGTAGGTGACGCCTTCCCATCCATTGGGCCACCAGGCCTGCATTTTACCATCCTGCCATTGGATGGCCGTTCCGGTCGCAAACCCAGGCCCAAAGACAACATCATGTTCCTTGTCAAATTTTGACTTGGGGGCGGCAGTACCGACATACACGGTCTTTTCAATGACGGGGATCAATTTTTCCGCATCTGTTGTGCCTGTCGCTGTCATGGTCTCGGCCATGATATTTATGGCGTCATAGGTGGCCGCAGTGTAGGGCGGTGTTTCGCCGAACTGCTTGATGTACTTCTCAATAAACGGCTCGGTAAGATCATTGTAGCTGACGCCCCGGACATAGGTATTGAGGGTCACGGCGTAGTCACCCTTGCCCTGGGTGGCAGCCATGAAACCATCCTTCTGGGCCTCCACGTTGATACCCACATAGGCGGCCGGTATCTTGAGCTCGGCTGCCTGTCTCGCAAAGGTAATGCCCGCGGATGCAGAGAAGATGGTGAAAATGATCTGGGCCTCCTTACGCTGTATGGCCGTCAGTTCTGCAGTCACATCCGTAGTGGTCTGAGAAGGCCTCCAGACGCCGACGATCTCCATCCCCATGTTGGGGACATGCTTCTCGATGGCGGCGATCATCGGGTCAACCCACATGACCTTTGCACCGACGACGGCCACCTTGGGTTTCTCGATACCCAGACCCTTTTTCAAATACGCTCCAACGGTCCCCAGATTGATCAAGCAGACTTTGACCAGGTATTTCGAATTAATCGGGGAGACCCGGAACCAATATTTATACCTGTTGTAATCCTTGGCCACTCTGGCACAGATCTCGGGGTGGGCTGCACCGACACCCAAGAAAATCTTCTTGTAATCCATGGCGATATCCTGCATGGCCAGGACCGCCTCAGTCCTGAAACCACCCACAACGAAATCCACCTTGTCCTGGGACATCAGGCGCTCCATGGCGTTGGTGGCATCCGTAATGTTTAGGAACTCATTGGAGTCGGCTTTGACGAGTTCAACCTTGTATTTTTTGTCACCGACCGGGATGCCTCCCTTGGCATTGATTTCCTCCTGGGCCATGAGGGCCCCGTTCCAGTGTCCCTTCCCTTGCAGGAAGTGCATGGGGCCGATAACCCCTACCTTGATGACATCTTCTCCCCACACTGGGAAACCGCTAATCATGACAAGGCAGACCGCCAGCAGAACGCTTGTTCCAAAAATGCTTTTTTTCATAGTCTTTTCCTCCTTTCAGACACGCCTAAGGTTAAATTTGCCTTGAAGACCGGACAAACAAATTAGATAAAGATTGTTTTTAAACATTTAACAGGGGATTGCCTTCACAAAACTGCTATAAAAGCCTTTACCGTTGCTCGATGGCCAGCGCTGGGTCATTGATGTAAAAAGTAAATCTTAGTTTGCTGTACCGCCGATCAGTATAGAATCAATCGGAAAATGTCAAGGAAGATTTTTGTTTCGGTAATTGTTTGTGTTATTTTTGCATTTTCTCCTCTTTTTCGACCACGCACTGGATCCCCTGTCCGGTCCTGGCCGGGCCCAAGCATTTATTGTCGGAAAGGCACGTGGCACGCCGGAGATCACCGGATGCCCACCGCTTTATTAAGCCGGGTTCACGGATGAAAGGCCGGCTCATGGAGACATAATCGGCATATCCGTCACTCACGAGTCGCTCGGCTAATTGAAATGAGCGGTTTCCTCCCACGAGGATCAAGGGAATGGCGATTTTTTTCTTAAAGATCTTGGCCGCTTCCTGGAAATACGCCTCTTTCTCCACCGAAGTGATCCCACTCCTCGAGGGGCTGAGCTTACCTGAGATAATAGTTCCTCCGCTCAACTCGATCGCATCGATCCCCCCTTCCTGCAGCTTGGCGCCTATTTGAACGGAGTCGTCCAAAGTGAGCCCTCCCTCCAGACAATCCTCGGAGTTCATCTTGACCAAAACAGGGAAATCAGAACCGACGGCAGACCGCACCTCCCTGAGCACCTCCAGCAGGAATCTGGCCCTATTTTCCAGACCTCCGCCGTAAGCATCTTCTCGCTTGTTGAAAGCGGGAGACAGGGACTGGCTCAACAGATATCCGTGGGCTGCATGGATCTGTACCCCGTCAAAGTCAGCTTCCATGGCCCGGCGAGCCGCCTGACCGAATGCTTCGACAATATCCCTGATCTCCTGCTCACTCATCACCTTGCGCGGGGATTTGGAAAACCCTTCTACATCTGAAAGGGCTACCGGCGTCTGACCGATCAGCTTTGGGTTGGCAAAAAAACCCGCGTGAGAAATCTGAAGGACAATCCGCCCCCCGTGCTCCTGAACTGCTCGGGTTGCCTGTCTATAGCCATCGATGAATTCGTCTTTGTAAACCCCCAACTGCCACGGACCGGCCTGCCCGTCCGCCCGTACATATGCATGGCTCGAGATAATCAGTCCCACACCCCCTTCTGCGAGATCGGTCATGAGTTTCATGAGTTGAGGGGTGCATGCCCCATCTTCCGCAGCCATTCCTTCCCAGGTGGCCGAGCGAACGAATCTGTTGCTCAGCTCCATCCCGTTGATCTTGCTCTTTCCAAATAGTCTTGACATTTAGGCCTCCTCTGTGTGGGTCCTGTCTGGAAAAATCATTGGCGATGAGTGTTATTGTAGATTCTTACTGGTTTATTATCTTTGGATAGTCTTCTCAGGGCGCTGTTTTGATTCCCTAAGATAAAGGTCTCGTTCCTTAACTTAATTTACAGCTCATTGTCAATCTTCGTCTTTCTCATCGTTGGACGATTGCACCCTAATTCTCTGAGTCCAGGAACCGCTTTAACTGTTTTTTGTAGTAGCCTATGTTGTCTTTTGCCGTGGCAATCGCCTCATCAATGGCCTTGACAGCGTCCTCCGTGAACCCGTTTGCAAAGTGGGCTTCTGCCAGCGTGTCGAGAAACTCGGGAGTTCTTTTTAATGCCACCGCCCTTTTGGCAAGGTCAAGGGCGCGCTTCGGATCCCTCAGTCTCTCATCGGGAGTCGTCACCAGGAGCCAGGCCAGGTTATTCAGGGCCACAGCCCGGTTGGGGTCCAGGCCGATGATGCGCTCGTAGGTATCCACCGCTTCCCGGCCTTTCCCCATCTCCTGATAAACCGCTGCAAGGTATTGATAGAGATCGATATTATATGGATCTTTCAGGATTTGCTGGTTGAGCGCCTTCCCCATCAGCATATAGGACATATGCCGCTTCACAGGTCCGAAATTCAAGAGATAACCTAAAGAACAGATGCAGAAGAGGTAGACCAAGAAGGAAGTCAGGACAAAGCGGTTATGTTTTTTTATCAATCCCGGTTCCCGGTTCGCCCGCCAGAGATAATCGACCCTCTGCTTAATGCTGAAATGGTGCCAGTTAGGGATGTTTCTGCTCTTGCCGCTCAGGAAGGCTATCTTTTCTAACGAGTTAATCGTCAGGATCGGGGTTCCCATAGTCGCAGCGGAATACAGGTCGGCCTGGCGTTCAAAGTTGCGCATGAAAAAACCCATGACATACCGGAAGTAAAGCAGCAGGGTTATCAGCATCGGAAAAGCCAAGGTCAGGTAGAAGAGGTTCAGACTGGAGTCGTTGCCAATGAGCACGTCAATAAAATGCGGGTTGAGGAAAGTTAGGTAAACGAACAAATCGGTCAACCCGAAGGAAAGGACCATGAAGCCGACAAAAAAGAGGATATAGAAAAGTAGATGACGGTACTTGGCATGCCCCATTTCATGGGCAAGCACTGCCTTGAGCTCGTCAATGGACAGGGTTTCCAGCAGGGAATCGGTAACGAGGAGATATCTATAACGGGGAACAATCCCCATGATGCCCGCCGTCATCATCCTCCCTTCGAAGATCGGCCATTTAAGGAGGCCCCGGTATCTGAATCTCCTCTCTCTCAGGAAGAGATCCAGTTCTAACCCTTTTTCGGATGACGCAAGCGGCTTGCACCCCCACCAGTACTGGATGAATTTGGGCATGACAACCATTAACAGAGTGATAAAAACGGCGAAAAAGATGACCTGCCCGTACACGCTGTTCATAAAAGCATCCGGACCGGCCCACGGACTCAGGGCAAGGAGATCATAGACAAAGGAAAGGGCCAACCACGGAAATAGGATGGGAAGGTTGAATCTGAGATTAGACCGGACAAACGATCCTCTTGTAATAGCCACCCGGAATATGGCCTTGTAAACCGGATAGCCAAGATACCAGATTGTGCACAAGTACAAGAAGAACAGAGCAAGGGCCAGAACGCCCTGCAATACAGAGAAACTCCTGAATCCCGGGATCATCAGGAGCCACTGCCTAAGGTTGAAAAAATAAACTGCCAGGGCAAACAGAAATATGGCCAAGACAGAAAGTCTGACCGTAAGCCTCTGGTATTGATCGGTCAGGGCCCCAGCAGCCCGGGCTCCCTCCCTGATTCGCTTCAGCAGATACCCGAAAACCCTGGCGCTGTAAATGGCAAAGATCAACCAGCTCAGAATAAGCGGCAGAAGGGTGGAGAGGAGCAATTCCTCCGGAGGGGTGTCGGGATAACTGATATTGAATATGAGGAGGACGACGATGAAATAGATGATGTTGTTGAACATGGTTTGCAGGCGTTCACAGACTCAGGGTTTCAGCTCTGATCCTCCTTAAGAAACTCCAGACTGCCACCTCCAGGCATAATGGTGGCGTCGGCCTTAAGGCTTATTTCAACGCCATACCGGGATTCCAACTGCGCCAGGTCCTTCCTCTTCTTATTCTGCAGGTAGGCCGCCACCTCCACAGAAAGTGACCCTTTTACATGCACGACCCCTTTTCTCGAAACACCCATCCGGATTCGACGCAAAAACGATAGAGACGCGGTTTCCACAGCGGGAACAATCCCGCGGCCCTGGCAGTAATTACATGTATGGTAGGTCATCGACTCGATTGACGGCCGCAGCCGCTGTCGCGAAAGCTCAAGAAGCCCGAACTTGGAAATGCTGGACACGCTGATCTTGGCCCGATCATCTTTTGTCTTGTCCCGCAACTTCTTTTCCACTTCTCTGATATGCTTTTTATCTTTCATATCAATAAAATCAATCACCACTAACCCGCCCATATCCCGCAGTCGAAGCTGTCTGGCGATCTCCTGAGCAGCCTCGATATTGGTCCTGAATGCGGTCGTCTCCACATCCTTACCGGTTCTTCCGCGCCCGGAATTTACATCTATGGCAATCAGCGCTTCTGTCGGGTCTATGACAATAGAACCACCCGACTTCAAGGGCACCCTGCTCTGATAAATGGACTCAATCTGTTTCTCTATCTCGTACTGGGCAAAGATAGGACGTTTTTCCTTGAGGAGCTTAACCCTCCTTTGATGCCTGGGAGAGATAATCTTCATATAGCGTTTTACTTTCGAAAACGTTTCCTTGTCGTCCACAAGCACTTCAGCAATCTCGCTGGTAAAATAGTCTCTCAACGTCCTGAGGCATACATCCTGCTCCTTGTGGACGAGGGAGAGCGGTGATGCCTCTTTTACGTTCTGCTTGATATTCTTCCACATTCTCAAGAGACGGTTGAGATCTCTAGAGAGTTCATTCTTGTTCTGTTGCTGGGCCGCGGTCCTGACAATGTACCCGACGCCTTCCGGGAGATTAAATGTGGTCATAATGGACTTGAGCCTTCGCCGCTCCTCCTCCTCTTCGATCTTCTTTGAGATCCCCCCCTTGCTCCCGGGCATCAGGACCAGATACCGGCCGGCCAAAGAAAGATAGGTGGTCAATTGGGCGCCCTTTTGCCCGGGCATCTCTTTTGTCACCTGGACAAGGAGTTCCTGCCCCTTTTTCAGAATCTTTTCAATAGGGGGAAACGCCCGGTCTTTTGAAGGCTCATGCTCGACCGAATAGTACTCCGGGTGGATATCGCTGGCAGAAAGGAAACCGTTCTTATCACTTCCGTAGTCAACAAAACATGCCTGCAGGCTGGGCTCTATTCGCTCCACAACCCCTTTGTATATATTTCCTTTCTTCTGCTCTGCAGTGGTTGTTTCAATATAGAATCCATCCAACAACCCTTCCTTGATCACCGCGATTCTGTATTCTTCTGCCTCAACGGCATTGATAAGCATTTTTGTTGTTGCCATATGTATTGTTTTTCTCCTGAAACCGAATTAGTTATTGGTTAATCGTTATTGGCTAATCGTTATTGGCTAATCGTTAATAGTGGTCCCGGATCAGGATCCGAAATCGGCAATCCACTAACGCATGTTCACTTCTTCTCTTTCCTCCCGTGTCGCTTGAAGTGCTGATTCGCCTGGTACATAAAGGTCCGAATAGCAGCCTCCCTCCCGGGCTGAAAACTGGAATCGTATGGGGTGTCTAAATAGGGGATCCCCAGCTCGCTCATCAGCGGTCTCACAACGGCCGAAGTGGTAGTGCTCGGCATACAGGTAAAAGGGTAGACATTGACGACGCCATTGTATCCTTCACGGGCATACTCGACTATCCCGGCGATACTCAAGCAAGCCTCAGTACCCACATCAAAGTTAAACAGGTCTTTTTCTATCAAGGTCTTTTCAAGGTGTCCCACCTGATGATCTTCTGTCAGATCAATGAGCGAACGGATCCGCTTGTAGGTCTTCTTTTGCCTGAACTCCTGATAAAAAAGGTCTCCCCCAAAGCCGATGATATCTTTCAGGTACGCCTTCATGAGTCCCAATCGGAACTGCCTCAGGCCAAGACGAAATCCTATCTTGGCCTCCCTGAAACGGTCATAGCTCGTGTAGTTCACCCACTCGGCAATAGAGGCGTTCACCACCTCGGCACCGTATCTTTCCAACACCCTGATGACGTCCTGGTTTGCGTGGACATGCGTTCTCAGATAGATCTCGCCGACAATCCCTATGAGCGGCTTGGGGGGGATCCCGGGATCAATAATCGTCTTCCCTTCTTTTATGACCGCTTCTAATTGCTTAAATACGCTATTAAAGTCTTTAGCAGGCCCAAACCGCTCAAAGGCGCCCTCCATGACATGCATCGCCCTTTCAATAAAATCATCGGTGAGCCCTGCTTTCTTTTCATAAGGTCTGATCCTCCAGAGCAACCTGTCGAGGATATCGCCCACAACTAAAGAAAAATAAGACATCTTTCGGAGGTCCCTCACCCGGCTGTCATCAATTATCCCGGCCAAGGAATATCCGTCTCTTGTGGTAAGGGAACCGATTTTGAGCCTGCTCAGTTCAGGAAAAGAATCAAGGACAATCCTCTGATACTTATTGTACATCCCAAAACGGCACGGTCCGTCTGCTTCAGGCATAAAGTAAATGTAGTCTTCCGGGTCGAACGTATCCTTTAACCGTTTTGCTTCCTCCTTCATGAAATGGAGGATATCTCCCATGGTGATCTGGCAGGGGTAACACTCCTTCCCCGAGGTATACTCCTTGCCTAAATCAAGGCCCTTGTAGGTGTCCATCACCTTTGCATGGATGCCAAAGCCTCTAAAGACCGCCGCCAACAGATGCGTCCCTATCCGGTTCATCTCAGGGATCAGACAGGTCTTGTTGCTGAGATTGAATCGTCCTATTTTCTCAGTCAGCGACTGGAAATCAATTATCTTTGCTGATTCCGTCATACGAACTCTCTGAGTGATGGAGTGATGGAGTATTGGCGTATTGGATCTGTCGCTATGATCAACTGGCTAAATTTCTTCTCTTTTTTGAATCCAAAATCCCTAATCCAAAATCTAAAATCTAAAATCCAAAATCTAATTGGCCACCCTCAAATGGGGCACCAGGCCTGTCTGAAGTTTCTGCATACTGTTCTCTATCACATTCCTGTAGGCCTCAAGCCGGGTCATGACCCCTGCCACTGCGCTGTGCTCGTCGAGCTCCAGGATCAGATACGGCTTGTTACCCATGATGTGCCTGTAGAAATGCTCAAGGAAGGAGTCCGCCCCACACCCGAAATTGGTCAGATGGAGGCCAAAATAGGTTGGGTGACTCTCAACAAACTTGGCAGTCCTCAAAATCTGAGCACCCAACCCCCAATACATAGAGGGAAAATCAGACAGGTCCACAGAAGATACGTCAATGAAATCCATTGGAAGCGCATACACCCCGATCTTCGCCAGGCTCTGGCCCAACCTCAGGTTCAATCTATCGTCGTAGAGATTATAAGGCCGGCCTGTCACGACCACTAACGGATCATCGGGATTGTGATATTCGAGGATCTCCTCTCCCTTTTTGTGAAGCGCCCTTCTAAATTGATCCTGCCTTTCTAAGGCATAATAAAGCGCCTTCCTTATTTGTCCTTCGCTCACCCCAAGTTTGGATTTCAACTGATCCGCAAGCTCCAGGGTGAGGGTGTCGGTATCATATTTGAGATGAATCACCGGGTTCAAAATAGATGAAGGATCCAGGCCGAGCGCCATACGCACCATGTAGGAATTTGCCTGGATCAGGGGACAGAAAGAGCCCTTCTCCGCAGGCTCAGGCGTGGGCATGTTGATCAGGCTCGGGATAAAGAGATATGTAGTCTTTCCGAGGAGTTCTTTGATATGGCCGTGCGAAACCTTCACAGGATAGCATGTCTCTCCCGCCATGGTTTCGATACCGACCTTTGATATGTGGGTGTTCGTGGGAGGCGTCAAGACCAGCCGGAATCCCAACCTGTCAAAAAAGTGGGCCCACAGGACAGCGTTCTGATGCCCATAAAGCGCCCTTTGCATCCCCACAGTGGGGCGCTTATCCACCTCCATCAAGGGCTCACCCTCTAATTCATCGTAGACCCCGGCCATGTATGTCTGCCATATCTCCTGCCTCAAGGCGAATAAATTCTCTTTCTTACCGCCTTTGGACCTTGTCAATTCATACCGGCCGCACTCTCCGCCCCACACGCTGCGTCGACCGTCGAAATCGTATATTTTGAGCTTACACTGATTATGGCAGTGAAGGTCGGCACTGCACGTCTTCTCCTTGAACTCCATACGGTCATTGATGGCGCTGCCAAGCCCTCTGAAAGTGCTCTCATCTCTCTTTTCAAGGCGCATCATTTCCTTGACACTGATGGCAGCTCCGTACGCCCCCAACACCTCTCTGTGTTTAGGCACCAGAACCGGGCGTCCCAGGACGTTTTCAAATGCAGCGACCACTCCCTTATTGAGGGAAGGACCGCCTAAGAACATGACCCTTTGGCCGATCTTTCTCTTTTCAACCACACGATTCAGATAGTTAAAGACGATAGCATAACACAAACCGGCGATCAGATCCCTTCTTCCCACCCCTTTCTGGTGATAGAAAACCAGATCTGATTCCATAAATACCGTACATCTCTCGGCCAACCTGACCGGTGTCTCGGACGACAGGGCAATCTCCTGGAACTCGCCCACGATATTGATACCGTACTTGTTGGCCAATTCGTGCAGAAAACTCCCTGTGCCCGCGGCGCACACCTTGTTCATATCAAAGTCAAGGGGATATGTATTTGAAATATAGATATATTTTGAATCCTGGCCGCCGATTTCGAATATAGTGTCCACCTCCCGGTCTATCTCCACGGCCCCCCTTGCATGAGCGGTGATTTCATCAATAATAAGATCCGCATTCAGGAAATCCCCTACCACGTTCCTGCCCGAACCGGTTGTGGCAGTCCCCGAGATCTCGACACTTTTCCCCACCTCGTCGCACAGGAACTTCAAGAGGCCCTGTGTCACCTCTATCGGCCTTCCCTTCGTGGGGACATAGCTCTTATGAATGATCTCGCCCGCTTTGTTGATGAGGGCATATTTGGTGGTGGTCGATCCGATGTCGATACCTAAATAACAGGTTGACTTTTTCCTCAGGGGCCGCCTCTCTATCTCATTGTCTTCCGGAAAGGCCGTTTCCTTAAGGACCAGCATCGGCGCCACGGGCAATGCATCACGCCGGGAGGATGGGGCACCCTTGAGTAGGCCAACATCCACACGGCCGATCTCCGGTTTACGGCCCTCTTTGACCAGATCGAGCGCCTCCAATGCGACACCGAGTGCCCCTATGGAGGTACTATGGGACGGCACAATCAACCCAGGGAAATACGCCTGAAAGGCCTTTACCTGGAGTTCGTTCAATGAAAGCCCCCCGACAAAGAGGATCGGCTCTTCAAGCGCCCGGTTGGAGACGATCGTGCTCATGTAGTTTCTGGCGTTTCCCACATGGAGACCGTAGATGATATCCTCTAACCTCTCCCCCCTGTTTTGAAGGTGAATCATATCAGACTTTGTAAATACGGTGCACCGGCACGCCACATTGGCCGGTCTCTTACTCTTGATGCCAAGCCTGATAAAGTCGACCAGTATCCTGTCGATCTGATCCCGGGAGATGTCTGCTTCTTTAGAATAGATGGATGTCGCCAATCTCTGTGCCTGCTGGTCAATGAAAGACCCTGTCCCGGATGCGCAGGGGCCATTGCTATTGAAGTACGCTAATTCCCAGGCGCCCTGGCCCGACAAATCCCCTGTTGAAAGATGATTCACCTGAAACAGGGCCGTATCCTGGCCCCCCATGCTGATGATGGTCCTGACATCCGGTCTGACACAAATGGCGCCCAAGACCTGGCTGATCGTCTCAAATTCGTAAAAGGCGCCTAATCTCTCACTCAGATTCTTTCCATGGTTTCCGGTAAAGGATACAGAGCGGATTCTCTCCTCCCCGAATCTGTTGTAAAGGGAATAGATAAGGTCCAGTACCCCTTCTTCCACCTTTCCAAAATGACGCTCGTAGGGCGCTTCGTAGAGGATCTGCTTCTCCTCATTGATGACAATACAATTAAGGCTGACAGATCCCGCATCAATCCCTGCATAAAGCCCCTCCGGATCTACGAGTCTATTTTCTTCCCTTATGGACATTTGCTTCTCTGCTCAAATAGAAAATCTCTCCCGAATGCTCCTGCTTGCGCACATCTCCTTTGATGAGGAACCCTTTGATCAGATCCTCCACATGGTCCACCGGCCGGCCTAAAGAATCTGCAATATCAATCAGCCTGAGGGGTCTTCTTCTCATCATGTCCAAAAGATCCCCGGCTAAGGAATCCTTGATCGACCCGCGCTTCACGGCAGATGCATCCACCACGATTTCGGCCTTTTCTCCGAAAAAGAGCATTATCTCTTCCAATCTCTCCCTGTCAAGGGATTTGGCCCGGGAATCCGAAGGGGGACGCGCCACCGTGTTGAGATGTATCTTTTCCGGGGAGATGCCATCTATCAGGGCCTTTAACCCTTCCACTTCCTTCTCGGTGTCATTGATCCCGGCCAATAGGACCACTTCCAGGAATAACTCTCCGTTATATTCATTTCTAAACCTCTTAAGGCCGCCAACAATAGTCTCAAGGGCAAGTTCCGGATGGGGCCGGTGGATGGTCCTGAACGTCTCATCAAATGCACTGACTAAAGTCGGCATGACAATATCCGCCCTCAGGACACGCCGCCGGATCTCCCTGTCCCAGAAGAGGGACCCGTTGGTCAGAAGCGCAACGCTTGTGCCGGAGACAGCCTTGATCCCTTCAATGACCTGATCGATCTCCGAATGGAGCGTAGGCTCTCCGGAACCGGCAAGTGTGATGACGTCCGGCTCACACTGCAGGAGCCTCTTCTCCACCTGCGAGACCACTTCATCAACCGGCACAAAAGATCTTGTTTTCAAGGTCCTGTCAGTGGTCTTTCCCGCCTGGCAGTAGAGACAGTCAAAGGTGCACGTCTTGGCCGGTATTAAATCCACGCCCAATGAAAGTCCCAGCCGCCTCGACGGGACCGGTCCGAAAACATGGGAGTTAGTTGAATTAGTTGGGTTAGTTGAATTAGTTGGATTAGTTTGGTTTGTTGAGTTCATTGGGTTTTTAACTTTAGGCATTTTAGTTCATTTTAGGCACTTTAAACTTGGTGCACTTTAGACACTTCTAATGTGCCTCATCCCAGTTCCTCCCCTTATTGATATCCACCTTCAGGGGCACCTTCAAGGGATAGACCCCTTCCATCTCTTCCCTGATCATCGGCACAACCTTCTCCAGCTCTTCTGCCGGAACCTCGAATACCAGCTCATCATGGACCTGAAGGAGCATTTTGGACCTGAACCCACCCTGCCCCAGACGGTTGTGGATATTGATCATCGCCTTCTTGATCAGATCGGCGGCCGTTCCCTGGATCGGCGTATTGATGGCCATCCGCTCTGCCTCGGAACGAATCCGGTTGTTGGCGTGCTGGATATCAGGCAGGTACCGCCTCCTGTTAAAGAGGGTGGTCACATATCCGTTTTCTGAGGCCTTCTGAATCATTTCATCCCGATACCTTGCCACGCCCTGATACCGCTTATAATAAGCTGCGATGTAATCCCTGGCAATCTTTTGGTCTATGCCCAGCTCCTCACTCAGTTTCCGGGGACCCATCCCATAAATGATACCAAAATTAATCGCCTTTGCAATCCGCCGCATCTGTGGGGTGACATCCTGACGGTCCGCGCCCATGATCTCCGAGGCGGTCCGGGTGTGAATATCCCGGTCCTGCTGGAATGCCTCAATAAAGGCCTCATCCTCTGAATAATGTGCAAATACCCTCAATTCTATCTGACTGTAGTCCGCTGAAACTAAGTATTGCCCCGCTTCGGCCACAAAACCCTTCCGGATCTCCCTCCCCTCTTCTCCCCTGACGGGGATATTCTGCAGGTTCGGGTTGCTGCTGCTCAACCGCCCCGTGGCTGCAACCGTTTGATTATAAGAGGTATGGACCCTGCCGGTAGATGGATCAACAATCTTGACCAGGGCGTCGAGGTATGTGGATTTAAGCTTTGAAAGGGTCCTGTAACGGAGGAGGAGTTTCGGTATCTTGAAGGCCAATGCGGAAAGCGCTTTCAACACCTTCACGTCCGTTGAATAGCGCCCGGACTTGGCAGTCTTCTTCTGGCTGGGGAGCCCGAGCTTTTCAAAAAGCACATAGCCCAACTGCTGTGGTGAATTGATGTTGAACTCCATGCCGGCCTCGGCAAAAATCTCTCCCTCCATCTCCTTCATCTCCTGCGCAAAGCGAACCGACATCTCCCGGAAAAAACCGGCGTCAATCTTGATCCCGGTCATTTCCATATCCATGAGTACGGGGAGGAGTTTCATCTCAAGGTCATAAAAAAGCTTGTCATTTTCCTCAGCCCTCATTTTTTGATCGAGAATGCGGCTCAGCCTGAAGGTTATATCCGCGTCCTCGCAGGAGTATTCACAGGCCTTTTCTATCTCCACCTCGGAAAAGCTGCGGGCGTTTTTCCCTTTGCCGGCGACCTCTTCGTAACTGACCATCTTATGATTCAGATAATGCTGGGCCAGATAATCGAGGTTGTGCTGCCTGATTCCGGGATTGATCACATATGACGCGATCATGGTATCAAAATTAATCCCTTTCAGCTCGACCCCATGCCGTTTCAACACCTCGGCATCATATTTGATGTTCTGGCCTATCTTCAAAATCCGTTCATCCTCCAAAATCCCTTTCAGGATGGGAAGGACCTCTGACCATTCAAGCTGGACAGGGACTCCCAGATAAAGGTGCCCCAGGGGCAGATAGGTTGCCTTGGCCTCTTCGCAGCAAAGGGAGATACCCACTAACCCGGCCCGGAGCGGGTCCTGACCGGTGGTCTCCGTGTCTATCGAAAGGATGCCCGCCTCAACTACCTGCTCTGCTAAGGCCGCAAGTGCCTTCATTGAAAGACAGAGCCTGTAGTCTTTGGAACCTTCCTCCCTTGACGCAAATTGATCCCACAACCCCCTGAACTCGAGTTCCCTGAAGATGGTCGCAAGCGCATTGCCGGACGGCTGACCGAGCCTGAGCTGCTCAAGGTCCTCATTCATCGGAACAAACCGATCGATGGTGACCAAGTCTTTACTCAAGAAGGCCTCATCGCGAAACGATTTCAGGTTTTCCTTCAGTTTCTTTTTCTTGACCTCTTCCACACGATCAAAGACATTTTCGAAAGACCCAAATTCCTGGATAAGGGTGATTGCCGTCTTTTCTCCCACTCCGGGGACACCCGGTATGTTGTCCGTCCTGTCCCCGGACAGCCCCATGACATCGATAAATTTCTCAGGCTCAAATCCATAGTCTGTTTTCAAAGATTCATAGTCAACAACCCGGTCCTTCATGGTATCCCACATGGAGGTGGCAGGCGTTATCAACTGTCTGAAATCCTTATCCCCCGTCACCATGACCGTCCTAAAACCGTTTTCCTCGCAGATCCTGACCCAGGTTCCGATGATATCATCTGCCTCGAATCCCTGAAGCTCAAACATTTTAATGCCCAAATTTTTCACTACCTCTTTGAGGGCAGGGAGTTGCACCGCCATATCTTCCGGCATCGGGGGGCGGTTTGCCTTGTAATCTTCGTAGATCTTGTGCCTGAAAGTGGGGCCTTTGGTATCAAATACAATGGCCAGGTATTCGGGGTTCTTTTCCGTAAGGAGCTTCAGGACCATCTTGGTGAAGCCGAGGATCGCGTTTGTGGGAAAGCCCTTTGAATTGGCCAGGCCCCTTATGGCATGATAGGCTCGGTGAATGTATGAACTGCCGTCTATTAAATAGACCGTTTTTTTATCCTGAGGCATATTTTTATTATATTTCAACAAATCAAAAACGAAAAGAACTAATTTCAGGCCTCGTTAAATAGTTGATTCGACCCGTTATAGCGTATCCGGTATCCAGCGGCCAGTATCCGGTATGGAATGTCCAATTTCCAGGCAAACAACAAACCACATGATGACAACAATTCAACTACTCGACTCTTAGACCACTTGACGAGATCGTGCGGAGAAGGGAAAAACTGTTCTTTTTAGCCAGGCAATCTGTCGGGGGCATATCGCCTGCTGGATGCGCTGCTTGCATTCCTGTATTATCCGGAACGCCACACAATTGCCTTGACACTCAAACCCGGTTGGGCAATACTTTTTTCTAATAGTTCAGCCACTAAGGCACCAAGACACCAGGATTATAATATAATTCTCTTGATACCGTTCATATACAATTGGGATATCAACTTGCCTTTGATATCTTAACCCTCGTTTGGATAGCTCATGACAGAAACAAACTTCATAAACTTTTCAAGCAAACCCGGTCCTAATATCTTATGCACGGTATATGCCGCATCTACAATTTTTTTAGCAATAGATTCTTCTCTTTTTGATAGGGGATTAAAATTCATGTCCTTCTCCTTTGAGCCTTTGTGCCTTAGTGGCTGAACTGTTACACTTTTTTCAATCTATAAAACTGAGCTATGGAGGTGGATAAATGGATATACGCCTGAAGGCACATGTGGAATGCTTGGACGGCAGGGTTGGGCGTCTGGAAAACATCATCCTCAACCCCAAGACGGAAAAGGTGACGTACCTGGTTGTCAGGGGAAACGATCTCCAGAACACCGAGAGGATTGTCCCTGAAAAGCTGGTTAAAGAGGCCACGCGTGATACGGTCCATCTTTCGATCGACAGGAACAAATTTGAGAGGATGAAAAGTTTTATACAGGAGGAATACATCCCTTCCAATATCATGATGTATATGGCTGAAAATGTCGGATGGGATGCGGGAACGCCGGCGGGTGTGTTTGTCGAACATGAGGCCGTTCCGGCCGGTGGGCTTGTTGTTCACAAAGGCGCCGGGGTGTTTGCCACGGACGGACATGTCGGCCGGGTTGACGAGTTCCTCGTGGAGAAAAAGAGCGGGCGTATCACCCATCTTATCATGCTGGAAGGACATTTGTGGGGAAAAAGGGAGATATCTATCCCTGTCAGCCAGGTAGATCACTACGAGGACGGGAAAATATATCTGAAGATTGACAAGCGCGGAGTGGAAGGGCTTTAAGAAACGATAGTCTCCATGAAAAGGCGGAATAAAATCCTGATTGTGATTTTGGGAAGCATCGCCATCTTTCTACTCCTTGTGAGCGCCCTCGTCCTGTTTGTGCCTGCGTTCATCAACTCCGATTTCGTAAAGAGAGAAATCGTGACCCATCTCTCCCGGAGGGTTGGGGGCCAGGTGGAATTCTCAAATACGGATTTCTCTTTTTTGCCGAGACCTCATGTGGTGATTCGTGAGGCAGGCCTCTTTATTGCCGGGAAGGTCACGGTAAACATCAAATCCCTGACCGTCTATCCTAAAGTGTGGCCCCTCCTCTCCGGCAGAATAGAAATCGCCAGACTCAGCGTCGAATCACCCGATGTCAAAATTGATCTCCCACCGTCAAACGGCCAGACACACACGCCGACCGTCGCAATTGATCTGAAAGCCCTCAGGAAAAACCTTTCGGATTTCCTCGCACCGATGATGCCGGAGATCGAGGGGATTTATTTCCGCGTGGAAAACGGGAAGGTCACCCTTTTAAAGGGAAAAGATCCGGGGCTATGGTTTAAAGATATTCAGATTCTGATCAGTAATGTCTCCAACCAGCTCCAAATTGAATTAGATTGCAAATCCAGACTCTGGAAAACGGCTTCCCTGAAGACACGGCTAAATCTAATGACATTTATAACTGATGGGCAGATAGATCTGATCGGTCTCAAACCCCAGTTGTTCCCTGACGACCTCCTCCCAAAAGGACCATTTAAGGTAAAAGATGCTGAAATAGACCTGAACCTCGATTTCAAGACAGATCTGGCTAAGAGGTTTGAGGCAACAATCAAAGGCGGTGCGCCATCTCTAAGCCTCCTTTACCAGAATGAAAAAGTGGCCTTCAAAGACGCGAACATAAACGGGGGTTTGAAGCTGGAGGACGGCAGGACTTCCATCCTTATTTCAGACTTGAATCTGAATTATCCCGGAATCGGCCTAAGCGGACAGTTCGTTTTGGATACCGGGACACCCCGGGTGAGTCTGAGTTTAGAGGGAAGGGAACTCGATGTCCCTTCGATTCGAGACGTCGCATTCAAATTGGGAAAAAATGTCCCTGTGGTGGAGGAGATTTTTTCCATTGTCAAGGGTGGCCATATCCCGCTGATCACTCTCAATTCCAATGGGAGTTCAGTGGCTGATTTAGGAAAACCGGAAAATATTCTTATCAAGGGCCGCATGCTTAAAGGCAAGATCTCTGTGCCGGAAATAGGCATGGATCTGGAGGACGTGAATGGAGAAGCTCTTATTTCACAGGGCATACTCGAAGGAAATCGCCTCGAAGCAAGGATTGGGAAGACCTTCGGCAGCAAAGGGAGCTTGAGACTGGGCTTAGAGGGAGATAATGCCCTGTTTCGTTTAGATATGCTGATAAAGGCCGATCTCGCAGAGACCCTCCCCATCCTGAATCGCCTGGTCAGGAATAAATCGCTGACAAGAGAGTTAAAGCTCATTGACGACATCAAGGGGAACGCCACGGCCAGGCTGGTTTTGGGCGAAAGCACATCATCCATCAAGGCGCGCGTGGAGGCCTCTGAATTCGATCTGAACGCGAGATACCGGCGAATTCCGTACCCTCTCCACCTTAAGGGGGGGCATCTCTCATATGGCGGCGGCGTTATCAAGGCACAGAAGATAGGTGGCAGGGTCGGCAAATCTTCTTTTTCTCAGTTTTCAGGCCTGTTCGATTGGCGAAAAGAGAGCTGTATGGAGATTGAATCCGGCAGGGCCCATATCCTCTTAGATGAGATCTACCCCTGGGTTTCTTCCTTTGACACTGCCAAAGAAGCGCTAAAGGAGATAAGGGGCATAAAAGGGAGTGTCACACTCAATATTCTTGATATGAAAGGCCCCCTGTCAGACCCCAGGCGGTGGCGCTTTAACACAGAGTGCGACATCAGGGATTTGCTCCTGGATTCATCGTTATTGCCCGGTCCGGTGGCTGTGGCCGAGGGAAGCGTGGCAGCAAGCTCAGAGACGTTGGCCCTCAAACAGGCAAAGCTGCGCATCCTGGATGCCCGATTAGACCTGTCGGGTACGGCAAAGGGGTATATGAGAGGTATAAACAGGATCGAGGCAAACGTTAACGGTCACATGGGGCTTGATGCCATCGGATTCGTTTCAAAGCTTACCCGCCTGCCGGACGTATTTAAGATCAATTCTCCGCTGACCATTTCAAAAGGTCAGCTTGTCTGGAACAAGGACGCTGAAACCGCCTTTAAGGGGGACCTGCTTGTTGCAGAGGGACCTGATATCTCTTTGGATCTGGTTAAGACGCCAAGGATACTCAAGGTCGAAAAACTTCACATCAAAGATAGTACATCAAATGCCATGTTCGGCTTCAGTATCGGAGAGGATGTCATCGGGGTCAGCTTCAGCGGAAATCTGGACCGGGCAAGTCTCGACGGCCTGCTCCCCAAAAACAAATTTTTTACCGGATGGATGAAGGGGGATCTCTGGGGCCGGATCGTTCCGGGGAACACCATGGAATCCACGTTCGAAGGGAATCTTCAAGGTGGAAATGTCAGTTTCCCGGAATTGAAGCTCCCGGCAAAGATAGACAGATTCTCTCTCGAGGCCAGCCAGCAGAGGATCCGCCTGAAATCAGCCATCGCTGCGCGTGATACCGCTCATATGACGGTAGACGGGACCCTCAGCCCGTCAGAGGGCGGTCCTCTTTTATCCCTGGATATTTCCGGCGACGGGGTTGACCTGGACAGGCTCATTAAGGCCTTTCATAAAGGGGAGAAGAAATTAACCTTCAAGGGGGGGCGGGAAAGATTGTCTCTGCCGTTCAGCGGAACCGCTCGTATCAAGTTGAATTATTTAAAGTACGGGAGATTTACCTGGAAACCCTTTTACTGCACCATATCTCCGAAAGAGGGCGAGCTTACCGTCGATATTACCAGGGGCTCTATCTGCGGCATTTCCACGCCAGGGACCGTAAAAATATCGCCCATGGGAATAGCGTTGAATTTTGCACCGGCCTCTAAAAAACAGCCTCTGGATACCACCATTGCCTGTCTTTCCAAGGAAGCGATTAAAATAGACGGGACGTTTGATTTTGAAGGTGAGATCAAAGGTGAGGGGAGAGGGGAGAAACTGATCCGGTCCCTCCATGGACCTATCCATTTTGTTGCTGAAAATGGCAACATCAATCGCTTTGGACTGCTGGCTAATGTATTTTCACTTCTCAATATCACTGAGATATTCAGCGGAGGACTCCCCAACCTTGTGCAGGAAGGATTTGCCTACGATTCAATAACTGTCAAAGGGATCCTCAAGGATGGTAACCTGCATCTGGAAAAAGCGCTTGTGGATGGTTCTTCAATGAACTTAGCCTGCAGCGGTGATATCGACCTGTTGGAAAAAAAGCTGGACCTCATAATTTTTGCCGCCCCTTTTAAAACAGTGGACCGCATCCTGAGAATGATGCCGATAATAGGGTATATCCTTGACGATACCCTTGTCTCTATTGCAGTTAAGGTCACCGGCGACCTGGAGCATCCGAAAGTCGATTACCTTCCGGCGGCGATGGTAGGATCGGGTATACTGGGAATTATGCAAAGAACCCTTGAGGTCCCGGTTAAAGTCGTAGAGCCGATAATCCCCAAGTAGACGAAGAGACGGGTTGCGAGTTGCGGGTTGCAGGTTACGGGTTGCGGGTTTTTTCAATAGTCAATCCAGAGGGTCCAAAGTCCAGTTGGCGGTGGGCAGTGACAATCGAATGACTACTGAATGACGGCCAAAGGCCAAATCGACAATCATCAATCACAAGAGGTACCCAGTACCCAGCATCGAGTATCCAGTATCCAGCATCGAGTTTCCAGTTTCAATCAAGGAGGTAAAGGTTATGAAAATACGAATCTGGAGTGTAATTTTTCTTTTGGTTTTACTGACTGCGTGCGCACCGGCAAAGAGGACAGGGAACTGGATAAGCATTCCCCCTCTTCAAAAAGGGGAAAATAAATCTTTTGCAGTGAAGCTGGAGCCACTGAAAAAAGATAAGAGATTTTTTGTTGCATTTCACCTCTCGGTCAGAAACAAGACCGGGAGGGCGCTCACCATTGACTGGAACAAAACACTTTATATTCATAACGGCAGGCCCTATGGCGTCTTCGCCTTCAAGGGGATTGACCCTGCCACCATAAAGGGTTCGATCCCGCCGGATGTCATCGCCCCCGGGAAAATATTTTCAAAAGAAATTTTTCCAGTCGATTTAGTGGCGTTTGCCCCCATGCGGGAAGAAGTTCTTGACAAGAAAGGGAGGGGGCTCTTTCCAGGCCCGATCCCGGCCGGTGAAAGCGGCATACATCTTGTCATCCATCAAGACGGGCAGGAAATCATCCAGAAAATCACGTTGGACATAAAAGAGGCCGGGTAGCAGAACCCACTATCATATTGCCTTCAACCCGCTCCATGCGCACCGAAACAAGCTGACCGTCTGAATCAAAGGGTGAGCGGAAAAGGACCGGCAGATAGTTATCACTCCGTCCTTTCATCACATCTCCCTTTTCAGAAGCCCATCCTTCCGCAAGTACGGGGAATTCCTTATTGAGACACCTCTGATAAAAGAGCTGTCGCTTCCTCTCTCCCAGCCCCCTCAGTTCTGCAGCCCTGTTCTTGATCACATCCGGATCGATCTTCCCTTTGAAGGCGTTTGCAGCAGTGCCCGGCCTGGGCGAAAAAGGGAATACGTGCAGATAGGACAAAGGCAAATCCTTTATGAGGGAATAGCTGTTCCGGTGGGCGGTTGAGTCTTCTCCAGGAAACCCGGACATGATATCAACCCCGATGGCCACATGGGGTATCTTCGAGCAAACCCTCTCGATGATCTCAGCAAACTCCCGCGAGGTATAGGTTCTGTTCATATCCTTCAACACCCGGTTATCGCCGCTCTGTAAAGGGATATGGAAATGCCGGCAGAGCCATGGCTCTGATGCCACCATCTCTATCAGCCGCCCCTCCATTTCATTCGGCTCGATGGAACTCAGCCTTATGCGCAGAGGATAGCCTTCCCTGCCAATCATCTGAAGCAGAGAGACGAGATCCGTATCGCCCCTTAAATCCACACCATACCGCCCCAGATGGATTCCCGTCAGGACGACCTCCCGGTAACCCTGCGCTGAAAGTGTCTCTAACATGAAAAGGACTTTTTCCGGGACAAGACTTCTATAAGGGCCACGGGTAACAGGGACAATGCAATAACTGCAGGAGGACTGGCATCCGTCCTGGATCTTCAGGTAGGCCCTTGTTCGATCTGGGAAGCGTCTGATATCAAGGAAATCGAACGGGGTACCCTGTTCAAACGGCCTTAGCAATGCCGTTTTCCCACATGATGCCTGGTTACTTATAAGAAAACGGGGGACATCCGCCTTCATCCTGTTATCGGCGATCAGGCCCACGCCCTCGATGTCTGAAATTTCCTTTGGGAAGGCCTGGGCGTAACAACCGATGGCCGCAACATATCCAGCCGGATTTTCCCTTATGGCCTTTCGTATGGCCTGTCGCGACTGATGAGCGGCCCTCTGGGTCACAATACACGTGTTGACGATGACCACATCACCCGTTTCCTCTTTATCTGCCCGACGCCACCCGGCGCCGGTTAAGGCCTCGTTCAGATAAGCGGATTCATACTGGTTGACCTTGCACCCAAGAGTTATGACCTTGAATGATTTCTTATTATCCACCCTCCCCCTATCAGCCTGTCGCCGTCATAGCATACGAGGGCCTGGCCCGGAGTGACCGCCCATTGAGGTCTGTCAAATATGAACCGTACCTCATCCGAAGACAAGGCCTCCAATTGTCCTGGGGCGGCCTTGTGACGGTATCGGACCTGGGCCTGCATTCTAAATCTGCCCTCTAAGGGAGGCTTCCCGACCCAGTTAAAATGAACTGCGTCCACCATTCCAGCAAAAAGCGCTTCCCGCCTTCCCACCACCACCTGATTCAATTCGGACCTGATTTCTTTTACATAATAGGGCCTTGAAGAAGCAATGCCCAATCCGTGCCTCTGCCCGATGGTGTATCTGTAAACCCCTTGATGTTCTCCCAATGTTTCACCATCGTCGGTGATAATCACCCCTTTTTCCTTGCCTGTAATGCCTCTCCTCTTCTCAACAAAGCTGCGATAGTCAGTCCCGGAAATAAAACAGATCTCCTGGCTTTCAGGATTCGAATGGCACGGCAAACCCATCTCGCGGGCCAGGTTCCTGACCTCATCCTTGGTCATCTCTCCTAATGGGAAAACTACCCTTGAAAGCGACGGTTGGGTCAACCGGTGCAGGAAATAGGACTGGTCCTTTCTTGAATCCCTCCCCCTCCGAAGCCCCACCATATCCTGCTTCCCCTTCACGAGCCTGACATAATGTCCGCTTGCCAGGTACTGGATCTTTTTTTCCAGAATATAGCGATGCAAATGCTCAAATTTGATCAACGGATTGCAACGGACACACGGATTCGGCGTCAAACCTCTTAGGTAGGCATCGACAAACGGCTCCACCACCAGATCCTCAAAAATCTGTGTGAGGTCAATTATCTCTACCGGGATTTCAAGGTGTTCTGCGATTCTCTTGACACCCTCGAGCCTCCCCTCTCTCATGGAAGGGGTAGAGGGAAGCATAAAATGGACACCGTGGACTTCCCAGCCGGCCGCCTTTAATAGAGCAGCGGCCATCGAGCTGTCCACGCCCCCACTAAGGGCCACGGCTACATCTGAAGGCTCAGTCATTGTAACGATATCTCCGAAGGTGTGGGGGAACGCTTTCTGTGAAAAAGGGGTAGAACTTAAATATTAACGAGTAATTGTCTGGGGGAATTAATCAAGGATGTTCTTGTTGAAGTTTACCTCCATGGCCCGGGCCGGGCATGCCGGCACACACCATTCGCACGCACTGCACCGTTCCTTGTCAAAAACCACTTCCATCTCCGGTCTCCTGATACGAAGGGCCCCCGTGGGACAGACGGCCGTGCAGGCACCGCACTGAAAACACTTCTTTTCATCCCGCTTGATGTCCTGGCCGATACTCTCCACCACAATCCCGATACTTTTCAGGTAACGAACACCCCTTTGAAAGTTTTTCCGGTGACCGCTCAGTTCAAGCACCATGAAGCCTTCTTTTCTGGGGTAGATGACGGCCTTGAGGATATTAAACGAGAGATCAAATTTTTTGACAAGGTTAACCGCTACCGGCTCGTCAACGATCCTCTTGGGGAACCTGAGAGAAAGCATTTTCTTATACATGGCCATTTCTCCGTGGGAAATCAATTCTCGATCTACGATCTACAATCTTCAATATCTCTTCATCACCTTCTCAAACCCTGGAAGCGCCCCCTCGATCACTCGATCCGACACGCAATAGGCAATCCTGAAGTGACCCGGACCCCCAAAACCGCTCCCGGGAACGGTCAGGATGTTCTCATCCTGAAGTGCTGCGACAAAGGCCACGTCGTCTTCCAGAGGGGTTCTCGGGAAAAGGTAAAAGGCCCCCTCCGGTTTCTTAAATTCATAGCCGAACGATGCCAGGCCCTCGCACAGCCTGTCCCGCTTCTGCTGATACAGGGAGATGTCCACACTGTCTTCCAGTAAACGGGTAATCGCCCTCTGCATAAGGGCCGGGGCATTCACATAGCCAAGGACCCGATTACAGAGAACCATCCCGGCCAGGATCATTTTCTTATCCGAAATCCCCGGGTGGGCCGCAGCATAGCCGATCCTTTCGCCCGGGAGTGAAAGATCTTTTGAAAATGATGTCACCATAAAGCTCTCGTTGTAGGCATCAAAGACAGTAGGCACCTTAATCCCATCATAGACAATCTTGCGGTAGGGTTCATCAGAGATAAGATATATCGGCTGCCCGAATTTACCGCTGTAATGGGAGAGGAGACCTGCCAGTTCCTTCAGTTCCTCCTCCGCGTAGACCTTCCCGGTGGGGTTGTTAGGCGAATTGATCAAGACGGCCCTTGTCTTCTCTGTAACAGCCTCCTCAATGGCGTCAAAATCTAATGAAAAATCAGGCCTTGTTTTCACAAGCCTTGGTGTCCCCTGATGATTATCAAGATAGAAGTTATATTCCACAAAATATGGCTTCGGAATGATCACCTCTTCGCCGGGGTTAAGGATCGTCTTCAACACCACATTGAGCCCCCCCCCGGCCCCCACGGTCATCACTATCTCTTCTGACGAAAACCGATCCCTGTTATACGTATTCAGATAGTCGGCAACGGCCCGTCTGGTTTTAACCAGGCCGGCATTCGACATGTAGGCGTGTTGCCCCGGGGTGGGATCTCTGACCAGATCCTCAAGGACCTGATGGACCCTGGGGGGTGGTTCCAAATTAGGATTCCCTAAGCTAAAATCAAAGACATTATCCTCCCCGTACTCGGCCTTTCTCTTGGCGCCTTCCTCGAACATCTTCCGGATCCAGGAAGATCTTCCTATGGCCTCGCGAATTTTTTGTGAAACAGGCATGATTCATTCTCCTTTATGAAATATGTGTCATAAAGGATAGCCTTTTGTACCGGCTTGTCAACATAAAACAGTAGGCAACCATATGGCGACGGTGTCCCGGCAGCTCCAGTCAAAGAATCTGAAATCATCTTGACACCGATACAAGGTTCTTCTAATTTAGTAGACGTTCAAAGGTCGGATTCCTGCCTCTGGCCTTGCCAGCATCATTATCTGAAACGCCATAGAATAAACACGGGGGATTTTTGCCATGAAAAGGGGAACAAAGAGAAAACCGACGATAGCCATTCTGACCGGTGGCGGGGATGTTCCAGGCCTTAATCCCTGCATTAAAACCTTAGTCTACCGGGCGGCAAGTGAAGGCATCAACATACTCGGGATCAGGCGTGGATGGGCGGGGATCTTACATTATAATCCTCAAGATTCTAAAACCTCGAAAAACCACGTCCAGAAACTTGTCCCGGCAGAAGTCCGGACCATTGACCGGTACGGGGGGACCTATCTTCACACATCGCGAACCAATCCGAGTGCTGTCAAAAAAAAGGACGTACCCGGTTTTCTCAAGGAAACGTTCAAGAAGGACGAAGAAACCCGTGACTTCACCTCCCACTGCATCAACAATCTTGACCGTTTGGGGGTCGATGCCGTTGTCCCCATAGGCGGGGACGATACGCTGAGCTTCGCAGACCGGCTGCGCAGTGAAGGTTTTCCTGTCATCGCAATTCCGAAGACCATGGACAATGACGTCTTTGGCACCGACTATTGCATCGGATTCTCTACCGCTGTAACAAGGGGGGTCGGTTTCATCCATGCCCTCCGGACATGCGCCGGCTCCCATGAGAGGATTGCGATTATTGAGCTGTTTGGTCGTTATTGTGGCGAAACGTCACTGATATCGGCCTACCTGGCCGGTGTGGACCGCGCCATTATCTCTGAGGTGCCGTTTGAACCTGAAAAGCTTGCCAAATTGGTCATGGAGGATAAGAAGGCCAACCCAAAAAATTATGCTATGATCACCATATCTGAAGGCGCCAAAATCATTGGGGGTGAAATGTTCCTGTCAGGAGAATCTGATGCATACGGTCATCGCAGGCTGGGTGGCGTGGGAGAAGAAACAGGGGCCATTCTCAAAAAGCTGACAGGCCAGGACGTGCTCAACCAGAGGATTTCATATCTTATGAGAAGCGGTGCACCCGATTCTTTAGACCTGATGGTAGCCGTCAATTACGCCAATATGGCCGTCGACCTCTTCCTCAAGAAGGCCTTTGGTCGGCTCGTCGCCCTGAACAACGGAAACTATACAGACATCCCGCTGAGCACCATCACAACCGGTCAAAAGAGGGTGGATGTGCCGGAACTTTACGATATGGATCAATATCGTCCCAAGGTAAGGCACGTCACCGGGAAACCCATGTTTCTTTATTAAGGCAAGTGCCTAAAGTTTAAAGTGCCTAAAGTTAAAGGCAAGACTGAAAACTTCCGGTCGTAGTTCATAGTTGGAGTGGAGCCCCTCATGCCTCTAAACGGAAAACGAAAAAAAACTCGCAGGATACATATTGGAGATGTCCCGATCGGAGGAGATGCACCCATCGCCGTTCAGTCCATGACCAACACGGATACGCGAGATGTCTCTTCCACCATCCGTCAGATTGAACGGCTCTCCGCTGCGGGGTGCGACATTGTCCGGTTGGCCATCCCCGATGAGGAGGCTGCGACCTCCTTCAGGGAAATCAAGAGGAAGGTCAAGACCCCGCTTATTGCCGATATTCACTTCGATCACCGGCTTGCCTTGGCGGCCTTGAAAGCCGGCGCTGACGGGCTTAGAATCAATCCCGGAAATATCGGGAGCCGCAGAGCGGTCGAAACGGTGGTCCATGCTGCCATTGAACGTGAGGTCCCCCTCAGAATCGGGGTCAATTCAGGATCTCTCCACAGGGAGGTATTATCGAGATACGGGGGTCCGACGCCTGAAGCCATGGTTGCCAGCGCCATGGAACATGTGCGACTCTTGGAATCTTTGCACTTTGAACTGATTAAGATATCGCTCAAATCCTCCAGCGTCAAAAACACGATCAAGGCCTATGAGCTCCTCAGCCAAGAGGTAGATTACCCGCTGCACTTAGGCGTCACAGAGGCGGGCACCCTTATCTCAGGTACGGTAAAAAGCGCCATCGGGATAGGATATCTCTTGGGTCAGGGCATCGGCGATACGTTTCGTGTGTCTCTGACCAGGGACCCGGTCGAAGAGGTCCGGGTTGCCTATGAAATCCTAAGATGTCTCGGCCTCAGATCCCGTGGCCCGGAAATCATATCATGCCCGACCTGCGGCCGGTGTGAAATAGACCTTTTTTCCCTGGTGGAAGAGGTGGAAAGATCGATTTCAGACATCACGGCATCCCCAAAAGTGGCGATCATGGGCTGCGTGGTCAACGGCCCGGGAGAGGCCAAGGAGGCCGATGTAGGCGTCGCCGGGGGCAGGGGGCAGGGAATCCTGTTCCGGAAGGGAGAGGTTGTCAGGAAGGTCCCCGAGGATCAATTGGCAAAGGTCCTTATCCGTGAAATCAGGGACCTGGCAGGACATTAACTTTACACTTCACTCACCCGTATCATTTCAGCGTCTTGAAACAATTTTTCGTTGGGTGCCAGTGACCATGAGGGTCTCTTTCCCAAAGGACGTAAATACGTGGATCGTTTCATAGGA
>JACNIU010000323.1 GCA_014382905.1 Desulfobacterales bacterium
TTGACCGGAGTTTTGTTTTTTGAGCTGTCTTTATCTTCTTGATGCCAGCAATTTTCTGGCTCATGTTATTCCGCCTTTCTCTCGTTGGTCCAAAGTCCCAGTTCAGTATTCAACATCCATAACCGTCCATTTCTTTCTCTTCCATTTATCCTTCCCACTCATCTCTTTACTACTCTTAGGCTGAACGCCCATCTTCACCTGCAGAGAAGTCAGGCTCCTCGGGCCCCGGTTTTTGATGACTAACCATGGGGCATTGGTGGGCCCGACTATCTTGAACTCCAGCCAATTCGTAATCACAGGCTCAAATTCGCATTCCTCCAGGATCCGATCATCCAGGACCATCCGCCTTTCAGCATTAATGCGGCATAGGCACTGGTAGAAAATTACCTCAAAAGGGCTGAGCTGAGGCTCTATCTCCGGCCTGTGGATGATCAAATAGGGCTTTCGACCGCTCCCCTTTATCCGCATCACACTGAGAGTGACCAATGAATCAGGCTTCAGGCCCAGGTGAATCAGGAAATTGCGGCCCAGACCAACCGTTCCATCCTCATCCACCCCCCCATAACCTCGCAGCAAAGTCATCTTAACTCCGTTGTCATTTGGTCATTAGTCATTGGTCATTTGGCCTTCGGCCGTCATTAGTCATTAGTCAATGGTCATTGGGCTTCGCCGTCATTCATTGTCATTCGCTGGTCGATTTTCAATCTTTAATATTCGATCAAAATAGCACTCAACTCATCTAACTGCATCCCCACACCTCACAAAAAACATTCCATATAACAATTGAATGACAACCGAATGACAACTGAATGACGTTCCGAAGGGACTAATGACCACTGACCACTGATTCCTTATCCCTTTCCAATGCCTTCTTTCCTTTACGGGCCAGAATGATCCTGCCGTTGAGCAGGACGTCTATAAAATCATTCTTGGCCATGTCTCCGGTGATCTTCTGCACCTGATCCACCGGGATATGGGCGCTGGCGCTGAGATCGGCAATAGTCTTTTCCCCTCGATCTACAAACCGCAGCAAAGTCAGTTGCTGTAGGGTCACCTTTTCCAGTTGCACGGCCTCATCCTTGTCCAAAAGGGCCTCACATTCCGGCGTGAGCCGGTATATGCCCCGGCCAATCTTTTCGAGATAGCCTTTCTTGATCATGGATTCGCAGACAAAGGCGACATAGTCGGAACTCAGGCCGACCCTCTTTGCGATCTGGGTCTTGCTGGCCTCTCCCATGTCGTGAACCACATTAGCTACCTGGCCGGCGCTCCCGCTGGGACGGCCAAGAAAGCCTGTTCCCCCTTCTTTTATGTGGATCACACCCTTGCCCCTGCACCTGCCGCATGGGAGGTTCGAGTTGCCTGATTCCCGTCCCCGTCCCTTGCACTGGGGGCAGGTTGCTACCGGCTCATCTACTGCTACCACACCCGCCCCTTTGCAGACCAGGCAGGTCACATTGCTCCTGGGCTTGTCTTCGCCGGTCCCCCTGCAAAAGCCACACACCACCGCAGCCCCTGTCCTGATATAAACCTCTCCTTTACCTTTACACGCAGGACAGGTAGACCCCTTCCTGATTCCTGTGCCTGAACAAAACCCACATTCCTGAGCCCCCCCTCTCAATATCGTCATTTCGGGCAGTCCCTGCGCGCCTTTCCTGCCTGCCGACTTGAACATGCCGCTGCGGCCCGACACCTTTACGGGGTTCCAGATGAGCCCTTCCCGCCCGCCTGAACCCATCTCACTCTCCCTGTATCTCAGTCTGTCGGGTGCGCCCGATCTATTTGCTGTCTGCCAGTTCACCATTCGCTTTCCCTCCCTCGTATGAATTAGCCAAAAGCTCAAAGCTCAAAGTAAAAATCGAAATTCCTATACCAATAACTTGGCTCGCCTCGCTCTTAATTGGCTGAATAGCTATGCCTTAAATAGGGTCCTTAAATTTGGTTTTTCTCAAAAATTGGCCAATTCCTGTTCGAATTCTTCCTTGATATATTTAAAATTAAAGGCATAGCGTGCCCTTTTGTATAGATTCATCAGCTCTTCGCCTGGTACGGCATCGAGTCTTATGGTCCCATCCCTTGGATTAAACATGTTGAACTCCTCCCAGTTATCGGTTTTGAGGAGCCCCTGGTTCTTGCAATAATCGAACAGGTCTGTTCCCGGGAAAGGGGTGACGATTGAAAAAGTCGCCTCGTCCAGATCCAGGATTCTGGCCAGTTCGATAGTTCGCTCAATGGTCTTGTGGTTTTCGGTGGGGTAGCCGATCATGAAATTTCCGTGAGGGAGGATATCAGCATTCCTGGTCATTTCGACGGCCCGGTGAATTTGGCCTAAAGTGGTCCCTTTCCCTGAAAAATCAAGGATCGACTGGTCCCCGAATTCTATTCCGTAAAAGACCACCCGGCAATTTGCTTTCCTCATCTTTGAGAGAATATCTTCGCTAATGGTGTCCACCCGGCTGTCGCAGGACCATGCCATTTTGTCTGACAGCCCTCTGTCAATCATTCCCTGGCACAGCGTTGTGAGCCATTGTTTATTTAGAGAGAGATTTTCATCGGTGAAACGGATATTGGTGATCTCGTTGACAGCATAAATTCGTTCCAGCTCGTCCAACACATTCGCCGCAGACCGTCTTCTCTGGGTGGGCCAGAGGCGGGGCACGGAACAAAACCTGCATCGAAATTGGCAGCCCCTCGTGGCGGTCACTGCGGCAAACCTTTTTTTCTCGCCATTGCCTATAATGGCCTTGTAGGTATTTTCCGGCAGGAGTTCTCGGGCCGGAAAGGGGAGGACGTCCAGGCCGGAAATGGGGGGCCTGTCTGAATTGACCACAACAGTCTCGCCTGAGCGAAAAGTCAGGCCCCTTATTTTATTGAGACTGCGCCCGTTGGCTAAGGCATCTATCAGTTCTGACAGGGCATATTCGCCCTCACCCCTGACGCAGAAATCAATAAAGGGTTTTCGGATCAGACTCTCATGCTCAAAGTGGATGTGCGGACCTCCCACCACCACGATGGTAGAGGGAAACAATTCCTTGATCTCCCTGCATAGATTAAGGGCGCTTCTTAGCTGGGTGGTAAACACCGTAACGCCAACCACCTCAGGCTCTTCTGCCATGACCATGTTGATCACTTCATCGTGTGACAACGCCAGGGACTTGGCATCTATGATGTTTACGGGGACCCCCTTTTGTTTGAGGACGGCTGCGAGATACGCCAATCCCACCGGTGGATAAGACGAGTCCTGCCGGTGTGCATCCTCGATGCCTTGCCCGGCGGAAACGTTGACCGGTAAGACAGGAGGATCAATCAGTATACATCTAAGTTGCTCGGGCATAACGTAAATCCATTTCAAATTGTCAGCATAGGTGTCACGACGACATCCAACGGTTATATTTCTCATGAGGGGTCTCGGGGCCTTTCTTCTTGGATTCACCGGATCCCTCTTCTGTGGCTTCCTCACCTTCCGGCGTTTCCACTTCCCTGCCGCCCACGGCCTTCCATCCCTTATTGGCAAGCCTGATCTTACCTGAACTGAACATATCGAGATAATCGGCCATCCCTAAGCCACGACACACAATCCTTGCATAATCGCTGCTCAATCCGATTTCTCTGGCTACCCCGAACAGATTGGTCTCCCCCCCTTTTTTCTTGAGCCCCTTCAAGACCTTCATCTCTGTGCCGCTCGGCATTTATTGCCTCCTGTCCGGATAGTATAGGAATTTCTTTTTTTGCTTTGCGCTTTGACCTTTAATCTACGCTCCGTTTATCCTGCCTTGACCTTAAACTTTAAACCCTGCTTTATGAACTTGCCCTGCCAGACCATGTCCCGGCATAGCTGCTCGGCATAGTCGGCTGAGATACCCATCTCTTTCCCTATCTTTGTGGGGTGAGCAATACCGCCGAGCCTTTTCACCGTCTCAAAGATCTCCTTTTCTCTTGCTGTCATCGCAATCAACCCTCCTTTTTTTCTTCTACCAGTTCATCTAAAGCTTTCTTCAAATTGCCGGCCTTTTCTTTATACTGTGCCTCAGTTATTCTCCCCATTTCGCGCTCCATCTGCAATGTCAGGAGAGCCTCTCTGAAGCCGGTTTCCTGGTCCATTTCCTCTTCGGCAATGGCGCCAACCCTTCTCGCTAATTTGGCCACTCCGGTGATCGGACTCATGGGAACGGTGACCGCGGCCTTCAAGATCGTACTCAGCAGACCTTTCTCCACCGGCCGGAGTCTTTTTCTCCGTTTCATGCTTTCACCCCAGCCCCAGGAGGGCATCATCCCTAAGAACCGTGGAATGGTCATCTTTGGGACCCCGCTGGCCAGGCCGATCACACTGCCGACCAGAGGAAACCTGCCCTTTTGAAAAGGCACCTTATCCATTTTTTTTGGTTTATTCCCTCTCTTAACCATGATCAGTCTTCTTCCTTGTATTTCCTGATTTCCTCCAGCTTTTCCATCAGCCTGGTCTCTTGCCTGTCATACTCTTCGTCGCTTAGTTCTCCCAGCTCATAGCGCATCTGAAGCTCCAACAGGTCCTCGTGGATGCTGGAATCATCCGTCATCTCTTTCTCAGCGGATTCCGAGAGCTTTTTACAAATCCATACAGGGAACTTAATTGGTGCAAGAATGATGTCGTCTACTATAAGCGCCATACCCTAATTCCTTCGCCGGTGCTGCCTGTTGTTTGTCCACGCCGCTTAAATGAATAGCAATGGATGGGTCCGGGAACTATAACCCCGGACCCGGGATTAGTTGTTATGAAAAAAGGCTACTGGTTACAGCTCATTCCCCAGTTTTCCTTCCCACTCAGCATGAATCTTGAGATGTTTCTGACGATAGTTCCCAGTCACGGCCTGAAGATCTTTGACCTTCTTCAGATCTTCCTTTGCCCTGGCCGCGCTCACGGCCTTGATCTCGTCCATCTCACCCGCAAATTCCTTGGACATCTCCCTCTGCTTGGCTGCCCGCTCCTTCTCATAGCCCTGATAGGCCTTCAACTTCCCGAGATCTTCCTTTGCCCTGCGAGCAGACTCAGCTTTTTCCTTATCCATGTATCTCATCTTTCTTTACCTCCGTAATCTTGAGATTTGATCAACCTCATGTTAACGTTTAGGGGTTTTGGCATTGTTTCGCGATTGCAAACCCCACTTAGCCGCTTTCCTCCTTGTTCACCTCCTTTCATCCAGGGGAAGGCGCTCCTTTTCACCTGCTTATTTTTAGCCGGAGGACCATGCGTTGCCGGATGGTCCCCTACGCTCCCCTCAGCACACCAATAGGGCCGCGGCTCAAGGTCCGGTTGACTGCCCGTTCTCCCCTGGGGCTGAGGGCGTATTCCGCCGGCCCGGTCTTAGAAAGGAATCCGTCATCTAACAGATTTTTGCAAACCTCGCCGGCATACTCTGCGGTCATTGACATCTTGCGGCCAATCCTCTCGATCTTGCATGAACCAAGCTCCCTTATGATCTTCAGTACTTGTTCTTCGCTCCCTTTCATGACTATTCCCCTTTTTGCAAATAACCCTGTTTTGTGCTTCCAAGACAATCCGCCATAGGCAGGACTGTAACCTTCCTAATGTATCCCCTTCCTCGACCAGAGGATCTTCAGGTCTGTGTCAAATTTCATGTCATACGCTACAATGGGGGGACGGCCACCCCGTTGAACATTCCGGGCCCGCATCTCCTCCCAGGGCTCCACAGTAGCCCTCCATCCGCCGCCGCCCTCCTGTTTGAGAGAGACAATCCTCCCGGCCTCGCTGATGGCCTCTTCGAGCACTTTAATCCCCGCCCGTGGGGATTTTTCACGGATAACACTCATCAAAGGCTTGAGAAAATGTCTGGCCCGCTCTACCCGATGCTTCTTCTCGTCCTTTATCTTTTCGTAAGAGGAGATGTTCAATTCCTGATCGATGCGAAGTTCATATAGAAGAGGCTCTGACAGATGTTCCCTTCGACGTCGCTTCTTTTCCTCCCATGGCTCGATCACGGCCCTGCACCCATCCTTCTCCCACTCCAGGTCCGCAATTTCCCCTAAGGGCTCAAAGGCCTCTTCGAAAATGCGCGCGGCCATGTCCGGGGTTACATTATCTTTAGCCTCGTACAATCTCTTGCCGAAAACGCTCAGGCAGGCCTCCAACTGGGACCTTAGCTCCTCCATTCTGCGCTTCTCCTCTGCCTCCTGCCTCTTCCTGGCCTCCCGTCTCTCCTTCCACTGGCTGGCCTCTTTCTCTAACAAAACAATCCGGGGGTCCGGACGTGTTATTCCCCTGGCCCTGCGCCATTCCATGGCCATCAATTTCTTTCTGATCGCAACAACAGTGGCCGTGTTTATAGTACGTGGTTTGGCCTCCTCATCTTTTTCTTTCCTTTTTTTTGGAGGCATCCATAAATCGAGCACTGAATCAAGAGGCCTCTCCTTCGGGAATTCCTCAGGGGATACTTCCCTAAAATCCAGAG
The DNA here is from genome assembly GCA_014382905.1 of Desulfobacterales bacterium. GTDB lineage: Bacteria > Desulfobacterota > DSM-4660 > Desulfatiglandales > Desulfatiglandaceae > JACNIU01. The sequence goes on from JACNIU010000323.1 coordinate 6,447, forward strand.
CAGGGGTGTTATCCATTGCCGGAACCGCAGAGACCGGTTTCGATTGGATCGACTTTTGATATTCAAAATCTCTCTTTACGACCTCGGCATCTCTTTCAAGGGGAGATTTCCCCTTATACTTTTTCCCGAGGGCCCTTGCCTTTTCCGATGCGATTTCGTCTATGGCCTTTTTTCTGAGGCCTGCGCTCTTCATACCTTCCCTCCTTTTACTGTGACCACTCCTTTTCCCCTGCACTCCACGCAGGGGAGCTTACTGTGAGAGTCTACCCCGCGCCCTTTGCACCGGCGACACTGCTCCACTGGTTCTTTGATCGGGACTACCCCTTTGCCGCGGCAGACCACGCAGGTGATATTGGTGCGGGGCCGTTCCTCGCCACGGCCCTTGCAGAAAGCGCAAATCATGGCAGGCGGGGCAACTGAGACCACACCCTTGCCCCGGCACACCGCACAGGGCCTCCCCCGGGGGTTGGACCCCGGACCGCTACAGAACGCCCACCGGGAGGGATCTTTTCGGAGGACTTCCCCCATCTGCTCCCCCCCCCCCCCCACGGCCTACTGCCCCACCCTC
>JACNIU010000280.1 GCA_014382905.1 Desulfobacterales bacterium
TTCATCATCTGCATCGATTGTTTCCAATTGAGCTAAAGGCACAACTAATTGCCTTCCTTGCCAGTTTATTTCAACGAAGGCTTCTTTCGTGCACTCTTCTTCGGGAGCCATTCCTCGGACTTCAACTTCTTCGCCTTCTTCCAACGGCGAAATAATTCGTTTAGAGATGCACCTGGCGTTAAAGGGGCAATCGAGCTTATCTTCAAGGTAGTAATACCACCCCATTGCCCGCTCTTCTTCACCATATGAGTCAACAACTGCCTCATAATCTATCCGGTGTTCCCTCTCCGGATTTTCTGGAATTCTTTTCATATTTCACCCATTTTGTTCTTCCTTATCAGCAAGCTTATTAGCTACCCTGGCTATCAGTTCAAAGGCTCCATCCATATTGAAACGATCGAAATCTGCAATTCGAAGCACGGGCCTCAACTGACCTTCCAGTTGCCGACCAAGCTTTTGCTTATTTTCCAAGGAGATGTCAAAGGGGGTATTGCCCGGTACATCAAGCTTTTTTTTCACCATAATAAGGAAATCATGATCATTGAGATCGAGCTTCATTTTGCGGACAGCATGGAACAAGTCGAACAAATCCCGGATTGCGGGTTCCTTCCTGGTCAGGGCTGCACGGACCTTTTCTGTATATGCCTCCATCATTTCCATTGCATGGACGGTAAAAGTCGGAAGGAGAGACCGGCCACTGAAGGGATTCACAACGATTGTACGCGTCTCACCAGTCACTGAAGGACGAAGGAGCGGTTCACGGATCCCGATTTCAATCTTGATTTTCTCCTGCTTATCCATCACAGCCGAAGGGTATTCAAGGTAACCGATGTATTGTCGCGATTCATTATGCCCTCTGAACTCTTTTAAAACAGCAACCCCGGGAATGACAGCGGGCACTTGGTTAAATATACCCTTAATGGAGTCCATTTCAGAACGTCTCTGATTTCGCGGCATGTCCACTGCAACCGGAATAACCAGATCCAGATCCTCGCTGAGTCTGTAAAAATCTGCATAAACCTTACTCAGACAGGTCCCCCCTTTGAACACAAGCGGTGTGTCGCCGTCAAAAAAGTGCTGCAGAATCAACGAACAGTAGTAGTCCTTTTCGATCAGGCTTGATGTAAACCCGGTAACGGCTTCCGAATATGACAAAGCCTCCCGGAAGATGTCCGGATCCGTATTGTGAGGATATGGAAAGTTGACCTCATCCATTGACAATAATTCCCCATTTGCGATTGATTGTTCCTTTAGCGGACCGGCCTGGAACCCAGGGAATCAGGGCGCTGGAAGTGCTGAGTTGACGCCGGAGCCGGTTTATCAGTCTCGAATTTGGGACAATCGTATCGAATAAAAACCCTATTCGCCTGGTTGTCGCCATATTCCCATATTTGATTGTAGCCTCTAATAGTTCTGCCGCAAGCTTGAAGTCATTTTTTATCATCCGTTTGATCCAGTCATATCCCTGAGGCAAACTGTTAAAGCGGGACCAGTCGTAAACAGCATCCATAAGGGTTCTAGCCTTGGAAGAATAGATTATTTCCGTATCCTGGGTGCGCACGGCATTGAGGGCGCCAAGGCGCTCATCAGCGACTTTGATGAACTGAAACGCCAAGCTCCCTATGGAGCGTTTTGCTGAAATGCGGTTATTGTAGAGATAGGTGACGCTGGGAATCTGGTCATCAAGACCGTAGAAATTGAACGCCGTTGGCCCGCAGATCTGATATTTACCCTTCTCTTCCTCCATTAACTTCTGGAGAATCAGGCCCGCCCCTGGACCGTATTTGCCGCCGGCCGGGATGCGAGAGGGCACAAGATATACTCCCCGTTTAAGCCTGACAATCCAGCCTGAGTCTGAAAGGCGACGGAAAAGATCCCCTTCCTGTGATCCCGTTATGCCTAATATGGGGGCGATTTCTCCGGTACGGACAATTTCCAGCTTCTTGAGCTGAACATACGCGAAGAACCGGACAGGCTTCCCAGCCCAGGTCCTCTTGATTTCATGATATTTATCCTAAATGGGTTTAGACCCCATTATCATGAAATATCGTAAGAATCAATTTATTTGGCCATCCTTGGGACTGAGGTCGCCTAACTTATTGATCATTCAAGAGTAACGCCCAAAAAATGGGGGGTTTTAGGCACTATATCTTCTTTTTTGTCCCTAAAATGTTCATTATAAGGAATATCTCTTGTCATTAGATTACTGTGAATAATGCTCTTTTTGCCCTTAAAAAGTGCAATATAGAGGCTAAATAGCGGTATGTTTCTCGCGTTTTACCAATATATCTAAATAGTTAGCTTGGTCCGGCCCCCATTCCTGAAAAAAAATTCATTCCGTATCCTTTGAAGGCAGACTGCAAAAACATCTTGAATAACAGCTGCCATCTGATTATCTTCCAAGAAAAAAAGCCGCCCGGCGATCTTCCGGACGGCTGGCTTACAGCGCGAACCTGAAACCCGGCTACATTTCCCCTGTCAGAAAAACGGTGATTGGTGCCAGATTTCAAGGAAAGGTATCGCTCTATACCCCTTATTAATACATTTTATCAATCCCTTTGTTGGCCCCTGAAAGAGATACCTCCTGTCCATGCCTGAAGGGATCGGTTCCGGGTTCGGGGTCCAAGCCCGGACCGGCCTTTCTTGACCGTTGGGTGAAACATACCGTTCGCCCCCATTGACGTATCATCCTTTTGTGGAAAGCCAGGCAGGGCTCTTCAACCGGGATTCGTGAACGTTGAACCGCTCAACCCAGGAGGCAGTTCATGCAGATATTGGTGGATGCGGACGCATTGCCCAATGTGATAAAGGATATCCTGTTCAGGGCCGTGAAAAGGCTGCGTATTCCCTTGACCATGGTTGCGAATCAGTATGTGACCGTAGAAAAGTCAAAATATATCAAGAGCATCGTCGTATCATCCGGTCCTGATGTGGCGGACGATCGGATATTGGAACTGGTTCAACAGGGCGACCTGGTGGTTACAGCGGATATTCCCCTTGCAGACCGTGTTGTTGCAAAGGGTGCATATGCCCTTGACCCGCGAGGCGATCTTTATACCGAGGAAAACATCAAGGACCGGTTGGCTATGCGCAACCTGATGAATGAGCTGCGAAATGGTTGCGTAATCGAGGGCGGTCCTCCGGGTTTCAGCCGGAAAGACCGACAGGCCTTCGCGAACCAGTTGAGTCGTTTCCTGACAAAATACTGCAAAGGCTAAGGGGCTGGAGCATCGTCCATGTTTTCTGCCGATGATATGCCTGGCAGAACAGTCTTTCCTACTGCCTTTCCTCTCTGAGGCTCTCCAGGCTTTCCCATCTGTCATATGCCTCATCCAACGCCAGCTTCAGCTCTTCCAACCGTGCCTGGGCCTGTCTTATCTTCCCACCGTCATTTCTATAAAATTCCGGGGACGACATCTTCCCATAGATCCTCTTCTGTTCCTGCTCCAGTTCTTCTATGCGCCCGGGAAGACTCTCCAGCTCCTTTGCCTCCTTGAAGGTGAGCTTTCGGGGGCAATCCTTCTTCCCCGGTCCTTTTCTCGATGCTTTTTTCCCGACAGCGCGCCTTTTTCCTGATGCCTCTTTATCAGGTTGCGTTGGCCGCTGACGGATCCAATCGTCATATCCTCCGGCATATTCCACGACAGCGCCATGGGCCTCAAACACAAGAGTGCTCGTAACCACATTGTTCAGGAAGGCCCGGTCATGGCTCACCAGAAGTATGGTGCCGGAATATTCCAACAGTCGTTCTTCAAGCAGTTCAAGGGTTTCCATGTCAAGATCATTGGTCGGTTCGTCCAGCACGAGAAGGTTGGAGGGTCGTGTAAAGAGCCTGGCAAGGAGCAGCCTGTTTCTCTCTCCACCGGAAAGGATGCGCACAGGACTCCTGGCCCGGTCCGGGGAGAAAAGAAAATCCTTCAGATAACTGATCACATGGCGCTGAACACCATTGATAAGGATCATATCCTTCCCTTCGGCTATGTTCTCCTGAACAGTCATGTCCTCGTCGATCTGGCTGCGGAGCTGATCGAAATAGACCACCTCAAGTCCGGTCCCCATCCTGACACGACCCTTTTCCGGCTCCATATCCCCCAGAAGGATCTTCAGAAGGGTGGATTTGCCAACACCGTTGGGACCTATGATGCCGATCCTGTCCCCCCTGATAATCCGTATGGAAAAATCTTTGATCAGGGGGTCGCCGCCATACCCATGGCTGATACCGGCTGCCTCAATCACCAGTTTGCCTGTATGTTCCGCCTCCTGGATCTGTATTCGGGTGCTGCCCGCAGATTTACGCCATCCCTGCTGCTCCTCCCGCATCTTGATAAGGGCTCGGGTTCTCCCTTCATTTCTTGTGCGCCTTGCCTTGATCCCTTTCCTGATCCATTCCTCCTCCTTTGCCAGCTTCCTGCTAAACTGCTCTCGCTGCGCCTCTTCCATCTCCAGAGTCGCCTGTTTACGTTCCAGGAACTTCTGGTACCCGCATGCCCAATGAACAATGCGGCCTCGGTCCACCTCAACGATGCGTGTTGCAAGTTTTTGGAGAAATATCCTGTCGTGGGTGACAAAAATGATGGTTCCTCTGTACTTCTGCAGGAACTCCTCCATCCAGCTTATGGAAGGTAAATCCAGATGATTGGTGGGCTCATCAAGAAGGAGGAGGTCCGGTGCTGCAACCAGAGCCCTTGCCAGAAGAACCCTTCGCCTGAACCCCACAGACAGGGTTTCAAACCTTACATCACGGTCCAAGCTCAGCCGTGTGAGAACCATGTGGACATGCTGGCGAATCTCCCATCCTTGCGACCTGTCCAATTCCTCCTGCAGCAGGGCAACCTTGCTGGTTATGGCCGTATCAGCACCCTTGGCCAGGCTTTTTGTGAGTCGTTGGTATTCTTCCAGCAAAGCCCCTACCCTCCCCAGTCCGCCAGCCACCACATCGTAAACCGAGCCGCCGAGACCGGGCGGCAGTTCTTGGGTAAGACCCGCTACTTTGACCCCTTTGTGAAGGGTGATGACCCCGCCATCCGGTTCCATTTCACCGCTTATCAAACGCAAAATGGTTGTCTTGCCTTCTGCATTGCGCCCGAGAAGACAGACCCTTTGCCCCTTCTCTACCTGCAAATGCACCCTGTCCAGCAGGGGCAAACCACCAAAAGTGACACTCACATCCTGAAAGCTTACTAAAGCCATATCGCTGGTGTAATCCCATTCCGTACGGAACGTTTAATGTTTAATGGGGTCGGGCCGAATCAAGTTAATGACAGTGTTGTTCTGGGGTCGGACTAATCTATGTGCCTGATATTTCGACAAAATCATCCTAAGAATAGGCGATTCTGGGCTTTAGAATCCCATTTTTGGGGCCGAAACTGCAGTTCTTAAGGTGAGTTAAACCCTCCGGTCTGGCATTTGAGCTTGCTTAAACCAATGTTTTCGGCCCCTAAAACGGCCTTTTAAGACGGTATTTTGCCCAAAATGCTACCGTTTTCCTTTTATATCAACCCGTTGGCGTGGTCCGACCCCATCCCCATCTTGCCAACAACCGTTTCCACCGTATGGTATGCGGGAAATATTAAGATAACTCCTGATACAGCACCATATCCACAACATAAAAGGTTAATAACAAGTTGACCTTAATCTATTAAACTGGGTAATATTAAAACTATCAAAAATATACATCAATGAAATTGTGGTGGTTGATAGTTGCTGTTGATGCAGGTATTGTTCTGTTTTTATCACCCTCGGATTTTTTAAGATTGCATATGTATCCTTGCTTCAGGCCTTTTTCAAGTATTGGTTTGCCAGTCTTGAGTAATTTTGGCAGATGTGCGATATAAGATGATGCAAGTATTGTGGAATTTCAGTAGATTTAAGTATGTGGCAAGCTTATGCACTTTTTGGGAGTACAGAACAGACACAATATATAAGTTGAAGTCCTTTTTAACTCCCCTCACTTCAGTCCCGCCCTTCGAAGAACCTCAGCGAATCGGGCAATCAGGCACCCCCGAGGTATTTTTAAACCGTTCATTGACTCCTGGATCCTTAAAGCGGTCTCCCCCTCGTTGACTGACGCAGTATTTAGGATTTATCTTGAGTAGCTTTGCGCATTGAGCTCGCGCTTCTTCCTCACGACCCGCCGAACTATAACTCATGGTCAGGACTGCATGTGAAGGCTGATTTTGGGGAGAACGCTTGATCGCTTTCTCGCCCCATTTAATGGCCTCCTTAATCTGCCTCTGATCGGGAAGCCCTCTCGCCCCAGATTGATTTTAGCGCGTTAGTGCGCACATCGATAAAGGCCGGGTCTGTCTTAAGAGTTCTTGCCTCTTTCAGATCGCCTGTTATCGGAAAATCCTTTGCGAATGATAATTCGATATTTTCCTTCACTTTGCCCGGGCGGGCCGTCAATATCACGAGTCGACTGGAGAGAAAAACCGCTTCCTCAACATCATGGGTGATAAATAAGATGGTTTTCTTTGTTTTCTTCCAGATCTTTAGAAGCTCGATCTCCATCTCTTCTCTGGTGAGGGCATCGAGAGCGCCAAAGGGTTCATCCATCAAGAGTACTTCCGGGTCATTGGCTAACGCCCTCACAATGGCAACCCTCTGTTGCATGCCCCCAGAGAGATTATAGGTGGCAGCATCGCTAAACTCCGATAAGCCCACCATCTGAAGATATTCTTCCACCCTCTGACGCCGATCCGCCTTGGACACCCCTTTCATCTGAAGACCGAATTGGGCATTTCCCATGACGCTCTTCCAGGGGAATAACGCGTATTCCTGGAATACGACGCCGCGGTCAGCGCCTGGCTCACGAATCTCTTTGCCGTCCAGCGTAACGCTCCCGCTGGTAGCCTCATAAAATCCACCAATGATGCGAAGAAGTGTTGTCTTTCCGCAGCCAGAAGGACCAATCACACAACAA
>JACNIU010000219.1:0-13010 GCA_014382905.1 Desulfobacterales bacterium
CATATGCCTGTACACAGAGTTGGAGAGCATCAAGAGGGAGGATCGGGAATTTGTGGGCCCAGGAAAGGTTCAAAATGATACCATTCCAGGGGGCTTTGATAAAGGGCCGTTTCAAGAAGATGTGCATATTCCTGGGCAGACCTTAAGGTTGCCTCTCCCCTTTGGGAACGGGACGATGCCCTAACATACCTTGGTCCGCTTATCTTAAAATGATAATTCCGCCTGCCGACGCGAAAAGCGAAGAATATAAATATAGGAGTGCCAGAAAGGAGTGCGAGGATATGGGGCGCCTCCGGTAGATTGACTTTATGCCTCAAAAATCGGACAGGGACAACCCGCTGCTCCCTATTCCATAATACATCCCCTGTCATTGAAACAAACCCGCCCTCCTTTAACATCCTTAAGCCTTCAATAATAGCAAAGGGTGAGCCTCCATCCTGGTCTATGCCAATAACTTTTATGCCTCCCTGTGATAAACTTTGTTTTTGAATATGCTCAATTTGATCTTTCTGTTTGACTCCCATATAAAGGAGCAGGTTCATTTCATGGTTTCTTTTCTTCAGGAGGTGGGCGGCAATCTCCCAGTTTCCCAAATGGGACATGAGGAGAATGCCCCCTGCACCTTTTTCTTGGGCCTCTTGGAGATGTTCCCACCCCTCAGAGGTATAGGAGAGGCCCGCTGACTCTTGAACCCAGAGCCTGTCAAGAAAAACATACGAAAAATTATGGTATTGTCTCCAAGCGCACCATAACGGAAAAAACCTCCCTCTACCTGGAAAGAGTGCCCTATAGAACCGTATACTGACCCCAACCCTTCTGGGAGAAAAAATAAAAAAACCGGTGGTAACTATCCGGGCGATGATCACGACTACCCATGGCCCGGCCCTTTTCGACAGTACGGCGATGGCCTCGTAAAACAATTCCTGCATTGGTCGTCTGTTCACCCCTGCTCGATTCGCTTGTCATCCCCTGGTAGGAACGCCACTGCCCATGTCCCGGGCCCCATGTGAGCGCCGGAGGTTAAGGATAGGGGTTGCAGCTTGACTTCAGCAAAAGGGTACCGCCTTTTAACCTCTTTCATAACGGTCTCTTCTACCCACGACCTGTTGTCGGAATATTGGAGCATAATAAAGGCCTCTGAATCCTTCTTTATTGATGCGCCAAGCCTCCTAAATGCAAACCTCAACTGACCGTCTCGATCTCTCACGACCCCGACCTTCTTTGCCCCTTCGGCTGTGGGACTAATAATCGGCTTCATATGAAGCATATCACCAAAAAAGGCGCTTGTTTTGGACAACCTCCCCCCGGCCGCCAAATACTGAAGTTTGTCAAGGAAAACATATTCTTCACAGTCACAAACAGCTCTGTTTGCAAACTCAATAACAGTGTTGGGGTCATCTGTGTTGGTTGAAAACCTGGCCGTTAAGATGGCAATTGCCCCTAACCGTCCAGAGGCCGCAGTTGTATCAATAACTGTCAACCGGTCATCAGGGTCATTTGTTTGTTTCCACTCCATGGCAACGTCATAATTCCCCGTAAAAACAGATCCCACACAAAGGTACAATATCCTGTCATGTTGATTCAGAACACTCTGATAATGCTGGTGGCGCTCGAAAATGGACGCCTGAGAGGTTGAAACCTTTACGCCTTCTCTCATGCATTTATAGAGTTCGGACGGTGAAAAGAGGGTCTCGGGTAAGGACCTGTCTCCGACAGTAATATAGCTGTCAAGGAGGGTCAGGCCAAAAGTATCTGAATCTTCACGCGTAACAGAACCGGCCGCATCCGTCATAATATGGATGCACCCCAAAGTCTTTTGGTGCCTGAAACGGGCGACCTGCATTCCCAAATTATCATCTGACCACCCTACGATATTACCAAGGGCCTCAATCTCTTTCCTTACCGCTTCCCTGTCGGTGGTATGGAGATGAACCTTCAGAAAATCATTGTGGGGGATTACCGATACGCTCTCCCAACATTCGGATAGCTTGCCAATTCTCTCTTGAGATCTCCCAGCCAAGTGAACGACCGTATCGACACAATAGCCCTCTACCCGGCCCTCGCTGAAAGAGGGTGAAACCGTGAGCATATCTTTGAATATTGCTGTTACAGGCCGGAACTCGGCAGCCTTACCGAAAAGACTGAAAAAATATCCCTCGAAAAAAATATACATTCCAAGGGCACCTGAGTCCACCACACCGGCACTCCTGAGCCTGGGAAGAAGTTCAGGTGTTGACCGTACGGTTTTTTCCAGATGGGAAATCACCTCTGTTACGGACTGGTCATCCAATTTGACAGTATCCTTTCCCAGAACCTCCACCAGCTCATCGAAAACCGTGAGCATGGTCCCCGGTACCGGGTCATGGACTGCCTGCCAGGCCATGTCCCTTCCCAGCCTGGCTGCTTCGGGGATTGCACCGATCGAATCCGCATTGATAAACCTTGAAAAAAAGCGGGCTGCGATGTTCCCCGAATTTCCACGGGCCGAAATCAAAAGCCTGCGGATGGTCTCTTCCCGGCCTTTATCAAATTGCCGCAAGGCGGATAGGCTCACTAACAGGTTCCGTCCTGTATCTCCATCGGCTACAGGGAAGACATTAATCTCATCGAGAAGCTTAGACCAGGCAGCTATCCGCTCAAAACCCAGAGTAAGTGCTCGGTGAATCGCTTCTTCCATTTTTAAAACCCCAGCGCCCTACGGATCTCATCCGGTATCTCTAACATCATTTCCAATTCAGGATATTTCACCGCGACCTGGTCGCCTCTTCCTTTCGTAAATATCTCATCCCTTCCCATAAGCCGTATCTCAAAATCTATTACAATTTTGATGTTCGCTTCAATGATTGTTGCCTTGCATATGAATTCATCGCGATACCGCAGTGGCAAAATGTGCTTTGTGGAGGTTTTGGTAATTGGAAAAAGGTAGTTTGTTTTTTCAAAGAATTCCCAAAGGTCTATGCCAGCCTTGTTAAACAACTCAAACCTTGCGATATCAAAATACTTGAGGTAATTACCGTGCCAGACGATCTGCATGGGATCCACATCATGAAAAGGAACGGTCATCCTCACTTCGTGGCTCATATTATTTTTTCTTGCCATCTCACCCAAAACATCAAACCCTCCAGCGCGCGAAAGCGGGACGCTCTTTTAAAATTTAGCAATTTATCTTTCAATTGAATTATTACCTTTTTCACAATTGATTCTCCCCTCTCCACTGAAAATCCGAAGCTGGCTAAACTGTATGAGCCATGCACAATTCTCTTGTCAATTAAATTTTTATTCGATTAACTGGTAATCATTTTTACTAATTTTAAAGCTGGACTGCCAATTACTTTCCAAAACCGCACGTAATAGCCCATCTGTCTTCATGGCGTTGTTCGCACTTAGGAGAGTCTGTCAACTTTGATGTGAAGAATTTCAGCTATACGTTTTGCCATTGATGGTGAAAGCCTTCGCTTCCCTCTTTCATAATCACTGATCATATTTTGGCGGATACCGAGTTTAGTGGCGAGTTGTGCTTGCGTTAGGTTTGCCTTGAACCGAGCACCTGCGAGGAGGTTTCCGATTCTGTTAGACTGCATTTCTTTCCAGAAATCAGTCTCTTCAATAGCTATACTCTCAGAGTTTTCGGATGAGAGAATACTGACTTCAAATTTTTTGCTAATCCAGCCAATAAGCTCGTCAACATCATCCCCATGAAGGGATAACTCAATACGGGGCTTTTTCACGAGAGCCAACATAATACACCTCTATTTCGATTTCCCCTTGCCGCCACTCCCAGCAGGCCACATAGCGATAATTTAAATGGCAGTGGTATTTGCCATCTCCCAAGGGGGAAAAGTTGTTCCAGCTTTTTTGAATCGGACCATCTGCTTTGAGGTCTTCAATCAATAAAAATAGCAGCTTCTTCACATTTGTAGGCAGTTTTTTCAGCCCACGGCTAGCTTTCTTTTTGATTTTGACCTCATATTGCATAAGGTTATAATATTACCTAATATGGTTATGGTCAAGATATTTTTAGATAGAGTGTGAACTTTGATTTAGTCCGCCTAATTGCGGCATTTATAAAACTGTATTATGACATGTGAAATCGGATTAGGACGCGGTATTGCGATATAAAAAATGTGACAATATACAAAAATGCCTGCAAGAACGGCTGCAAGCAGAGCTAATTGCTGGCGGGACTCTGGATGGTGAATTTGAGTCCTGCGTAAAGAACATCGCAATAACATCCATTTCAAGGATTTTAATTCATTTTCACTAATTTTAAAATAAGGAGAACGAAATGGTCATTGGAATTATTCCGCTTTGTGGAGAACAATATCTATATGCTTCGAAAATAGATCGAAGTCTTTGTCTGTAGTATATATTGAGAACTTGTTTCTGACAGCCATAGCACAAATCAAAAAATCAGTATTTGAGCCTTGTATACCTTTTGAGCGGCAACGATTGAAATACTTTGCTGCAGTAACATAATCTTCGGTGAGAACTGGAAGATCGGGAAAGCTTTCAAGATGTTTCTGGAGCTTTTTGAACTCAGATTCACTGCGAATACTCGATAAGATCTCCTGCCGTATGGGGCCAATCATTTGGACGCGATGGTCATAGATCATATGGCGAAGTTCTTTGAGTGGGGCAGAGAATTCCTGTTTATCGCGCCTCAAAGCCAGAGACCATACACTGGTGTCAACAATGACCTTCATGAGCGGCGTCTCTGCTCTTTATAATCATATTCCGGATCGTATTCCACAGTCCCAAACATCGAGAGAATTTTTTCTTGCTCCAGGTTTTGTATATACTCAATTAGTGCTTTTGAGACAGCGGCCTTCTTTGTTTTATGGCCGCCGAGCCTGACAGCTTTTAAAATAAGTTTGTCATCTATCTGTAAATTTGTTGCCATAACGACCACCTCCTTAACAATCACACATAACATTACACAGAGATATGTGTGAAATCAAGATGAAATATTTAAATTCAAGTTCTTCGATTTCGTCATCGATATCTTTGAAGTCCCCGTGCCAGACGTCAAACTCCTCGCCCACCCTCCAGTTCTGCGCGTCAGGTCGAGCATCGAGCCATTGCTGTAATCCTCTTCAGTCTGGCATCAGGATCGTCCGAGCGACGTCTGGCGGGGTGGATCCTTTATTGCCTGAGGGCTCGCCTGATGAGCTGGGTGACATCGAGGACCTCGAGGGAAACTTTATTCCTCCTGACGTAGGTCAGCATGGTCCTGACGCACTGCTGGCATGACGTGATAACCGCCTCAGCGCCGGTCCGCAGTATCTCTTCTATTTTTTGTTTGGCAATCTGCGCGGAAAGTTCGGGGTCGACCATCTCTAAATTTCCGCCCCCACCGCAACACTGGCAGTTCTCCCGGTTATTGGGGAGCTCGACAAACCTGACGCCCGGTATGGCCCGGATCAGATCTCTCGGCTCGTCAAACACCCTGGCCCCCCGTCCCAGGTCGCATGGGTCATGGTAGGTGACGGTGAGATCCAGACGCTTGAGGGGAACACGGTCCTTCCTGATCAATTCCATCAGGAACTGACTCGCATGACGGATCCTGAACTCCTCCGGATAATGCGACCGCCACATCTCGTAACAGGAAGGGCATGAAAAAAGGATCTCTTTGGCCCCCTTCTCCCGAATGACCGAGAGATTATGTGCCATAAAGACCTCAAACATCTCCTTCAGGCCGGCCCCCAACATGGGAAAACCGCAACACCATTCATCTTCTCCCAACAGGGTGAAGTCAACATCGCTCTTTTCCAATACTTCCGCCAAAGCAATCGGTATTTTCTGTGCCAAAGGAAAATAGGCTGCCGTACACCCGGTAAAATAGACGATATCAGCCTGTTCTTTGATATATCCATCGTCAGGAGGATCCTCCATGTCTTCGACCCAGTCGGCCCGCTCTTCATTATCCTCGGCAAAAACGTTGTGGTCTTCTGCTAAATTCTCCCGGATCATGTCGATCTTTTTCGGATAATGACCCGAGTGGACCATGTCCTGACGTATGGAAAGCCACAGGTCTTTGAGATGAATACCTACAGGGCACACCTCCTGACAGTTCCCGCAAAGCGTACATCGAAAGACCGTGTTGCTGAAACGCTTCCACTCTTCTTCAGAGGGAGCCCTTTTCCCAAAGAGCCTGCGAAAGAGCCCGGCACGGCTTTTCAAGACCTGGTTAAGGCCTTTCATGCGGTAGATCGCCGATAGTTCGCCTTCAGAAGAAGCTGATACCGCAGGGCATACGTCCGCGCAGACCTGGCAATTGGTACAGGCCCCCATTTCAAAGAGCTGCTTTACACTGTAATCCTGATTGGACATATATTAGTATGCAGTAGGCGGTGGGCGGTGGGCGGTGGGCGGTGGGCGGTAAGGATTAGAATGTAGGGGAGTAGACAGGAATTGGGTTCCTCACTCTTCACCGCCTGCTTGCTACTCCCGGCTGCCTACTGCGTACTGCCTCCTGACATTACTCCTCTGCATATTTTTCGATATCTGCGAGAAGCCATTTTTCGATCGCCCCGGCACCGTGGATCAGGTTTTCCATCTCCCCTTTGTCGTCGGGCCTGATCTTGTACAGCCAGCCATTTCCGTAACAGTCTTCATTGATCAACCCGGGGTTGGTCTCCAATTCTTCATTCACGGCCGCAATCTCCCCGTTCACCGGCGCATAGACCTTGCCAAGCCACTTTCCGGATTCCATTTTGGCAAATTTCTTCCCTAATTTAAGCTTTTTGCCGTCATCCGGAAGCTGGACATAAACAATCTCCCCGGCCATTTTCTGGGCAAAATCGTCCATGCCCATAAGCAAGAGAGATCCTTCCTCCCTGACCCAGAAATGATTTCCCTCGTAATAAAGGTCCTCCGGCATATTGTATCCCTGAATTTCCATTTGTCTCCCTCCTTTCCTCACTCCGCTGCTTCCATCAGTTCGTTAATAAACTGGGTGGTATTATAGATATTGAACTTCTGTTTGCGCAACTTGGCATTTGCCAGATTATGGGTACACGAATTACATTCGGTCAATATAACCTCGGCCCCCACCTCTTCTGCCTGTTGCAGCCTGCGCCGTGCCATGGCGATGGAGTTCTTGGCATAGGCCCCCCTTACCCCGCCCCCGGCCCCGCAGCAGAGCGCATTTTCACGATTGTCGGGCATTTCCACAAAGTCCGGGGCGATCTTCCTGATGGTGTTGCGCGGTTCTTCGTAGATCCCGCAATGCCTTCCCAGGTCACACGGGTCATGATAGGTCACCCGCTTGTCCGTCTTCACCCCAAAATCAAACCCCTGAAGAAACTGGGCAATGTGTACAACGTCGATACCCTTCTCCTTGAGTTCCGCATACTGGGGTTTGTTGTTGAAGGTGCGAAAACAATAAGGGCATCCGGTGATGACCGTCCCGGCGCCGGTTCTCATGATAACATCCATATTCTCCTGTGCCAGATCCTCGTTTATCCGGTACCCGACATCTTCAAGTACGCCGCTGCAACAAACTTCATCGACCAGGGTGTAATCAACCCCCAGGCGGTCTAACAGTTCTAAGGTGGCCATGGTAGCCTCATCTTCACGATAAGCGCCTACGCAACCGATGAAGTAAACGAGTTCGGCCTGCAGGTTCTTCTCCCTTTCAAAATCCGCAGGTTCCTCTTCGGCATAAATGTTGGTGTGCTTCTTAAGCACCTCGTTCATCCCTTTGAAGGCCGGGTGGCATGACCCGATATTTACCATATCCTTCCTCACCTGCTTGATAATCTCTGCAACCTCTACCCCTGAGGGACAGTTCTTGAAGCAGTTGGCGCAGGTAGTACACTGAAAAAGGGTCTCAATCAATTCATCATTCAATTCAATCTTCCGATCCATAACCTCTTTCAGAAGGAGCATCTTACCCCGCGCATTAAGGGCCGGCCGGAGTGTCGCTCCAAACACAGGGCACACCGCCTGACAAAACCCGCATCGGGAGCACCGCAGGATCTGCTCCCGGTATTTTTTTTCAAATTCGTATTTAGGTTCCATTCTTAAACCTCCAGTCCCATCTTGCCGGGGTTGAGGATGTTGTTCGGATCAAACATCTTCTTGATCTTGCGCATGACGTCCATGGCCACCGGATCATGCTCTAAAGTCATGAAAGGGGCCTTGGACAGTCCGATGCCATGTTCCCCGGTGAGTGTCCCGCCCAAGTCAACGGCTAACTTAAAGAGATCAGCAACTGCCGCTTCCATCCGTTTCACCTGTTCAGGGTCATAACCGTCGTACAGGATCTGGGGATGGAGGTTACCGTCCCCTGCGTGGCCAAAGGTGGCAATCTGGATACCGTACCGCTTTGAAATAGCCTGGATCCCTTTGAATAGCTCGGCGATATTTGACATGGGAACGGTCACGTCTTCCAGCACGAAATGTGTCTTGATCCTGGCCAGGACAGCATAGGCAGACTTCCTGGCAGCCCACAGCTCGACCACCTCCTTGTCGGTTTTGGCCCGCTTGACCTCCTTGGGATTGTTGTCTTTAAAGATCCTGATCACCTTCTCTATCTGGTAATCGGTCTCTGTCTGGGTATACCCATCGGTCTCTGCCAAGAGCATGGCATCTACTTCCGGGAGGTTCAGGTCGGTGTTTTGATTTATGGCCGCAAGCGTCTCTTTCCCTAAGATCTCCAGGGCGCTCGGGACGATGCCGCTGTGCATAATCTGATTGATGGCCCTGCCCGCATCCTCCAAAGTATCAAAGGTGGCAACTGCCGTACTTGTGGCAGTCGGCCGCGGGTTGATCTTAAGGGTGATTTCCACAATAATCCCGAGGGTCCCCTCAGACCCCACAAAGAGCCTCGTCAGATCGTAGCCCGATACGCTCTTCATGGTCCTGGAACCTGTCCTCATGATCCGGCCGTCCGGCAGGACCACCTGGAGTCCCAGGACGTAGTCTCGGGTCGTTCCATATTTGGCCCCTTTGAGACCTCCGGCATTGGTGGCGGCATTCCCACCCAATGTGCTCACCTTTCCGCTCGCCGGATCGGGCGGGAAGAAAAACCCGTGCGGAGCCAAGGCCTTCTCGAGGTCGGCATAAACGACCCCTGGCTGAACAATGGCCAGACGGTCCTCTATGCTGATCTGGATGATCTTGTTCATGCGGCTCAGATCGAGGACGATTCCCCCCTTGATCGGGATCGCCATACCGGAAAGGCCGGTCCCGGCGCCCCTGGGGATGACGGGGATTTTTTCCCGGTTGGAAAGCTTTAATATTTGAGATATCTGCTCGGCGGTCTCGGGCCACACAGCACAGGCAGGTCTATGACTGTGCTCCGAGGCATCGTAAGAAAAAGAAACCATATCGATCAAATCGTCGGTGAAATTTTGTTCTCCGACGGTCTCGATGAGATCCTGTTTCAATTTTTCATCCATGAGCTATTTCCTTATGTCGATGACGCTATAATGTTTTGTTCCTTTTGCGTTTTGTGTGCAGACACAGCGTTGATGGCCAAAACCACCGGCGCCATAATTATATGCAGCAGCCGGCTGAAGGGGATATAGGCGATAAATGCCCCTGTAAAGGCCGCATGGATATACCACACAAAACCATATACCTCTGTTAGCCCTCTCGGGGCCGAAAACAGCAGGCCTATCCCGTACCCGACAAAGCTGTATTCGGCCCCCTGGGGATATCCGGTCAAGGCAATCCGCATCCCTTCCAAAATAAAACCGATGATAACAATCCCCCCGATCAGACCAAGGGCCAGACGGTCTTGTTCGGGGAGGCCGGAGGCACGGCCTGATCGTCTTAAAGCGCCCCGGATAAAGGCAAGAACTACACCGACGAAGATCATGACCCCTGTCACGTCGAACACGAACCCGGTCAACGGATAGTTCTTATTTATGATATCCCATACGGCAGGCCACTCAGGCCTCCACAAAGACCCAAGCAGGGCCATAAGCCCCCAAGAAAACCGGAACATAATGGGGTAAAAAATGAGGGCGTGTATGATCCAGCGTTTCGGTGACTGCCTGTAAAGTCTCCTTTGCAGGAGCACATCCCAGAACAGGGTATTCATCACCAGGACGATTCTGGCCGAGAAGACAGCCTTTACAGCGTTCACCAATACGTTGAAAAGCTTGGCAAAGGGATTGCCGCTCTCTACGCCTGACAGTGCTCCGGACAGGGAGACAGAACAGAAAAGCACCAGACCGCACAGAAAAATCAAAAGCGCGGCAATGGTAATCGTGTCCCCCACCGAGAATGTGGCAGCATGACAGGGCATGCAGAGGATACTCTTGGCAGGCAAGGCCATAGATGCCGATCCAAGCATATTCCCTGCAAAATGACATCGCTGGCATGTCGTCTCTTCATCAAACCGGACCATCTCGTGGATAATGGACCTGTCCTCTAATGAGCGTTCCTTTTCCCACTTAATGCAGTTTGATTCAGCTTCCCTTACCGCCCTGATCCCTTTTAGGTGACATGACTGGCATGAGACCCTTATATGGGCATCGCGGGCAGTCTTTTCGTGGTGCGGGAGATGGCACTGGCCACACGCGACCGGTCCCTGCTCATCATGAGTAAACGAGGCGGCCCCCCGGTGGCAGGTGGTACATGCTACTTCGGCGTGCGTCGTGGCCTCATGCGATTCTGGGTCTATTAAGGGAACTGACTTTCCCGTTATTGCCTGGGCATCGGTCCCTGATTTCCCGTGACAGTGCAGGCAGAGCCTGTTAATCCTTTTCGTCTCTCCCGGGTCATCCGCCTTCATGGGATGGTGGCAGGTCATGCACACCTGATCTTCCGGAGAAAAACTGGGGAGGGTGGCGCGGGTTTCGTGACAGACACCGCACTGCTCATTGATCGCTCTGGAAGGTTCAAATCGGATCTGTCGTTTATCCCTGATTCTGACCTGATAATGGGGATCATGGCAGCTCATGCAGTCTTCATACTTGCGCCGGTCGTGGACCTTCACAGACCCGTGAGAACCTTCCTTGAGGTCATCCATAACCGAATCATGACAGGCCAGGCATTTATCCGGATGAAAGAAGTCTCTTACACTCCTGGTCACATTCAGAGGATTGGGATGGAGGTCCTGGGCAAGGATATTTTCGTGACACCCCCGGCAGGAGGTCTGACCGTGTGCCGAAGCATGAAATTTTGCAGGATCAATCATCCAGGATGCCGCGGTCAAGCGGATATTCAGAATGAGGAAAGATAACGTCACAATCAGAAAGATCATCCCTCTGATAGCAACTGCCCTATTCCCCGGTTTCTCTCTCTGAACGATCAGCATGATATGACTCTCAAGAAAATGTCTTCAGCCCCTCCATTTTCTTGTTTTTCAGCCCTTCTTCAATCTGCGATCTGCAATCTTAAATCTTCAATCCTTGACCATGCCGACCACATAGGGGCCATCCGGGATCACCACCACCTGTTTGTGTTCCGGAAGCAACCTGTTCACCGTTTCCTGCACATCTTCTATCTTAATCATTCCCATGCGTTTCAACTCATCATTTGAAAGCGAGGGGGAGTAGACATATATTGACCCCGCATGGTCCACGACCTGGTAGAGGTTCTGGGCGCACCACTGATCAATGACAAAATCCTTGGGGTCTGAATATCTCTCAGAAAACTCCCTCCTATTGCTGACCGAGCACATGATGTCACGGAACTCCGGACCGCCAATACCCTCTCTGCACTCGCAGGCGACAATAATGGTACCCCCATTTATTAGGATATCCATGGAACAGACAAGGGCCTTGCTGATCTGGTAGAATGTGGCGTCAAGGGGATAGCCGCCGCCCGAGGTGACGACCATATCAAATCGTTGATCCAACCTGACGGCGGAGTGCTCATAAACCATATCACATCCTGCCAAATGGGCCTTATCGTAATGTCCTGCAAATACGCCCGCAATCTCTCTCTTCCTGTTAATGACCACGTTCAGGATAAAATCCGGTCTTGCTAATTCGGATACACGGATGCCATATTCATGAAACGGGTTCCCCTCAAGGATACAATTGGTCACCTTCGGATGATCAATCATCTTGTACGAGTGCATGAACTTCATGGTTTCGAAACTGGAGATGCCAGGGAGTATTGACTTGCGCCCACCAGAGAACCCGGCGTAAAAATGGGGCTCAATCAAACCCGTCAGGATTTTCAGGTCGGCATCCAGATAGCGGTTGTTAATCTCGATGGGAGCACCCTCTATCTCATCGACCTTTCGATACGCTTCAGGTTTCCGGCAATAGTGATTGACGATGGTGTAGGTATTCATGATTTCCCGGCCCACAAGGTATTTCAGTTCGTCCCCCAGGTTGGGTCGATGCATCCCTGTAGCGATCAGGATGGTGATCTCATCCCTGTTTATCCCGCTTTCTTCTAATGTTTTGAGGAGAGGAGGAAGAATAATACGGTTGGGAACAGGCCTGGTGAAATCAGAGATGACCACACAGGCGTTTCTCTTTCCTTTCGCGATTTCTGTTAGAGGAGGACTTCCAATCGGTCCGGCAAGGGCAGAATAAACAGCGCTTTCAGGGTCCGGAAGCCGGTCAAGCGGTTTCATCTCCAGAATTGCTACGGATTCAGGAAGCTGTAAATCAACAGTCCTCTCCCCGCACAGCAGTCTTGCATTCAGGTCGTTCATAGGGTCCCTCCATTTGATTGCAGCATTCAAGAAAAAGTTCTTAGGATAAGCAACGCCTTTCCTTACGCCTTACGCCTTCTGCCTATTTATTTGGGTGAAGATAGCTGAAAATGACGAAAGGGGCAAGTGCAAAAAAAACCGCAAGATTTTCCAAGACCTTGACAGCGCGGCCTTTCTTCTCTATCTTTTGGAGGGTTTTTCAGGGCTGTTTAAGCCGCGGAAGTCAGCCGTCCCACGTCGGGCATCCGGTGTTCGAAGGCTGACGCCGCCGATCTCGGATCAGACGTCCTGATTTTCACTAACTTTAGGCACTTTTTTAAGGAGGAGCTATGGGCAGGGCAAAAATTTGGTTCATGAACGCCAGGGCAAATCGTTTCTTGGA
>JACNIU010000219.1:13312-33745 GCA_014382905.1 Desulfobacterales bacterium
GAGACCGCCAACAGGAACGGCTTCAATCAGGGGAGCATGGACTGCCCGGTCATTATTGCCGACGGCTGGCTGGGAACCGACGATGTCATTGTTGATCTTGAAGGTCGAGGCACTCACCTGACGAAGCAGTTCGTCTCCAGGGCCATCGCAGATGCCGACGCCCTTCTCTCGGTAGCGCATTTCAAAGGGCATCCTGCCGGGGGATATGGCGGATCGCTCAAGAATATCGGGGTCGGGGGGGCCAGCAAGCGGGGGAAGATGAACCTTCACGGTGCCTTGGCCGGCGACAAGCCCGTTATCAACGCAGATCTCTGTCCGGGTCGTAAATGCGACTGGTGGCAGACCTGTCAGGACTGTTGCCCGGAAGGCGCCATCGAAATCAGTGAGCAGGGGTTGAAGATCGATCAGGAAGCCTGCGTTTACTGTTTCTCCTGCGCCAACCTCTGTGTCAATATGGCCGGCATAAATGCGATTCAGCGCTTCGACCATCTGCCGGCCCTCGGCAGGCGGATTGCCGACTCGGCCTTAGCCACCATGATGACGAAGGAAGAAGGCAAGTGTTTCTTTATGAACTATGCTATCGACATAACCCCGTCCTGTGACTGTTACGGGTGGACAGACACGCCGATCGTGAACGGGTTAGGGATTCTGGCCTCTTTAGACCCTGTTGCAGTGGATAAGGCGTGCATAGAACTGATGAACCAGGCCCCCGGCCTGATAAACTCAGAAGCCGAGGACTACAACGCCCTGTCTCCGGGCGCAAAGAAGCTGAATATTATCAAAGGGAAGGACGTGGAGGCCCAGGTCTACGGGGGGGTGGAAAACGGTATGGGAACAACCGATTATGAGATCGAAGAAGTCCCCTTAGACCGGAGCCAGGCCGCCATCGCCAAGTTCTATCCGGAGGTGAGGGCCAAGAAACTGAAGCTCATGTACGCCAGCAACCATCCTCTCTCCGGCCTGGACACGGCCTCTTTTGGCAAGGTCACCGAGGGAGTGGAACATCCGAGACATCCGAAGAAGTAATCAGATAATATCCGGCATCACCCGTCATGCCGACAATATCATTGAGCGTCATGTATTCGAGCACCTTTGGCCGGTAATCCTTGGTTCCGATTCGAAACATGCTCTTTCGGGCATAGGGAAGGTCCACGGCCGAAGCAGGACCAACAGCACCCTTCTGCTCAAGGTCCTTTATAATGAACTG
Source organism: Desulfobacterales bacterium (assembly GCA_014382905.1). Classification (GTDB taxonomy): domain Bacteria; phylum Desulfobacterota; class DSM-4660; order Desulfatiglandales; family Desulfatiglandaceae; genus JACNIU01. Next base: position 14,520 of record JACNIU010000219.1, read on the forward strand.
GTATACCCGTGACATCCTCCAGGCATGATAGCGCCTCGTAAGGACATAGACCACGATGAGGAGACAGATCCCAACAATGATTTGTCCGGTTTCTGAAATATCCAAACCTCCTTAACTCCATCGCATGTGCAGCAGTTATATTCCCAAAAAATATTTCCCGCCCTGTTGCCAAGTTTTTTCTTGATGCATCATCTATTCATCACTATACTGTGTCGTTACATAGACGCAACTGGCTGAGTTGGCAGGCTGATATCTCGCGGCCATCTTAATCAGGATGGCAACTTAACAGAGTCCGGGGAAAAATCCAAGTTCATTTTGGCTGCGCTATGCCCTTTCCGCTTTGCGCCATGCGTTTTTTATTCAAACCAAGGAGGTAATAAAATGATTCCTGAGATCAAGAAAATTCTTTACACAACAGACCTTTCCGAAAATGCCCGTTACGCCTTTGGATATGCCGCGGCCCTTGCAAATCGGTTCGGTGCCGGAATCACAATCTTTCACGTGTTAGAGGACACCTCTTCCTTCAGAGATAGCATGGTGATTAACATTATTGGAGAGGAGAAGTGGAAAGACCTCGTTAGAACCAATGAAGGAAAGCTTCTTGAAACCATCAAGCAGCGTCTCGAGAAGTTCTGTGAGGATGTGAGCGCCGAACTTCCTTCATGCCCCTTTATAACGGATGACATCATTGTTAAGACAGGGAACCCGGTTGAGAAAATCCTGATTCAGGCAAAAGAGAGTAATTGCGATCTTGTGGTGATGGGCACACACGGGCATGGAACGCTGACCGACGCCGTCATCGGGAGTACATCGCGGCGGGTATTGAGGCGATGCAAGAAGCCCGTATTAGTGATTCGCCTGCCTGAAAGGAATGAGGATTAACATCCTGATTTTCTTTTTATCTCCAATGCCTTCAGCTCTTTTCGTATGATTTTGCCTGTGGTTGTCATGGGAAGCTCGGTCACGAACTCGATCTCCCGGGGATATTCATGGGCGGCTAACCTGACCTTCACAAATTTCTTTATCTCTTCTTCCACGTCCGGGCCGGGGGTCACCCCGGCTTTCGGTATGATAAAGGCCTTGACAACCTCTGTGCGGACCTTATCGGGGCTCCCGACGACGGCTACCATCGCCACTGCCGGGTGTTTCATCAGGCAGTCTTCGATCTCCGCCGGACCTATCCGGTAGCCCGCGCTCGTGATCAGATCGTCTTTCCTTCCCACAAACCAGAAATATCCATCCTCATCTTTTTTTGCCAGATCCCCTGTGAGCCACCAGTCATTGAGGTATTTTTCTCGGGTAGCCTCAGGGTTTTTCCAGTACTCAATGCACATGACCGGATCCGGCCTCTTAATGGCAATCTCCCCGATGACATTGGGAGAAAGCGGTGTACCTGAATCATCCACAACCTCAACCCTGTGACCGGGGATGGCCTTCCCCATTGAACCGGGCCTGATTTCCATGACTTCGGAGCAGCTCCCAACCACCAGGTTGACTTCGGTCTGGCCGTAAAATTCATTTATGGTCAACCCCATCACTTCCCTGCCCCATGCCAGGAGTTCCTCCCCTAATGCTTCTCCACCGCTACCTATGGTCCGCATGGAATAATCGTGACGGCTGCGCGGGTCCTGGACCTGACGCATCATCTTGAGCGCGGTCGGGGGCATAAACGCATTTCGGATGCCATACTTGGCCAAGAGATGAAATGCCTCTTCCGGGTCAAACTTCTTGGCACGGTGAGCCACCACCGGGATTCCGTAGTGCCAGCTCGGGAGAAGAACATCCATAAATCCCCCCATCCATGCCCAGTCTGCCGGTGTCCAGAAAAGATCATCTTCTTTTGGGAAAAAATTGTGCGGGAACTGGATCCCCGGAAGGTGCCCTAACAGTACGCGGTGGGCATGAAATGCCCCTTTTGGCGGGCCGGTGGTTCCGGAAGTATAACTGATAAAGGCGGGATCATCGGCCCTGGTTTTAAGGGCTTGAAAAGAAGACGACCCATTTTCAATCAGATCCCAGAAACTCAAAACACCATCCGGGGTCTCGCCCCTCGTCAGGATAACAGTTTCAAGATGGGGGAGTCTCTCCCGAATTTCTAAAATTTTTGGAAGGTTTGCCTCATCGGTCACGATCCCCCTGGCTTCGCTGTTGGACAGGCGATACTCCAGGGCGTCAGTGCCAAAGAGGGTGAACATGGGGATGACGATCCCGCCCATTTTATATGTGGCAATATGGGCAATCCCGGCCTCAGGGGACTGGGGCAGCAGAATCCCGACGCGATCACCAGGTTTGATACCGTGTGCCTTGAGTCCATTGGCAAGCCCGTTGGAAAGCCTTTTGAGGTCCCAGAATGTATATTTCTCTACCTGCCCGCTTTCATTCTCATATATCAGGGCCAGCCGGTATCTCTGATGCGCCCACTTGTCACATATGTCCACACCGATGTTGTAGTACTCGGGGATTTCCCAGCGAAATGAATTGTACACTTCCTCATAAGTGTTGCCAATCTTTAACACAGGTGCTCCTCCCATCCCATCTCATCGTTATTCGTTGAATCGTTAATCCTTGTATAACCAACACGAATAACCAATAACCATTAACGCATAACCGGCCCCATCATCTTCACTTTACAAGGGTATTTGCAAGCCATAAAATGCTTTGCGGCCATATAATACAGGCGATCAGACCCAGCTCCATGATCCTCCAGAAAGGAAATGCGCCCCAATAAATATCAGCCGTGCTGACCTCAGGGGGCGCAACCCCTTTGAGATAGAAAAGCGCATATCCAAAAGGAGGCGTCAGAAACGAGTCCTGAAGCATGACAGCGATGGTAACCACAAACCAGACCTTATCAAACCCCAGGTCCTGTGCAATGGGGAGAAAAATCGGAAAGCAGATCATGATGATGCCGATCCAGTCCAGGAACATCCCTAAGACAAAGAGGATAACCATCATGATGATAAAGGTTCCCCATTTCCCAAGCCCGATACCGTAGATGAGCTCCTGTACCACATCTCCGCCACCAGACCCCATAAAAACCCCGGAAAAACAGGATGCGAACGCAAGGATGACGATCACCATGGATGTGGTCTTTGTGGTGTTAACCACTGCGGTTTTGAGACCGCTCCATGTGAATTTCCCGTAGGCCACTGTCATAAGAAAGGCGAGCAGCGCCCCCACCCCGGCCGCTTCCGTGGGTGTGGCAATTCCCATAAAGATCGATCCTAACACTCCTACGATAAGGATCGTGGGCGGTACCATTGATTTCAGGATCCGCAGGAATAATGTCTTGGCAGGCATGGCCGCCCTTTCTTCTTTTGAGAGGGCCGGGCCATCCTGGGGTCTAATCCAGCATCTTATGAGGATATATAGAATATACATTGCCGAGAGCATCAGGCCCGGGATAATGGCCCCTGCGAAGAGCTTCCCCACAGACAGGGCGGCCTGGTCAGCCATGACAACTAACATGATACTCGGTGGTATGAGAATTCCGAGTGTGCCGCCCGCGCATATGCTCCCGCAGGCAAGCCTTTTATTATAGTTGTACTTTAAGAGCACGGGCATGCCCAGGAGGCCCATGGTCACAACCGATGCCCCGATGATCCCTGTACATGCTCCAAAAAGGGTGGCTACCACCACAACCGCTACGGCAAGGCCTCCCCTTATGGGGCCAAACAGGTATCGCATGGTATCAAAGAGGTCTTCGGCCACGCCTGATTGATCCAATAGCTGGGCCATGAAGATAAAGAGGGGGATACAGACCAGGATATAGTTGTCCATAGTGCCCCAGATCTGGTTCAAGAAGAGATAAAAGCACGACGGGCCCCAGCCAAGATAGCCGAAGATGGTTGCAAGACCACCTAAGACGAAGGCCAGGGGATGCCCCATAAAAAGACCGATCAGGAGGCCGCCGAACATGCCGATGGTTATGAATTCTGCACTCATATCTCCTCCCCCTTAATGGCCTGAATGATGGCTCGGATATAGGTTGCTATCCCCTGCATCAGGAGCAAGCCGATGGCGACCGGAATCACTGTTTTTATCAACGGAAGAATTCTCAGGGCTGCAGAATCACTCGTCTCACCCATTGCCCATGAGGTATGGGCAAATATGACCCCCTGATAAAAAACAATAATGCAGAATGGGAAAAAGAACACCATGTACGTAATAATGTCCAATATTCCCCTTGTCCTGGGTGAAAACTTGTCGTATATGACATCGATTTTCACGTGGGCCTTATAAAGGAGGGTGTAGGCCGCGGCCAACATAAAGTGGGGGCCATAGATAAAATCGATCACCTCGGTTGACCATATGTGAGGCGAGTTAAAGAATCGCCTCGATATCACCTCGAATACCACGGCAATCGTAAGGGGAATAACAAGCCAGACAAAAATTCTGCCAGACCATTCACTAAGACCATCCAGGAGTTTCAACAAAGATTTGATTCGCATTTACTTCCCTTTCATTGAAAGCCAGATTGAAAGTCCTTTTCTTCTTGCCGTATGCCGTTTTCCAACCGGCTGGGCCCAGATCATAGAACAAAAAGAGAGGCCCTTGAAGTACAACCTCCAAAGGCCTCTTACCCGCTTAATATCCCAACTTTTTGAGTTCCGCTAAGACGTTATCCACGTATTTCGGGGTGCTTCCCTGGCCAAACCTTCCACTCATGTCGCGCCAATCTTTGTATTCCTTGAGATACTCCATCTGCGATTTGAGCAGCTTGGCATAGGCCTTGGATTCCTTGGCCTGCATCAAGCAGTACTGTCCGGCCAAGGCCTCTAACTTATCCAAGTCCGCCTCAGGCAAGGCGAATATCTGCGTGCCCTTTGCAATGAACTTCTCTATTGCCCTCCCGGAGTCGGTGTCATAAAAGGCGGTAGCCCTTATTGCCGCTGCCTGAGCCCCATATCTCAGAATGGCCTGATTTTCCTTTGATAGAGAATTATAGGCCTTGAGGTTTACCATGGTTCCTACCTGGGATGACGGCTGGAACCAGCAGGGAACACTCCAGTATTTGGTTATTTCGGCAAAGCCCATTTCCCAGTCGATACCGGGGCTGCTGAACTCGGCACCATCTAAGGTCCCTCTTTCAACCGCCAAATAGATCTCGCCACCGGGTAGCTTAACCGGGGTGGCGCCTACCTGCTCCAGAATCCAGATTGTTGCCCGGGAAGGTGTTCTCAGCTTCTTTCCCTTATAATCGGCAATCGATTTGATGGGGCCGGTCTTCTCTGTGGTACGGAATCCGGACTCCATGGGGGTAGCGCCCAGAGAGAAATAGGTCATGCCATACTTCCCATAAAGCTCCTGCATCAACTCCAGGCCGCCCCAATCATACATCCAGTTGATATAATCCATATTGGTGAAGCCAAATGGGAAGGAACCTAAAAAGTCAAAGGCCGGGTCTTTGCCCGCCCAGTAGCTCGGCCAGTCACCGGCCATCTCGACCACCCCTTTGCTGCAGGCATCAAAATACTCAAACGCCTTCATGAGCGAGCCGGAAGGAAACCACTTAATCTCAAAGTTCCCGCCGGTCATCTCTCCCACATACTTGATCATCTCCTGGTCACCTTTGTAGAGATTGATGGCGGGCGTCCAGGTGCTTCCCATTCTCCAGTTAATTTTCTTGGCCAAAGCAGTGGTTCCAAATGCGAGAACCATGGTTATTGCACCCAAAAACATAAACAATTTAATTTTTCTCATTTTTCCCCTCCGTTAGTGAGATTTATCGATTTGAGGCCTTCAAAAACCTTACCCCCACTACACCAAACACATCACCCCCTTTCCTTGATCGAATTCCATCCCTATTCTCTCACAAATGCCCATATTCTTATACAATTACACTCGCGTGTCAAGGAAAAGAAAAATCGTTATATCAGGCCTCATTGGCTATCCTTCAGATTTCTGTTTGAGCGCCTTTTTTTCCGCGTACGTCAGGACCATACCCCCGTCAAAGAGGAGATCTCCCCCAACCAGGTATCTCCCGAAACGGGAAAATCCCAAGAGGAAGAGGTTGGCAACCTCTATGGGGGACATCATCTCCTTAATACGCGAATCCCCCATCATGACGTCCCGGACAACCTCTTCAGGTGTAATACCCCGTTGTTTGGCCTGTGCAGGAATCTGGTTCAGGGCCAGGGCCGTCTTTACAAAACCGGTACTCACGGTAAAAGAGCGGATTTTTCCGTCACCCTCGGCCGAGATGGACTGGCTTAAGGCCCTCAGGCCGAACTTCATGATGTTATAGGCCGGCTTGTTCAATGTGCATATGTGCCCATGGACCGAGGCCATATTGCCAACCGCCCCTGTCCCATCGCTGCTTCTGCGCATGTGCGGAATCGTCAATTTTGAGAGATAGAACGGTGCGCGAAGCATCAGTCTCTGCATAAGGTCGTATTTCTCCATCGGGAAGTTCTCGATCGAATCGATGTGCTGGATCCCCGCGATATTGACAAGATACTTTATGGCTCCAGCCCTGGCTGCCTCGGCCACAGCATGTTCGATATCCTCATCGCGTGTGAGATCCGTTTTAATGAAGACCATTCGCCCCCCGATTTCACGGACCATCGCCGCTGTTTTCTTGCATTCCTCTTCATTGATGTCTAACCCGACAGCGGTCAGGCCGTTGGCAGCAGCCGCTATTGCAGTTGCCCTCCCGATCCCCATGCCCGCTCCCGTAACAATACAGACGTTGTCCGGGTTAAAGTTATTATCCTGCAGGATCAGTATTTCACCCGGCGTTATCTTCGGTTCAGTGATATCCATTTTTGGCCTCGCCCTTTTTAAGGAGTTAACGATAATTCTAACATCGCCTGTTCTGAACTTTTATTCTTTACAGGTGCTGGCCATGAGTGTCAACAGAAAATCCTGAGGTTGAAGACACCCAAAGGGACCGGTTCAACCAAAGGATTGAGATTTTGGCTGCTTGTTGATAATATGCCATCCAATATTTAGGATCAAGGAGGTTTAAAAAATGGTAAGGACTAAGGTGGCAGCGATATTTTCACTGGCGCTTCTTCTCTTAATTGGGTGCGCTTCCAGCCGTTCGGGGAAATCTTATACTCGCGATCAGGAATGAAAAAAGACGGCAACGTATTCCTAATTAGCCTTGGTTGCGCCAAGAACCTGGTAGACAGCGAGCATATGCTCGGGATTCTTGAGTCCAGGGGGTTTGGCCTTGCATCTAAGATCGAGGAGGCCGAATTTGCCGTTATCAACACCTGTGGTTTTCTCCAGGCCGCCGTAGAGGAAGCCATTGACACTATTTTAGAAACGGCCCGTCTGAAAAATGAGGGTAAATTAGAACGGCTTGTGGTAGTCGGGTGTTTTGTGCAGCGCTACGGGTACAAACTCGCCAAGGAAATCCCCGAAGTGGATGGCTGGCTCGGCACAGGGGAGATCTGGCGTGTGGCAGATATCCTCTCCGCCAACAATTTGACGACTCGTGTGCCATTTTTTGTCAACAGACCTACCTTCTTGGCCGACCACCATCTGCCAAAGGTTCAGACGACACCATTCTACACCGCTTATCTAAGGATTGCAGAAGGATGTTCTCACAGATGTTCATACTGCCTCATCCCTAAATTGAGGGGGCCTTTCCGAAGCCGCAGTGTGGAATCGCTGCTTGAAGAAGCGGCGGAAATGATCAGCAGGGGTGTAAAGGAGATTAACCTGATTGCCCAGGATACCAGCCTGTATGGAAAAGACCTTTACGGTGAAGCACGTATTGAAGACCTTCTGGAAAGCCTTATAAGAATAAAGCGATTAAGATGGGTCCGATCATTATACTTTCACCCTAACAATGTTTCGGAACGTCTCTTAGATTTTATTGATTCTGAAGAAGCTGTATGCCCCTACCTTGACCTCCCTTTCCAGCATGTAAACCCGGACATCCTGAAATCCATGGGTCGAAACCCCAACAGGGAGACACCCTGGGAATTGATTGAAAGAATAAGGAGGAGAAGACGCAGAATCAGTATTCGAACCACCCTCATGGTCGGATTTCCGGGTGAAACCGAGGAGATGTTTGATCAGCTCTGCGATTTTGTGAAGATGGCCCAGTTCGATCATTTAGGGGTATTCGCCTTTAGTCCGGAAAAGGGGACCCCTGCTGCCCGAATCAGACCTGCGGTTGAACGGAAGACAGCCAGAGAAAGGCTCGACAAGATCATGACGATCCAGGCCGGAATTTCAAAAAAAATCAATCAACAAAAGATCGGCCATGTCTTACCCGTATTGATTGAAGGCCCAAGCCTTGAAACCGATTTGCTGCTCACCGGCAGGACCGCAACAATGGCCCCGGACGTGGACACCAAAGTACTCATAAACGACGGAGAGGGCGTCATCGGGGAAATAATGCCTGTATTGATCACAGAGGCGCACGCCTACGATTTGGTGGGAGAAATCGCCTGAATTCGAAACATTGGGGAAAGATAGAGCGTTAAGGCAGCTTTGACATCTGAATTAGGTTGTAAAATCTCTAAAGGTAAATTATCATCCTTTACAAGATGAGATACAACGTAGGTGGCAGAAAGACGGTTAACTTAAAAACTGTTCATCCGCCAATAAAGAAGGAATTTCAAGACAAAAAGATGGGCTCGGACAGATCAAATTTGACACAGTTTAAAAAACATTTCGATATCATAAACCAAGAGCTGTACAAGGTATTCGATTCTCGGGTCCCGCTTGTTGAAGAGATTGGAAAGCACACACTCTTAGGCCATGGCAAGCGGCTCAGACCCCTCATGTTTGTTCTTACCTGTGAACTCTGCAACTATCATGGAAAAGATGTTTACCGGCTTTCGACTATTTTCGAATATATACATACCGCGTCCCTTCTTCATGATGACGTATTGGACAACGCCGAAATTAGACGAAACAGGCCTTCTGCCAACCAGGTCTGGGGCAACCATGCGGCTATTTTGGAGGGGGATTTTTTACTCACCAAATCCATATCGATTGCCCTTCGTACCAATAACCTTCCCTTCATGACAAAACTCGCAGATACCACATTGCGAATGACCGAAGGACAGATCCAGGAGCTGGCCCACACAGATGACTGGGACATCAGCAGAGACCTGCACATGGAGATCATCACCGCAAAGACGGCCATTCTGATATCGGCCGCGTGTGCCTGCGGGGCTATCATTTCAGGGGCTGAAGCGGAAACCGGAGAATCTCTTGAGCAATTCGGGTTAAAAGCGGGAATCGCTTTTCAGCTCATAGACGACCTTCTGGACTATACATCTTCGGAGGAGGTATTTGGAAAGCCGGTAGGAAAAGATCTGAAGGAAGGAAAGATAACCCTCCCCCTTATTTACACCCTGTCACAGCTCGAAACGGCCGAAAGGAAACGACTTGAAGATCTCTTCTTAAACCATCGGCGTACGGATGATGATTACCGGGATATCATAGATCTTGTGAGGCGAAACGGTGCACTCGATCGCATCCGGGAAGAGGCCCGAATATATGTCACTGATGCTATCTCCTGCCTGGACATGTTTCCCGATTCCGCAACGAAGAGGGATCTAACAACATTAAGCCAGCATATCATCGATAGGAAATATTGATGATTTTTGATTGCAGGAGGCCCTCATCTCCATCGGGATCAGACCCTGAGATGGAGCAAGTCCTCGCCCAATATCAGTTCCCCTCCATATGTCCTGCGACACTGAGACGCAATGTCGGCCCGCAAACATTCCGGATAAAAATGGATCAACAGAAGACGCTTTACATTGGCAAGGGTGGCGATTCGTCCGGCCATAGAGGGTGTTAAATGACCCTCACATGCATCCTCATCCGGAAAAGATGATTCCAATACCAACAGATCCGCCCCCCTTGCCAAGTCTGTTATTTCATCGCAGAAGCCGGTATCCCCTGAATAAACCACTGCTTTCCCTGTCTCACCTTCAACCCGGTAGGCAAGGCTGTTCGGCGTATGATTCATGGGAGCAGTAGTAACTGTGAACCTTCCGTACTGAGTCTTCGTCTTTTCTTCCGTATCCAGTTCTTCGATCCTCATTATCTCCGGAGGGAGGGTCAGCCAATTATTATAGGCGTCTTGAAGCGCTTTGATAAAGGTGCGCAGGCCCCGAGGCCCTGTAATGACGAACGGGTTTCTCCTCCTCAGAACAGCCGGGTTTTTGGTGACAAAGAGTAGATGAATAAGATCCGCTGTGTGATCTGGGTGGAAGTGTGTCAGGAATATTCGCTCAATCTTTTCGTGGCTTATCCCGACCCTCGTCAGCTGACGCAACGTCCCCGGTCCGATATCAAAGAGGACCGGGGCACCTTCAATCAGCAAAAGAAGTGAGGGTGACCCCCTCTCATTCAGGGGAATGGCGGTCCCTGAACCCAAAACAATCAGCTTCATTGATGGGATATCCTTTCGTCCGGGGAAAGCAGGACCTTAGGTGTCTTGGTCCTTTTGTCATAAAAGAGAAAAGCCGTCACATGCGACCGTTCCACTGATGCAACAATCCCCTTCTCATCCTAAGAACCCCCTCTCTCACTATTGCTTTTCTAAGAACCAGGCCCCCCCAGACACACCTCTTTTTTCTTTTTCCATTCTTTTACACAAAGCAGCCTCACGAGGCAATAGAAGATATCCTAAAGCCACAAAAACCGAGACCGTAAAGCCCACTTTGTTGCCGGGGTGAGATATGCCGCCCCTACTCTTTAACCTTCATCTTTGTGATTACTACAGCCTCAACAGGGACATTTGCCATGGACCCCCTGGTCTGGGTTTCGACCTTAGAGATCGCATCAACCACATCCATACCTTTGATTACCTTCCCGAAGACAGCGTACCCCCAACCCTCAGACGTCTTACTCTTGTGGTTCAGGAATTTGTTGTCTTTGGTGTTGATAAAAAACTGAGCTGTTGCGCTGTGCGGGTCCTGGGTACGTGCCATGGCCACGGTGCCCCGGTCGTTCTTGAGCCCGTTATCGGCCTCGTTGTCGACAGGCATCTTAGTAAGTTTCTGTTTCATATCAGGGGTAAAGCCTCCCCCTTGAATCATGAAGTCGGGAATGACACGATGGAAGATCGTGCCGTCGTAGTGCCCCCATCGGGCATAACGCAGGAAATTATCGACCGTCTTAGGGGCCTTATCCGGGTAAAGCTCAAGGACAATGGCACCCTTTGATGTCTCAATGACCACCTGCGGCTTGTCCGAGATAGCGTCAGCCGCGCTTAGACCAACTACCGGGACAATAGATAGAACAAACAAAATCATGCCAAGCTTCATTTAATCACCTCCGTTTGCTACCAGCGTTTTCATTGCAATGCGGACCCAATCTCTGCCACCTTGTCAAGATACTTATCAGAGGGTGTCCCTAAGCGCCGCGCGCATTGAGCCTGGCTGCAAACTCGTCCCGCATCACCCGCTTCAGCACCTTGCCCGCGATGTTCCGGGGTAGCTCGTCCATGATCACCACGTGCTGCACCCGCTGAAATTTCGCGCCGACCCTCTCGTTGATCCACGCCTTGAGTTCGTTTTCAGAAGCCTTGCCCGGCGCCACGAGCGTAACGGCGGCAACCGGGGCCTCACCCCATTTGTCGCTCGGGATGCCGAACACCGCCGCCTCCAGAACATCGGGGTGCTGGACCACCACTTCCTCGATGTCTTTCGGGTATACATTAACACCACCCGAAATCATCATGTCTTTTTTCCGATCCACCAGGTAGAGAAACCCGTCCTCGTCCACGTATCCCATGTCCCCGGTGTAGAGCCACCCGTCGATGATGGCCTCCTTGGTGAGATCGGGGCGCTTGTAGTACTCGGCCATCAGGACGGGGCCCCGGCCCACGATCTCGCCCACTTCGCCCGGCGGCAGCTCTTTTCTGTTTTCGTCTTCAATGCGCATTTCGTAAAACGGGGGCGGCACGCCGACCGACCCGGGTTTGGCCTCGAAATCGGCCTTGTCCAGGATAGTGAGAAACCCCTCTGTGAGACCGTACAGGTCGTAAATTCTTCCCGGAAGGTGCCTGTTCAGCTCGTCCTTGTGCTCCTGGTGCAGAGGCGCGCCCACATTGCATATCATCTGAAGCGACGAGAGGGCCTCGGGTAAAAAGTCCTTGTGGTGCATAATGGCGATGATCTGGGCCGGCACCATGATCACGTGGGTCACCTTTTCCCTCTCCACGGTTCGGATAAAGGCCGAGGCGTCGAACTGGCGGTGGAGGATGTAGGTGGTACCCAAAAACAGGGAGGGCATGAGGGTCACGAAAGCACCGTTGAACACGATGGAGCCCGTGTGGATAATGATGCTCTCCGGCGTCATACGGAAGGCGGATGCAGACAGGCTGCAATAATTGGCCCGGATCTGGTGGGTGTGGACGATCCCCTTGGGCTGTCCTGTGGTCCCGCTGCTGTAGACAATGTTGAACAGGTCATTACCGTTGATGTCGATGCCCTTGGGGTCCTGGTCGCCGGCCCCGGCCGTCAGGTCGTGGTAGTAGCAGTACCCGGGTATGTCCCTGCTGTCAATGAGAACAAACCTGTCGGGAGGGATAAGGCTGAGTTCGCCTCTGACCTGCTCCAGGGTCTCGACAAACCCGGAATAAGTGATCACCATGACCGCGTCAGAATCGTCCAGCAGCGCCTTGAGGCCTTTGCCCAGGAGCAGGGTGCTCAAGGGTACTACCACGGCGCCGATTTTGGACACGGCCCAGTAGGTTTCCAGCAGTTCCATGCAGTTGGGAAGGAGTGTGGCGATCTTGTCACCTTTTCGAATGCCCATGTCCAGCAGGGCATTGGCCAGGCGGTTGACGTTTTGGTTGTATTCTCTGTAGGTCAGCCGGTGATCATCAATGATCAGGGCCAGTTTGTCCGGCCGGTATCGTGCGTTCCGGCTGAGCAGTGTGCCTAAATTCATACGAGTTCCCTCCTTCTTCATACCTGTTGATTTCGTTTCAGCTAAACTCTCCACCTCGGGTGGAGGACCCGGAAAGGTTCTTCCGATCCGCTGAGCCTATGAGGGCCATCAAAAAGCCTCAACCCCCTCTAAACCAGCCGGAAACGGCCTTCCGACTCTTCAACGAGTCCGTCCCTCACGAGAAAGACCAGGATCTTTTTGATCATATCCCCCTCGAATGTTCTCTGGATCACCTTATCTGGGATCCTGCCCTTGAAAAAAGGAGTTGCCGCAGTGATTTCTTCATTTTAAGTTCGCTCGCTGTGAATTTTCAAGAGATTCAATCGCTTATATTTCTGAACAGATCCTTCTAAACTTTCTATTTAACAAGCGTCCGCATCGTCACATGGTGTTTGTGCATAATCCTCTTACCGCCTGCATGTATTCGGATAGACCTCGCGCGAAGATGTCGTTGTGATTGGCCATCGGTATCTTCAGGAGGGTCTTGTCAGGGGCTGGAGAGGCATCGTAGAGGGCCTGTGCGTCTGAAAAAGGTATGATGTGATCATGCTCTGCGTGTATGATCAGGGTGGGTTTATCGAACGCCATGATCTTGTCAATATTTCGAAAACCCTGTTCCTCTTTGAAACCGAGGGCAGCAAGGTTTATCCCCAGGAGTTGAAGGAGGGGGCCGGCATAGGCAAATCCGCTTTCCACGACAAGACCATCTACCCGGGTCCTGTAATTAGCTGCAAGCTCAAGCACGGATGCACTTCCCAGGGACCTGCCCATGAGTATGAAGCGCCCGGAAAAGCCCTCCTTTTTCAGCCATTCTCTTGCATAATCAAAAATCGTATGGCAGTCCCGCATCATGGCGGTGATAGTGGGGCTGCCTGTTGAGCGGCCATAACCCCGATAATCCACAGGCAAGAAATTCATACCCATGCGGTTGTACAGGGGTCCCATTTCATCATAGTCAGCAACAATCTCGCCGTTTCCGTGAAAAAAAAGGATATTGGGGGCCGGTTTTTCGACCATGTGGAACCTGCCTCCGATTACCACATCTTTTTCAACCGGAATCAATACCTCCCGGGCGTTGCCTCCGGTGCCCGCGCCTTCCCATTCAGGTCTGGGATGGAACAGCAACATGAGGATCTCCGGCCGATCCAGGGCTGAATAGTCAATTTGAGAGGTATCTATTATCATCAGGCTGAAATGTCTTTTTTCTTGACAGGGGGCAATATAGGATGTCCCCCGGACAGCCGCCTCGGGCCCACAAGTTTTTTATAATGTATCGCCGTCCCAGAGTTTCTCGCGGAAACTCAACCTTGAGGATTCTGGTGATCAGCGATTTTTTCCATGGACAATTCATATGATTACCCGGCCTTAATGTCAAACTGTTTGTAATCGTCTGGAGTAAGGCACACATTCCGGAAATCCTTGCGGCCCATGGGAAAGTCTGCTATCAGTATGCTGTAATGTATCGAACTCGTTTTCTTTCAAACTTGACGGCTTCGTAAAAAGTCCATCTACGGTGTTGCGCTTCATTTTTAGTCACTGCGACCTACTGATAAGTAGGCCTCATTCCTAAAAATTCGCGCGCCTTGTATCTGGAGCTTTTTACAAAGCCGTCCGAAATTTGACTTTTTACGAGGCCAGCAAACTTGGGAGAAGAGGATACCTTAGTCAAAGGAAATCATAACCATTCTTGAGGGAAAGAAGGTACCCTGTGGGATAGCGTATACGCTTGAAGAGGGATTTTATGCTGTCAGAAATTACGGTATGTGTGAAAGGGGGCGGGGACATTGCCTCAGGCGTTGCATGGAGGCTCCGTCGATGCGGCTTCCGGGTGCTGATTACCGAGCTTTCCCGACCCATGGCCGTGAGGCGCAAGGTAGCCTTCTGCGAGGCCGTTTATGACGGTCACGCAGAGGTTGAGGGGACAGAGGCCATCCTCATACGCGAGGCGACTGACAGTTACCCTGTCTGGGAGAACGGGAAAATCCCACTCCTTGTTGACCCCGAATGCATGGCTGCAAGACGCATTCACTCTGACGTGATCGTTGATGCCATTCTGGCCAAGAGAAACACCGGGACTTCCATAAGTGACGCGCCTCTTGTCATCGCTCTCGGCCCCGGCTTTGAGGTTGGGAAACACGCCCATTTTGTGGTGGAGACCCACCGAGGTCATCACCTGGGCCGGCTCCTGACAGAAGGTTCGGCAGAGCCCAATACTGGGGTACCCGGGCCGATTATGGGGGTCACTACAGACCGTGTCCTCCGGGCGCCTGAAGAGGGTGTATGGCAGAGCGAAACGGAAATCGGTGATATGGTGAAGAAAGGGGATCCGGTGGGATCGGTGGCCGGTCAGCCTGTACACGCATCCATTGACGGCGTTGTGAGAGGCATGATCCGGCCCGGAACCCCGGTCAGAAAAGGCTTAAAGATCGGGGATATCGATCCCAGGGGGATAAAGGCATATTGCTTCACGATCTCCGAAAAAGCCCTGGCCATAAGCGGAGGCGTGCTGGAAGGGATTCTCAGGTCTTTTGTCTAATTCCGCACCAATCCCCTGGCCACATCCGCGGCTTCCTTCATGATCCGGTCGAACAGCTCCTTTACCGTGGGAATATCATGGGCAATCCCGATACCCTGCCCACACGAGATGATCCCTACATCTAAGTCTCCCTCGCGATACATCTTTTTGGCCTTTTCCCCTGTAGCAACATTGAGGATTTCGGGTAAACCGGCCTGGTTGGCCTCTAACTCCGCTACCTTCCTGGCCGCCGCATTTATCCAGACCCTGTGAGTGGCCCCGATAGAGCGCATGACTAACATGGTATCCACCTCATTTGCGTGGACAAGCGCCTCCTTCAGCTTATCATGGATCGGCGCCTCCTTTGTGACTAACAGGCGTGTACCGATAATGACACCCTGGGCGCCCAACGCCAAGAGCGCAACAAGCCCCCTGCCATCTGATACGCCGCCACCCCCTATGACAGGAACCTGGAGGGTCTCCACAACCCGTGGCACCAGGACAAACGTACCGATATCCAGCTTGCCGGTAGCCCCCCCGTTCTCATAGCCCACAACGGTAACGATGTCCGCGCCCATCTCCTGGACCTTGAGCGCGTAGCGGACGCCAACGCACTTGTGGATCCAGGTCAGGCCTGCCTCCTTGAACCGGGCGCACAGTTCTTCAGGCGCAGAGTGCCCTGACGTCTCAACGATCTTCACCCCTTTTTCCAAAAGGACATCCAAGTAATCATTGTTGTCAATGGGACGCATCATTGGAAAGAGATTGAGGTTGACGGCAAACGGCCTGTCAGTGAGTTCAAGGAGTTGATCCAGTGCCTCTCCAAAGGCCTCGCGACTCTGGTAGATTGCAGACGCGAGGATTCCCAGTCCCCCGGCGTTGGAAATGGCCGCTGTGAACTCAGCGTTCGAAATGTGCATCATGGTTCCCCCCACAATGGGGTACTCTACACCTAACATCTCGGTCATCTTTGTCTTAAACATGGATATCCTCCCGGGTTTTCAGATTTTAGCTTTCGGTCCCGCCCTGCGGGATAGGTTTTAAACCTAACATGCGAGGAAACGAAAAATCCAGAAAGAACTGAAGGGTCAAGGCGGAGCCTATTTCTCCAGGGTGGTTAAAATATTCGCCTTCTCCTCTGGGCCGGAGGCTTGAACTCAAACAAAATTGAGCATTTTTCAAAGGTCTCTCTCTTACTACAAGTTTTTCTTGCAGACAAGAAGAATTCGGCGGGCTAACCCGACACATAGAAACTCTTCAGGGACTCAAATGGACCCGAGGAGGTAAGCATCCAGCATCCATGCCTGTTGAAATAGCTGTCAGGTTTGTGTTATACTCTCAGATAAAAATCCTGATTCACCGGATGCACAGCGAATGAAAAGGAGAGGGTTTATCAAGAAAGGCCTTCTGTGGGCCTCCTATGTATTGGGCTCCGCTGTCTTTGCCTATCCTGCCTTGTCGTTTATGAGCTTCAGAAAGATCACAAAAAGAAAGGTGGTTTTTCGCCCTGATGAGCAACAATCGACTGTCAATCTCAAGGAAGGGATATACCTGACAAAGGAGGGAGACGATTTTTGTGCCCTTTCTGCCCGGTGTACCCATTTAGGATGCACTCTTAACTATGATATCGTATCCCGGAGGTTCAATTGCCCCTGCCACGGGAGCATTTTTGATCTCTCGGGTAAATGGCTCTCAGGGCCCGCCAAGAAAAACCTGGACCGGATACTTTTGACAAAAAAGGCCAACGGGGATGTGGAAGTCGTAGTTGAGATTTGATCGAGGATTAGAATTGTCGTTTCCCGGAAGAATTACAAGCAAGATCTCCTCGTTTCTTCCCCGCCTGGGGCTTTCCGCTCTGTTTCTGTGCCTTGTTTCCGGGGTTGTTTTGGTCTTTTACTACCGGCCTATGGGGAACGTCTTCCAGAATGTGGAAGAGATTACAACGGCTGTCCCTTACGGATGGTTTTTCAGGCAGGTTCATTACGCCGCCGGACAGTCGTTTGTGATCCTGATGCTCCTCCATACCCTGGATCATTTTTTGAGAAAGCGCTATCGGATCTATTCGCTCGCGGAGTGGTTACGCCTCATCTTTTCTCTCTCTCTCTGTTTCTACACCCTGTTCACCGGTTTTGTCCTGAAAGGCGATAAGGAAGGGTTTTTTGCGGGCCGGATATTCATGAACATCCTGGAGAAAATACCCGTTGCGGGAGGAACGATTGCAAAGCTGTTCATCGTCCCCGGTGACAGCTTTTTTTTCCTTCCTTACCTGTATCACTGTTTTTTCCTCCCCATCTTGATCGTGTATCTCATTAGAAAACATATCCGTGAATGGTTCCCGTCTCAAGGGTTCATGTTTATTGGGACCATTGGGCTGTTTCTGTATGCATTGTTCATAAAGCCATCTATGGATATACCGCCTGAAGCGCCTGTGGACATTGTAAAAGGCCCCTGGTTTTTTTTAGGCATCCAAACTTTCCTTAAAGTTTTGCCCCCCCTCTTGGCCGGGCTGATCATTCCGGCTGTCTTCGTTGGATGCCTCATCATTCTCCCTGCCATGGGAAACATCCTTGGCGCACTATCTCTCAAAGAGAGCATCGTCCATGCCGGAGAGAATGGCCTTTACTATCTGCTGATTGCCTCAATTTGCGCTTATGGCTTTTTGACCCTCAAAGGTGCGATATGGGGGCCTTGATATCTACAGCATGACCCCAGTACCATCTTCCGGAGCTACGGGGCAGGCGTAGAGATTGGGCCTCCGGCTCGTAGAGGCGAGCCTACGCCTCGGAGAGCAAAAGGGGGTATTTTTCAAAGGTCTCGTTTACTGACCTTCTTTGAGGAAGTATCTGTGGTATTCCTCTTCGCTAAGATAGCGCTTCAATAACCGTGTAACGAGGTCAAAAAGCTCCTCCATGTCTGCTTCGGACATCCTCTCCACCAAGATCCCCATGAGTTTGTCGTCGGAGAACTTCTGGGTGTAGTAGATCAGGGTATTTTCATCCCCTTTCCGGTCGAGGCCAAATCCCACAAGCCCATCATATTCTTCTACAAAGCGGTGAGTATGTTGTGTCATCAGAACCCCATGGAGCGGTTTATCAAAACCACAGATATGTCTGTCAGCATAGGCCTGCGGTGAAGAATTACGGTAACACGGCAGATTCGTTGTGGGGAATTGCAGTCGGTGCAAATACCGGTCTCGGCACACGGTGTTTCCATGCCAAGGCTCTTCGCCCTCATGGGTCCGGCAACATCCCTGACTCTCGTGAGCGCAGATTCGAGGTCATGGGTCACCTTGTTCATCCCTGCAATAATCAGGACCTTTTTAGGGCCAAAGGTCATGGCATCGGTCCGGTTGCCGATTCCGTCCACGTTGATTATTTCTCCTGTGGCTGAAATGGCATTGGCACTGCAAAGGAAACAATCACACCTCCCCTGCTGAAGGCGTATCTCGAGATCCTGCGCCTTATCAAGACCCTTCTGCCAGTGATCATATACAGTCTTGCCGGTCGCCTTTAACGCTTCCATAATCCCCAAGGATCTTGTGGTATCAGAACCCCCGAATCCAAAGGTTTCATAGCCTGAAATCATTCCGAGAACAAGGTCTTTTGCCTCATCGGGAGTAGAGACGAAATGGGCGTCAAAACCATGGTTTTTCATATTCTTGACACACCTCTCCCCCAATTTTTCCCATAGCCATGACCTGTAATTATCCTCCATCATCATACCTCCGTGGATGGGTTATTGCCTTTTTGTTATTCGTTATTGGTCATTTGGCCTTCAGCCGTCATTCGGTAGTCATTCGCTTCGCTGTCATTCAGTGGTCATTCGATTGTTA
>JACNIU010000080.1 GCA_014382905.1 Desulfobacterales bacterium
TTATCCGGTCCCATTTCTGCGAAGACATCCTTTCCCAACTGGCGGGCGTTTTGGAGCGCCTTAGGATCGGGAGTCTTCCGTTTATGGATGGTGATCTTCCGCCACTTGGCCGGTGTCTTGATGTTTTCGTACACCTTATCAGGGGTGAGCGTATCGCCTTCCATCCGCAGGCTGATCTCTCCTACGGTCAGGAGGCGGGCTGCCAGCAGGATGACCTCCATATCGGGCCAGCCATAGGGTCGGACCCCGTATCGCTTGTCGATCATCTCATAAAGCACGATGGCATGGTGTTTCATATCGCAGAGGTCAATGTAGTTTCGCAGGTCCTGGATCGCCTCAGGATTGCTCTCTTCAAGGTTCAGGGCAAGGGTCTGCTGTGAAACGTCATTGCTGCGAAGGACGGCCTGGATCTCTTTGAGGGGCTCGGGATGGAGATGCTTGAGATAGCCCATCTTGGAAAAGGTGTTGGAGATCAGGTATTCCAATGCCTCGTCAAGACAGGCGGCAGGGGCGGATGCCTTTATGGTGAGTTGCCGGCCCGCCACAAAATAGGACGCCTCGGTGAGGTTGTCGCCTAAAAGCCCGGTCAAGATCTCCCGCCGCCCACGGTTATCCTCGGCATTGTCCCGAAGGATACGTTTGGTGGATTCGGGGAGGCCGGTATCGCTTTTGTTCTTGAGGTATTTGTCCGTCTGTGCGTATGTGCGGAGTTCCCGGTCCAGCTTCCCGTCATCGCGCAGCCGGATGATGATCTGGCCGCCCTCATTGCTGCTTTCGAGCACGCATTTGGGATCATTGTACATGGCGTATTCGTCGGCCATGGGAGAGATCACCGAGACAATCGGTCCGCCTTCCACACGACCGCCGACCGGGTGTATGTCACAGATGCGGGCAAAGCTGAAATCCATTTTGTTCTTGGCATACCGGTGCTTGCGCTGGCCCCTGAGCACATCCTCAAAGATCAGTTCCCCTAAGAGGGCCGCCTCTTCCGGGCTGCTTAGTTCAACCGCCTTGATCTCTCGGCTCACATCCCTTTCCTCGTTGGTGAGGAAAAAATAATTGTCGCCGCTCCGGCTGATCAGGGTCTGTTTTTCGAGGCGCTGAAGGCTTTCTTCGATCTTCCGGCGCAGCATGAGCCGATCGACGTCTATCTCATCGATACAGAGGGTGACCAGGTTGTCCACGTTACCCTTGATCTCGTCAACATACCGGATGAGAAAGAGCACCTGGAGCAGCTTGATGTCAAAAGGTTCGAGGCTCGGGTCATCGCCGGCCTGCTCGATGGTCCGCTTCACGGTGGTATCAAGGAAACTTTCGATGGATGGGTAGAACTGGTATAGGGGCACCAGTACGCCCACATCTTTGAGGGCTACACTCTGACCGGCGGACTGGAAGGCATCCAGCAAAGACCGCTCTCCCTTGGCCAGATGGAGGCCGGTGGCACCCACACGGCGGATGACCTCGAAGATCTTCTGGAGGAGGCGGAACTGATAGGGGGCAAAGGGGTAGTTGCCGGCAAAATCGTCGGCATCGGCATAGGATTTCAGGGTCATGCCGCAATCCCTGAAAGAAAGTTGATGCCGCAGGATGTCACCTTTCTCTTGAAACAGGGTCTTGAGACTCTCGAGCACTCCCTCGTCCTTTTCCAGGAGACGCTTTAAAATGACCTCATCTGCATTGGCGCTGGAAAGCGACAGCCGAGTCTGGAACCGGCCCTGGATCTTAGAAAAATCGTTCCGTGTGGCGGTCCGGAGTTCGCCGATCACCTTGTCGATTTCTTCCTGTGATGTGACAATCACCCAGGCACGACCCTCGCACAGGGTGCCAAGGTCTTCTGCGACGGTCTGGAGATTGAGCATCAGGTGCCCGTCCGTGCCGATAAACTGGCCGATCTCATCCACCAGAAAGACGAGGCGGTGATTGGGACCTCTGGCATCTAAGTATTCCTTGACCCAGGAGGCAAAGTTTTCGACGGTGAGAGAGAAGTTGTTTTCCGCATTATCGATCCATTTCTCAGCCGATTCCCGGCTTTGACCTAAAGTCCGGACAAATGCCTCTATCACCTGGTCCCGGTTGAACTCATAGACGTCACGCTCATCCATCCATTCGGTCCCGGTGATATCCCGGTACGCTTGATGAAATTCTTCAAGTTTGGCCTGGTTGTCCAGATAACGTTCCATGTGTGCAATGTGGGCATGGTCGCCGTCATACCCCTGCTTTTCGTTCAGGACCTTGAGGAACACAGCGAGGACGGCGTCCCGTCCGGCCTTGCTGTCGACCTTGCTGTCAATGTTAAAGAGTATCACGTCGGTGTCTGAGGCCACGGCCCGCTTGATGTCTCCCAGGAGCATGGCGTCTTTAACCTTGCCGTCGAAAAATTCAACTGCCCTTTTTTTATTGCCTTCATAGGAGTGGGGCCTATTATTCAAAAGATAGGAGAGAACTTTCAGGAAGTGGGACTTCCCGGAGCCGAAGAAACCGGATATCCATACCCCCATCTTCCCGGTGATGGCCGGATCATGGGGATTGTCCATGACATTCAGATACGCCGAGAGAAACTTCCGCAAATGTTTATCCAGTTCTCTGGTGATGACAAATTCATCTAATTCCTGCCATACGGAGCGGTCATCCAGTTGGTGGGCCTTGACTACACCGTTGATGGAGCGGAAAATATCCTTTTTGAACAAGCTCTTGATTTGCATAAGGGCCTCACGTTTTGACCACGAATTAAACGAATAATACGAATAAAAGAAACTCTTACCCCTGGTTCCCAAGCTCCAGCTTGGGAACCCATTATAAAGCCGGCATGGTTTAACAGGCGCTTTTCACGGCCAGAGGTTGCGATGACAAATGGTTAAAGGTCATAAACGACAGGTGCGAATTCATTCGCACCAAATGTGTATTCCAATCATTCGTGTAATTCGTGTGATTCGTGGTCAAACAAGTTTGAAGGCTCTGTAATAGTTGTTACTTTTGATTTTGCCGAACAACCGAAGGGCCTGACCATCGTATCGGCCCGGGTAAAACATCACCAGTGGGGTCTGCCCCATGACGGTCTGAAGGTTGTTGAGCAGGTTGTGGGATCGGACCAGGGGCCAGACACTCCCAACACCGGAAATGAGGACTAAATTCTGTTCCTCGGGTTGGGCCAATTCTGCAAATATCTCTACCAGTTTTTCAGACTTGAGGGGGGCTTTAAGGCCTTTTTGTACGGCCTTGTCGCCCTTGTCTCTTTGCATCTGGAAAGACTTCTCAAGCAGATTGCGCTCCTTGAGATGATTGACGATGAGATCCAACAGGTTGACATGTTTCACCCGCAGTCCGGGCCTACTTTTTGGGATATGGGCCATGAGAAACCGGAGATGTTCACGTATCCTGAGTTCCGCTTCGGGCGGATAGTCAAAGATGTAAAACGCGATCTCGTTCCCAAGCCCTTTGCCGCTGAGAAACTCGGTGGAAATGACCTTCGGGAGGATCTCATTTAGGCGCTGCGTCAAGGAATCGGTCATGGCGCCACCTGAATACAACGGAGGACGTAGTGTTCGTCATGCCTCTCCAAGTATTGAAGCACTTGCGAGGCAATATGGACCGTTTGGAGCCGTTTGGACCTGGTGTTTTCGATATAGCCGGCCTGGGCCAGGATCTGAAAAACGGATGACCGGAGGCGTTTCCTTGTGGATTCGTTCCAAATGGGCATCTCCGGGTCACGCCCCCGGCAATCGACCAGGTAATCTTCCCAGCATCTATTCGAGAGGGTTGCACTGAATAGCCGGTAATACTCCCTCACAACCAGATCGAGGAAGTCCCCCAAAAGAGGACTGTGCTTGATGGCGGCTGCCAGGACGGCGTGGGTGGCGACTTCCCCGGTACCATCTCGGACAAGCTTCCAAAGGTCGGCTTCCATGGCCTCCAGACGTCCACGGATAAGCCGGGTCAGCCGCCTGGCGGTTTCAAGGCTCCGGGCCTGGAGCACGTTCTGTTCAATGATAGCCGCTTGCCACTCTTGTTTGTCCATACCACGGAGGAGCAGATCAGCGATGATCTTGCTCTCTGAAACCTTCAGCGATCCTGCGGTGATGTCGGCTTTGTATCTCATAGTTGCTTGGTCATAGGCCCATGAGAAACTATTAGACAACCCATTCTATCAAACGGTTTCTTAACGTGTTCAGAAGGGCTTTTATGCGTATTCCCCAGGCGCAAAATACAAAACCCCGTTCTCTCTCTGATTTAGAGTAACGGGGTTTCTGAATGCTCACGAGCCATCTCAAATCCTCTTTCCCTCTTTAAGGTTGAAAGAAGAAAGTTGTCACAGCAATATTGCCTAATTTTGTTTACAGGAAGGCACAGGTGAAGTCAATGGAAATCGGGGGCTGGTTCCTGGATACTGGATACTTGATACTGGATATTTGTGGGATTTGGTGGACGTTGGGCACTTGTTTCTGGATTCCCAGCCCTGGGTGCAGGGTAGAATAACACGGGGTTTTGACAGATCCGGTCACAACCACAAAAGTTTTTTGAAAAAAGTGACCTATGCATAATTATTTTCGGGGAGAGGAAAATGCGACTTCTGTACTAAAATTTCACGCTTATGCCCCAATCTTGATAATACGAAAAGCTGCGATATCTGCTATGTTGGACAGCGTTTCAATACCACCAAACTGTTTGATATCAAATAGATACATAAGTGTATGGCAATGGGTGATGCCAGTGGGATTGGCAGAAATCGCACTTCCACTACAAACAGAGGGGTTGGGTTAGAAGGCAGCGGAAAAGGCAACACTGCCAGAAGAATGGTCCATTCAAAGCGACTGGTGAAGGAATACAGCACGCTGGGATCTCTGAGAAGAGGAATGGGTAATTAGCCGTTCCACCTTGAATCGCCGCAACGCATGGATGGGATCAGGCGGACCAGTGGGTCTCCGAGGCCGCCAGTACGCCGCCTTTATACACAGGGCCATGATCCTTCCGGGAGCGGATAGAGCGGAGATATCCGCGAGTGGATCGGCTTAGATTATTGGAAGACCTCATCAAACGTGTAAGTACTGAAGGTGGCATAGGGGGCTTCCAGAATTTTGTTGACCAGGTCCTCTCTGGCCAAGGCAAACGATCCATTGTCCGGATATCCGATAAAGCTGTATTCGGTAATACCGCTATATTGCTCGGTCCTGGATGCAGCCCTCAGAATTTCTATCATTTGCCCGGTTTGGATGGTCTGTCCCTTCATCTCAAACTCCTCAACTTTTTCGAGCATGGCCTTGTAGCGATAATTGTCCGCCTCTATGCCTGCATGATAGCTCCCCGGGAGGAGGGCCTCGGGATTTGCCCCCTGATACTTGAAAAAGGTATTGGTCGTCAGGATATCGTATGAGCTGACAGGGGTCATGAAGACGGGATTACGCGTTTCTCCTCCGTATGAATCCGCCTCGAAGGTCAGAGAGGGATCGTCCGCAGATGTCAGATATTTTCCGGATACGGCCGTATTAAAGCCACCGGTCTTGGTTGTGGACGTGGTCGTCCAATAAGTCCAGGCTTCTTGAGGCGTTGTGCTGGTTTCAAGTGTTTCCCTGTAAAGAAGATCGTAATCCAGCATATTGGTTTTATCCCAGTCCGGCCTTGAAAGGACGCTGTGCGGGGCCAGAACCAGACCGGACTCATTCATGCCCATGTCCGCACCAATGAAGCCCGGCCAGTTGATTCCGACGAATCGTTGGGTGCTTGAAGACTGCGACTCAACAGCTACGATTAAGAGATCGTTGACCGTGATCTTCCGGTAGTCGTTCTCTCCATCCATGTTCTTACCGTGGATCAACCCGCTGTTCAGCTCGGTGTTTGCAGTCTTATCGCCCCAGAACACGGCGCTTGAGCAGGACGGCTTTTGGATATTTGGAGACGGTCCGAAAATAAGCGTATTGGCTAAAAAATAAAAGCTGTTGATACCAGCCAGGTCGTCACGGTTCAGATTTCGCTTCAGCCTGAAACTGTAGATACCTGCGGATGACTCGCTCATGCCGGTCAGCAGGGCATCCAGTTCGTTTGAATATTTGTCAAAGAGTCCGCCCATTTGAGCCTTTACCGAAGGGATAAAGGCGTTTTCGTAAAAATCGGTGGCCCTGCAATAGTGCTCAATGACAACAAAGTTCAGCCAATCCAGTGTCTGCTGCGCACACAGAAAGCCAATGGCATAGGCTCTTTCTTCGGGCATTCCCCATATGTGCAGGACATGATTTCCTTTGAGCTTTTTCAGTTTTCCGCCGCCGTTCCCGTAAACGACCGATTGTTCTTCACCACCGAAAGGCACCGGCTGATATAGAACCACATTCGTATTTTCAGCGACTTCTCCCTTGTTTACAGTAACGACGGGCAGCTTCAGGTCGGCGGATGTCTGGTACCAGCCGACAGGATCGGCAAAGTCGTAATGATTCACCCCCCCGTCACCGCCGGTGTCCATATACGCCCAGACAGTATATCCTCCAGGCTCAAGTCCTGATATGCTGTAGGCGCCCTGGGCGGTGAGTTTCTGATAACCGGCGGCATATTGGGATTTATAAGGATATGCTTCGGTTTCCATGTTCCTGATGCGCCCCCGATTCTCAGCCTTCACCGCCACCACATAAATGTCGCCTTGAACAGATATTGCGTATGCGGAGATTTTACCTGAAATCGTTCCTGTAGTGAGGTCGCTGGAATCGCTGCAGGCCGAAAACACAGAGAGAGCTGACGCGATTAGCGTAAGGAAGAGAACAACTGCGGAGGAAGACCGCCGGCACATGATTTTCATATAAACTCCCATAAAACAGGTCAAAGAAGAGCTACTGCAAATATTCTTTTTAAGTGACCTCCCCGACTTGCAAAAGACCCTAACCTGGCTACTTAG
>JACNIU010000325.1 GCA_014382905.1 Desulfobacterales bacterium
AGAAAATAAAATATCTAAATGACCTTGTGAATTTCACCCTGATTTGCAATGAAGGACGCGCCACGGATTTGATAAAGGCGGCCATGGATGCGGGTGCCGGAGGGGCAACAATAAGCAAATTAAAATATCGCTGCACAGAGAAATCAGAGTCCAAGAAAATATCTCCGGCCCGTGAGATTAGCGAAATGATTATTTCGGAAAATCAGATTGAAGGAGTCGTCAAAGCACTTGAGGAAAGCGGTGCGTTAGATGACAACACCTACGGGCAGATGTACTGCAGTCTGGTTCCTAAAGCCTATACTTATATGGGAAAAGCTTGACAGAATATGAGGGGCTGGCAGGAATAGGATTGGGGGTCTGCTGTTGGAAGCAAAGGTCTCACAAAGGACTTACATGAACCAGATAGCCACCGACGCTATTGACCATGATTTGATCGCCCGGTTTAAGGCCGGCTCCATGGAAGCCATGGAAAGGATCGTGGAGCGATATGAGGAACGGATATTTACTTTTGGCCTGAAGATGTGCGGCCATCTCCAGGATGCGGAAGACATTGCGCAGGAGACGTTCCTCAATGCCTTCAGGTATCTCAAGGGCTTTCGTGAAGAGACCAAATTGAAAAACTGGCTATTTAAAATCGCGGCTACAGCCTGTATGAGAAAGCGGCGGAAGAAGAAGTGCGAACCGGATCATGAGATATCCCTCGAATCCTTTGTTCCCCTGGACGGCGCTGACACCAAATACGAGATTCCGGACTGGTCTGAAAACCCGTCGGATAATGTTCTTCGGGCTGAATTAAAAAAAGTCATTGACACCGCCATTCAATCCCTTTCTCACAAATACCGGCTGGTCTTTACCCTGAGAGACATCGAGGGATTCAGCACAGAAGAGACCTCTCAGATCCTCGGTATATCAACTCAATCGGTCAAGACAAGACTGCACCGGGCGCGCCTGTTCCTGCGAGAAAAGATTTCGGCGACCTATAGAGAAGGAGTTGTTCAATGAAGGAGGACTGCAAAAAGGATTTTGAGAGGATATCGGAATACCTGGATGGTGAATTGGATGACGATATCTGCCGCAAGATCGAAGAGCACCTCAGCCATTGCCCTCCGTGCAGGGAATGCGTCGGGTCCCTGAGAAAGACCATTCGCTTGTGCAAAGAGGGCGCAATCGAAGAGATCCCTTCCGATGCACGGGAGCGCCTGAGGTCGAAGCTCCGTGAATGCTTCAGCCAGAATCGGATATAAATTCGTTTTGAGTCCATGCTGCAGAAAGTCGAGATCCACTGCGCCAAAATGCACTACGCTATCATCGCCAACCCAACCTCAGGCACCACGAGCATCGATCAGAAACGCTTAGCCTTGTCGAAGCCCGCTGAGATCCTGAATGCTCGAATATACGGGCTTGAGAGTATGACACCGGACGAGTTCGTCGACCGCGCCCGGGAGGTCGCCACCTGTTGTGAGGTGCTGGTCGTAGCCGGAGGTGATGGGACCCTATCTGACATCATCAATTCAGTTGATATAAGCCAAACAAAGATCGCCTATCTCCCGATGGGTACAGGTAACAGTATGCGCTATGCCCTCAAATATGAGGGGGCACTGACTGATATTGCTGCAACCATCAAGAACGGAAGAATTCGCCGTTATGACCTGATCAACTGCGATGAAAAGAGGCGTGCAATTACGGTGTCTATTGGAATTGAAGCTGCGGCAATCCGGCTGAGGGATGAATACCTCGCCCGGGGTAATTCTTATGGTTTCAAAACCTATCTCAAAGCCGTCCTGAATGCCTATTTCGGAGAATACCGGAGGGTTGGGGCCACCATTACGATAGACGATGCCACCTTCCAGGTAAAAGACCTCTTAACCCTGATGATTGTAAAACAACCGTATTATGGATTTGGAATGAAAGTGGTTCCAGACGCCCGGTTGGACGACCGGCAGCTACATATCTTAACCATCAATTCGGGGATTCTTAAGTGTGCACTGGGGGCAGCAACCGCATTCACCATTGGCAACCGGATCGGCAGCTATCGCTCCGGCCGAAGAGTGACTGTCCAGTTAGAGAAGCCGCTTGCAATGCAAATGGACGGGAACCTCGGCTGGGTCTCCGACACCTTCACCTTTTCCGTTCTGCCCGATGCGCTTCGAATAAAACACTAAGGTTGGCCCCGATCCGACTCATCCTAATTGAAAGGACCGGCGTACCGATCCCGCCCGTTGACCAGAATGCCCTCAGGGAGGCACTTAAAGCGAGTCAGGCATAAACGGTAAACGGCTTTCTGCAATAAAAATATAGAAGAGGAGGAAAGGTTCATGGGTTTTTGGCATAATGTCAACACACTGGATCTGCAGGATTTCAGGCCGGGGATCCGGAGCAAGGCAGAATTCGGCGAAAAATTGATCATGGCCTTCATGGAGATAGGCCCTGCCAGGGAAGATCCGGGCCACCAACACCCGTTCGAACAATGCGGAATCGTCACCGAAGGAAAGATAGAGATGTTTATTGGTGCCGAGCGAAGAATTCTTGAGCCTATGGATGCCTATCTGATTCCTTCAGAGGTCTCCCACGGCTGGAAAACCTTTGATACGCCTGTCAAAATCTTAGACATCTCGATCAAACCAGAGGGCTCAGCAAATCTGCCCTCCTGACGACCAGCGAAATCAGACTTGATCAAGTTGTGGATTTCTGAGATCAAAAGGTGCCAGATCTGGCCTGATTTCGCCCTTATCTTTTACAGTGTTACAGGTATCTTCTTTACGAGACCTTTGAAAAATGCCCGATTTTGGTCAAGATCAAGACGCTTGAGGATTTTAACCACAGGAATATATTGAATATTTCGAGGATTAAAATCCGAACGCAACGCAGAGATTGGGCAAAAGGGGGTGTTTTTCAAAGGTCTCTTTACATTTCAACAGTGAATTTATCCGTCTCTTCATTCCAGGTCGCTGCTAAGGAATAGACAACAAAAACAGCTATCAATATGATTACTACCCATTTATAGCCTAAGAAATCGGGCAGGAATACCCTGTTTCCGATCAATGCAGTAAAACCTTCAGACCAATCGATCAATGTCTTGAAAAGCGAGTTGCTCAGGGCAAAACAGACAACCACCACCATCAGTTTAATGTGGCCCTCTCCGGCCCGCCATACACTGCCAGATCCACAACCGCCGGAGATTAACATGCCAAAACCGAAGATGATACCGCCCACCAGGCTCCCGAACCAGAAGGTCTGTGTCACATAGACCTCTTCTCCGCGCAGGCCGGTCCATTTAAGGGCAGCAAAGCCCAAAATGCTGATAATGATGCTGTAAGTCACAGCCCTCACCATGTCCCCTTCTCCTGTCATAAATGGGTCCCTGAAGCACCGGACAAAACAGAAGCGGGTCCGCTGGATGATCACCCCGAAGACGATCCCGCAGAGGAGGAGTCCGCCTACCCGTGCATAGGCCTCCCGGGCGTAAAACCACGCAGCAACCAAAGCGCCTAAGAATACGAATGCACCTATGTAGGGTTCTATCCCAATCAGGCTCTTTCCTCCACCGGTCCCTCCCTTTGGGGGTTTTGAGGGGAGGTGCATCATTTCCCAGTAGAGATACCGAAGCCCTAAGTAGGCGCCCATAATAAGCCCCACCATCATGGCAAGACCTGCGAAGGAGAGGGCACTCGTTGCTATATAAAAGCCGCCCACATTGCACCCCCCTGCCATTGCAGAACCAATCCCTAAAAGACAACCACCAACAAAGCCCTTGATCAACTCAAAGCCCGGGGCCATGCGAAGGGCAAACTGTTTGGACATGAGTGCCGCACCAAAAGCGCCCCAGAGCAACCCTAAGGTAAGGATGGAGTTGGTGGAGATGAGGGGCGAAACCGTGGGTTGGCTGTATACCCCGATCTGATTGAAAAACCAGTCTGCCCAGTTCCGCAATCCGCCTACCACGCCCCACGGTCTGGCCCAGGCGAAGGTGATGACGCTCATGATACCGATGAGTATGCCGCCAACCCACACCGGCCAATTCTCATAGAATACGGTCGAGTAAGCCCGCTTCAGGATCCCGTCCATCACGCTTGTTTCATTATTTTCACTCATAAGGATTCAGGCCTCCCTTCAAGCCATCTTTTACATCAACATCCTTCATCTTCTACAATCTTGAACTTGGGTTTTTTGGCAGGCGCCGGCTGTTGAGGCGGGGGAGGCGGCGCAGCTACCTCTGCCTTGGCCGGGCCCTGTGGAGAGACATCGGGAACAATCAGGCCCGTATTCTTGTTGACCTTCTCAGCTAAGGCGTAGATGACGGCCAGATCATAGTGCCTCCAGGCCGCAGTAGATGAGGGATCGGCCTGCACCGCCTTCCTGAAATACTCCTTGGCGTCAAGATATTTTCCCCTTTGATATGATTGCTTCCCAAACTGGATCATTTTGGCACAAAGGACCTTGTCAGGGACAAATGCCTTGGTGTCTTCTGCAGGGGCATTTTGGGGAAGGGAAAGAAGCGTGCTTAACAAAAAGGCAATAAGGGTCAAGCATAAAATTCCGTGTTTCATAACTTATACCTCCTCGCGAAATAGTTAGCCTATACCACGGGGGACTGAATTTGTAAAATTTTTTTGAAGATGGGGTTGAGGTGCTCAATGAAAACAGCGCCCCCGCACAAAGGGGGGCGCTGCCTTAACCATCTTGGTCTGTGATATTACATTTCCCAGATGAGATAGGTCCCGTCTAAGTTGCATTTGCAGCCTGCTTTGAGGTATTTGACATCATAACCTTTTTCCTTCCATGCAAGCGCACCTGGAAACTCCAAAAGGGATACCTTCTTGTAACGCCACCCACGGGCCATCTCTACGGCCTTTCTGGAATCCTCTATGTTGTCAGAATAGAATACAATGGGAACGGTGAGAGACTCGGGGAATTGATCCTTTGCCTCAGCAAGTTTCCCCATCGGAATCCCCACCGCTCTGGGTATATGACCTGCCGTTACAGTCGCAGGAGACCGCAGGTCTATCAATACGATATTGGCCGTCCTTACATAATCGGGTGTTGACACAGCGTAATGATCTGCCCTGATGACATCCCTTTTATTGCCTTCTTTGTCTTTAGAAGCGGCATCGGGCAACTCAGGCCTTTACAATCCAGTGTCGTATCGGGTGTGATGTTTTCTGTCATTGCTGCAAATCCTCCGTTATTCAATCCTGTCCTGTTGATAGTTGATATTCGCCATGGATGCGTTTATATTTCTTAAGCAACGCAAAGCTGATGCCAAACGGGACGGGCGGACCTGTTTCCAGATGACGGTTTCTTACCATACAGCAGGGAAAGGCCTCTGAACCATTTGGAAAAGTAAGGATCCTTCCGGGTGTGGAATGTCATAATGAGGGTGTCCAAACGGCATTCATCCGTTAAGATGTTAACAAAGCATTGCTTAACATACGTTCATTCTTAACAGGGTTTTACCTCCATATCTGATCATGCCCAAATTACAACGTCGCGTCGAATTTATACTTAAGCAACCGGACTGCCCGGCGGGTTATGATGCCCTCAGGAGGGAATAGACCTGCAGTGGTTTATCAATACCCTTAAAGCGGGCATAGCCCTTGTCATAAACCGGCCACAGCCCGTCGATCAACTTCTTAGTGTCCTCTCCTATTAGAATATCGCCCCTCTCTGCATGATCTGCCAGGCGGGCGGCTAAATTGGTCACCGGTCCACTTGCGGTATAAGTCATCCTGATATCCAAGGAGCCCTTAAATGTTGTCATGCCGACAAGGGCGGTACCCGAATTAATCCCAATATTCACATTTACCGGTTCGGCATCTTCACTAAACCGATGGTTCAGCTCCCGGTTTATCTCGTGGATATCAAAAGCAGACTTCACCGCATGCAGGGCATTTGTCTTGGCATCATCGTTCTTGAAGATGATCATGAGGCCATCTCCGGCAGTCTCATTAATATCCCCACCCGATCGATGGATAGGATCAACAAAACTGGAAAACGTCTTTTCCACCATCTCATTGACTTCGGTCTCAGATCGGATTGTGCTGAGTCTGGTGTAACCCTCCAGATCCAGAAAGAGGACGGTGACTTCTTTGCTCTCTTTTTCCTGCTTCAGCATCTCAGGATTTTTTTCCACTATCCGCCGAACGGATTGGGGTACAAATGGTGAGAGATGGGCAAGCATTTGAGTGATCTTGATCTTTTCCTGTGTGATTTCCCAATGCTTCTTGGCACCTAAAATAGCATTGCCGGCTGTCTCAGACAGGTCCTTTATCATATAGAAGTCTTCTCTGGTAAAACGAGTCCCCGGTTTCGATACCACGCTAATAATAGCCAAGATCTCATCATTAACAAATACCGGGATAGCCGCTTCCGGTCCGGTTTCCACAAGGGTGCCATCAGGTCTCAGGATCGGTTCGCTCCTGGAGATGACAACCCCCTTTTTCCGCTTTAGGGCTTTCTGGACAGCGGAACGACTTCTCTTGCAGGAGAGGCAGTTAACAGGTCTATTATAAAGGGCGCATTGAAGCGGTCGGGTGTATTTCCGGGCATCCGGATCCAGCACGAGGATACATGCCTCCATGGCCGTAGGCACCATAATCCTGGCTTCCTGTCTCAGCCTTTCCAAAATCTCGTTCACTTCCATTGTTGATGCAAGTTTCCTCGCAACCCGACGTTGCGCCTCAAATCGTTCCTTGTAGTATTTTTTCATCTCAGTTCTTCTCTACAGTGTGGGACACAGCAATGTCTGGTGAAGCAGCCCTAAGAAAATTGACGGAGAATCATGCTTCGAGACCTTTGAAAAATGCTCAATTTTGTTCGAGTTCAAGCCTCCGGCCCAGAGGG
>JACNIU010000326.1 GCA_014382905.1 Desulfobacterales bacterium
AGATCAGACGGTTAAAAGAGTTATTTACTTATTGATGGACGTCCCGTAGACCACAGATGGGTGTTTCGTCATCAGCTGCTGCCAAAGCATTAGACCGTAGAAATATCGAAGCAAGTTAATCCAGTTAGTCAAGGGCGTCCCCCAAGCTCAGAAGAGATGGAGAGCGGGGTTTTGTATTTTTTGGTCACGGGAAATGAAAATAGGAACTGATACACGTAATCAGCAAACAACAACCTCCAGTTTCAGAGAGGAATGTCTATGGCTCGTCTTGAAGACCTGAAAGAAGGTGCATCGGTCAAGGGGGTTCGGCCGGATGGTCCGATAATCGTCATCAATGTCAAATGGCATGGGGACGCAGTGGTGGAGCTTACCTACAAAGACGCGTCCGGTAAGCCAGGGAACGACCTGCTTTTTAGAGATCGCGAATCTATGCTAGAGATTATCGAACCCGGCCAATCGTGGAGTTTCGATGCGGATGCGGGCATGCTCCGGCTGGTATCAGAAGCCTATCGTATCGGCATGGCCTACCTCTTCGATCCTCTGCTTGCCGTTCATACGTCGCTGATTGATCCCTTGCCCCATCAGATCACGGCTGTCTATGAGGAAATGCTCCCCCGTCAACCCCTTCGTTTTCTGCTCGCTGACGATCCTGGTGCGGGAAAAACCATCATGGCAGGCCTCTTGATCAAGGAACTCATGGTCCGCGGTGATTTAGCCCGCTGCTTGATCGTCTGCCCTGGGAATCTGGCCGATCAATGGCAGGATGAACTCTATCAACGTCTGCAACTCCCGTTCAAAATTCTCACGAATGATATGCTGGAAACCTCAATTACGGGGAATGTCTTCCAGGAAATCCCTCTGCTCATAGCCCGTCTGGACAAACTGAGCCGCAACGAGAATGTGCAGATCAAACTGAAACAGACTGAATGGGACCTTATCATTTGCGATGAGGCGCACAAGATGTCTGCATCTTTTTTTGGAGGAGAGATCAAAGAGACAAAGCGCCGGAAACTCGGACGGCTCCTTTCTGAATTGACCCGCCACTTTCTTCTGATGACAGCCACCCCGCATAATGGCAAGGAAGAAGACTTCCAGCTCTTCATGGCCCTGCTGGATGGGGATCGCTTTGAAGGTCGATTCCGGGACGGGGTCCATGTGGCCGATTCATCGGACGTGATGCGCCGCATGGTCAAAGAGGACCTTTTCAAGTTTGACGGCACGCCCCTTTTCCCAGAGCGTTTGGCCTATTCGGTAACCTATCGACTCTCAGACCAGGAAGCCGTTCTGTATGAGCAGGTCACAAACTATGTCCGGGAGGAATTCAACAGGGCCGATACCCTTGAAAATGAGGGCCGAAAGGGAACTGTGGGGTTTGCCCTGACCATTTTGCAGCGTCGCCTTGCCTCTTCTCCGGAGTCCATCTATCAGTCGTTAAGAAGAAGGAGGGAGAGACTCGAAAGCCGGCTGCGGGAAGAGGAGTTGCTCAAACGAGGGGCCACAACCCGTTTCGGGCCGGCAGGATGGGTCCCAACGATTACAGAAGAAGATCTTGAAGACCTCGAAGATGCAACAAATTCGGAAGTGGAGGAAACTGAAGAGAAAATCATTGATCTCGCCACAGCATCGCAAACCATCGCGGAACTTCAGGCCGAGATTCAAATTCTGAAAAAACTGGAGGCCCTTGCCCTTCAGGTTCGCCGCAGTGGTCAGGATAAAAAATGGGAAGAACTTTCCAGGCTCTTGCAGGACAATTCGGAGATGTTTGACGCAGATGGATCAAGGCGAAAATTGGTTATTTTTACAGAGTATAAGGACACGCTCAAGTATTTGACTGACCGAATAACGTCATTGATTGGGCGTGCGGACTCCGTTGTGAACATCCACGGCAGTATAGGCCGCGAGGATCGGAAAAAGGCTGAAGAGGCCTTCAAACAGGACAAAACCGTTCAAATACTTGTGGCCACCGACGCCGCGGGGGAAGGGATCAATCTTCAACGGGCACATCTGATGGTGAACTATGACCTTCCCTGGAACCCCAACCGTATTGAGCAGCGTTTTGGCCGCATCCATCGTATTGGGCAGACCGAAGTTTGTCATCTCTGGAACCTGGTGGCCGAAGAAACCCGTGAGGGTGATGTCTATCTGACCCTTCTTAGAAAGCTCGAGGCCGAGAGGGAGGCCCTGGGGGGCGCTGTATTTGATGTGCTTGGAAAGGCGATAGGGAGCGCGGAGTTCAGGAAATTGATGATTGAGGCGATTCGTTACGGGGATCGACCCGAAGTCCGAGCCAGACTTACACAACAAGTGGAAGAAGCCTGGACAAGGAGCATCTGAAACAATTGCTGGAAGAGAAAGCCTTAGCCCATGATTCCATGAATTCTTCCCGTATCAAGCAAATCCGGGAAGAGATGGAACGTGCCGAGGCGCGCCGCCTCCAACCCCACTTCATTGCTTCCTTCTTTCTAAAAGCCTTTGAGCTCCTTGGAGGAACCGTTCGAGAAAGGGAGCCCAAAAGATACGAGATCAAGCACGTCCCGGCAGTCATACGGAACAGGGACCGACTGATCGGTATGGGAGAAGTGGTGCTCACCCGTTACGAAAGGATCTGTTTTGAAAAGGAGTTGATTAGCCTTCCTGGAAAGCCCCTGGCCGCGTTCGTCTCTCCGGGACACCCTCTCTTGGATGTCACCACGGACATTATTCTTGAACGTTATCGGAATCTCCTGCGTCAGGGAGCTGTTTTTGTAAATGAATCCGAACCCGGAGAAGCGATCCGCGCGCTGTTTTACATCGATCATTCAGTGGCCGATGCGCGAGCAGACAACCACGGGAATCGGCGTGTAGTATCGAGACAGATCCAATTTGTGGAAATCGATGAACAGGGAAACAGCAGAAATGCCGGCTACGCGCCCTATTTGGATTACAGACCTTTGACTGATGAAGAGCGTTCTTTAGTCGAGCCTTCCTTGGCACAGCCATGGCTGCACGATGACCTGGAATCCAAGGCGATCAGCTATGCCATCAGTCGCCTGGTACCAGAACATTTTCAGGTCGTAAAGGGCCGAAAAGAAGAACGGGTAAACAAAACCATTCAGGCTGTCAAAGACCGGCTTACAAAGGAAATTGCTTACTGGGATCATCGTGCCGCGGAGTTAAAGGCTCAGGAACTTGCGGGAAAAGTCAATGCCAGAATCAACTCCGCCAAGGCAAGATCCAGGGCCGATGAGCTACAGGCGCGCTTGCACAAACGTCTCGAAGAGCTTGAGAAAGAACGCCAGATCTCCCCCCTTCCCCCTGTGGTGATGGGCGGCGCACTGGTGGTTCCAGGAGGGCTCTTGGCCCGCCTCAAGGGAAAGCGGGAACCTGTGCCTGGCCTTTTTGCAAGGGAAACCAAACGCGTTGAACAAATGGCCATGCAGGCAGTGACGGAAACCGAGAGATCGCTAAACTACGAACCCCGGGATGTGAGCAAGGACAACTGTGGGTACGATATCGAATCTGTTGTCCCCGAGTCAGGGAAATTGCGATTTATTGAAGTCAAGGGCCGTATCGAAGACGCCAAGACCATAACGGTGACAAAGAACGAGATCCTCACGGCCTTAAACAAACCGGACGATTTCATTCTGGCCATAGTCCTGGTGCCGCCATCCGAAAACGGCGAAACCATTGATCCTTGGCAAGTCCAGGACCGCGAGCAGGAATACCGTTTGAGTCACAACGGCTGCCGCGTTCACTACATACGAAAACCTTTTTCCAAAGAGCCTGATTCCAATGTGACGAGTGTGAACTACAATCTTGATGAATTGATGGAGATGGGCGAGGACCCACGATGACGATTTCGCTGGCAGAACTTCAGAAGTTGATGGCGGCTCTGGAGGATGAAAACCTGGAGTTCAAGGAAGCAAAACAAAGTTATCCGTTCGACAAACTCCTCAAGTACTGTGCGGCCCTTGCCAATGAAGGGGGAGGCAAAATAATTCTTGGCATCACAGATCGAAGACCAAGGCGGATTGTTGGAACCCACGCATTTTCACAGCAGGAACGTACCCGTGCGGGGTTGATGGAAAAGCTTCGGATCAAAGTGGATGCAGATGAGATACATTCTTCAGAAGGAAGGGTCCTTGTTTTCACTGTACCCCCGAGACCCGTGGGCGTGCCCATACAGGCGGACGGCATCTACTGGACCAGACGGGCGGACAGCCTGGTTCCCATGACAGAAGATCAGCTCCGGGATATCTTCGATGAAATCGGTCATGACTTTTCGGCTGATGTCTGCCCGGGGGCGACCTTGGATGACTTGGACCCGGTTGCCGTAGAAGATTTTCGAAAACGGTGGATCGAAAAATCCGGAAACAGCGCATTGGCCCGGCTTGAGTGGAAACAGGTCCTGCAGGATGCGGAAGCCGTTGCTGGTGAAAATATCACCTATGCGGCCCTCATTTTATTCGGAACATACAATGCCTTAGGCCGGCATCTGGCCCAGGCCGAGGTGGTTTTTGAATACCGATCGTCGGAAGAGTCAGGCCCGGCCCAGCAGCGAAAGGAATACCGACAGGCATTTTTCTCTTTCTATGACGAACTCTGGAAGACCATCAATCTTCGAAACGACCTCCAGCACTACCAGGACGGGTTGTTCATGCGGGACATCCCCACTTTTGAAGAACGGTCCGTCCGGGAAGCCATCCTGAACGCGGTGAGCCATCGTGATTACCGCCATGGTGGAAACGTGTTTGTGCGCCAATACCCGCGTTACCTCAAAATCGAAAGTCCGGGCGGGCTGCCCCACGGCATCACCCTTGAAAACATCCTGGACCGTCAATATCCCCGTAACCGGCGCATCGCGGATATTTTTGCCAGGTGCGGACTCGTGGAACGTGCCGGCCAGGGCATGAACTTGATCTTCGAAGAGGCCATTCGCCGTGGCAAACTGCCCCCTGACTTTACCGGAACAGACCGCTACCAGGTGAACCTTGTGCTTCCGGGCCAGGTGCAGGACCCTGCATTTGTGTTGTTTCTCGAAAAGATCAGCCAAGAACTGCAAGTTTCCTTTTCCACTCAGGATTTACTGATCCTGGACCGGGTGCACCGTGGCCTGCCGGTGGACGACCCACTCAAGCCCCGTTTGCCTTACCTGGTCGAGACAGGCGCCCTGGAGCGTGTGGGTCGAGGCAGGGCCGTCCGTTATGTACTCGATAGACGTTTCTATGTAATGATAGGCCGCAAGGGGGTTTATACGCGTAAGAAAGGGCTCGATAGAGAAACCAATAAGGCACTGCTGATCAAACACATTACCGATAACGACAGACAAGGCAGTCGATTCAGCGATTTCCGAGAGGTGCTTCCTTCGCTGTCAAAAGATCAAATAAAATCGCTCATCAAAGAGCTGAAGTCCGAAGAACGTATATTTTGCACAGGAAGAACGCGGGGCGGACTCTGGCACACGAAGAGGAATAAGGTCTATCTTGACAATGATCCAATTACAAACCCAATAAACCCAAAATTAACAGGTTGATTTTAAAGGATTATCTATAATTGGATTGGGTTCTATTAGGTCTTAAAGCCACGAAAAACCTAATTGCAGCCTTTGGTCGGAATAAAGCGATCAATCCCAATCCAAAAAGAAAGCTGCATCCAAATAGTCGGCATCAAAAGGGCAGCCAGATGGAACTCTATTGGAAACGATTGACATATGTAGACTTAAAAACCGATTGCCCGGCCATTTGCCCGCGGGCAAACAAGCGGGCAATAGGACTGACTCAAAAAGAATTTGAAGAGTTGAGGAACCATTTTGCCATCCTAAGTTGGGGAGGAACGAGATATGAACCCATAGCCTTGGCCGATCAAGAAGGCAGGAAATCCAATACCAGTAATGGGATCCAATGATAATTCTTTGTTTTTACAAGGTTATTGCAGATTGGATTAGATCAAATACAATATGAAACAGAAAATGGATCTAATCGATCACAGTCTATTTGGATTGATTGCGCGTAAATTTTTGACTATAGCACAATCCAATTCCGCACTTTTGTTAAAATATTATATCTTATCAGCTAATTACATTTGATCACTCTTGAAACAAAGCACAATCGACGCACAATGAACAAAGCAACGAAAAAACCCAATAGGAGAACTTGATTTTCGCCCATTCCTATCATTCGCCTGATTCGTGGTTGACAACCCTATAAGAATAAGGACCTTGAATCATGATATACCGAAAGAAACTGATAGAAGTCGCCTTGCCGCTGGATGCCATCAACAAGGCTTCGGTTCGGGAAAAATCCATCCGCCATGGGCATCCCAGCACGCTCCATTTGTGGTGGGCACGTCGTCCCCTGGCTACGGCACGGGCTGTGATCTTTGCGCAGATGGTGGATGATCCGTCGGCGCACCCCGATCTGTTTCCCACCGAGAAGAATCAGGAAAAGGAGTGACAACGGCTTTTCAGGATTATAGAGGACCTGGTGCTGTGGGAGAACACCACCAACGAAGAGGTTCTTCAGCGGGCGCGGGATGAGATCTGGCAGAGCTGGCGATATACCTGCGCCGAAAATGCCGACCATCCGAGAGCGAAGGAGCTCTTTGATCGCTACAAGCTCCCCGCCTTTCACGATCCCTTTGCCGGGGGTGGGGCATTGCCCCTGGAGGCCCAGCGGCTGGGGCTTGAGGCCTATGCCTCGGATCTCAACCCGGTGGCGGTACTCATCAACAAGGCCATGGGTCTCGTATCGGAGGTCTTCAATGAGGAGATCCTGGATCATCTTCAAGGGGATATGGCCCTTGG
>JACNIU010000173.1 GCA_014382905.1 Desulfobacterales bacterium
TTCATAGGCGGGCAGGGGAAGCCCTTTGTGATTCTCAAGAGGTTTGACTTTGACGGACAGGAGCATAATTCAATTCAAGGGGCGATTTCGTATGGGTAATTTATGAAACTTTGTCTCTTTCTATTTTCCAGCTTAACCGTTATTTGGAATGGAAATCAAGCTTATAATCGAAAAGGAGCGGAACTTTCGGTTAGCAATCTTCACGGTTGCACCCGGGGGATTTACTTGGCGCTGATAGGTTTGACTCATGCGTTAAGCCACGGATAAGGAAAATGAGAAAGACGAAAGAGGTCAATATCGGTCTTGCCTCTTTTCAACTCCCGATTGAAGAACCCCGCAGCAAGCAGAGGGGAATGCGCTCGCTGTGAATTTTCAATACGTCATTACTGGAAGATAGACCGAAAAGGTACTCCCCCGGTCCAGTTCACTCTCAACTTGAATCACACCGTTATGGGCTTCAACAATGCTCTTTACGATAGAGAGCCCAAGCCCTGTCCCCGTAATAAAGCGCGTCTTTTCACTCTTTATCCTGTAAAAGCGATCAAAAATGCGACCCATTTCTTCCTGTGGGATTCCAAACCCTGTATCGCTCACCTGAATGCAGACATATCCCTCTTCCATGTGCGCTGAGACGACGATATTTCCCCCTTCAGGTGTGTAGCGGATGGCATTGCTGATGAGATTCGAAAGGACCTCCTCGATATTGTAACGATTTCCAAGAATCGAACTCAGATCCGGAAGCTTATCAAGCTTCAGGGTAATCCCCTTGGTCTGGGCTTTCTCATCATAGAAAGCGACCTGGTCCCTGAGAAGCTCCGCAACCTCTAATTTCTCCTTTTCCTGTATGACCAGACCGGCCTCTATCTTTGCCAGGTCCAGAAGCTCCGACGCGAGCGCTGAAAGCCCTTTTATCTTCTCGGAGATCCGTTCCAGCAACTGGGTTTGCTCCTTATTAACGTCGCCCATACGCCCTTTAAGGAGCAATTTGATCTGCATGAGGACCGAGTTCATGGGGCTCTGAATTTCGTGTGCCACCATGGAGACAAAGTCGGATTTGAGTTGCTCCATCTTCTTCTGCGTCGTGATATCATGCAGAACGGTTACCGTTCCCAGGTTCCTGCCAAGGCGATCTCGAAAGGGAATGCATTGAACCCCAAGAACGGCCTCATCATCTTTACTCAGTGACCCATGGCTGAATTCCTCAGCAAGTTCCGCAAACTCATTCCCGGGCATGGTGAGCGCCTGGCTGACCATTTTATTGAACGTCTCATTGGCCACGATTTGACTGATCGATTTTCCGATGATATCGGAACCTCGGTACCCGATCATTCTCAGAAAGGAAGGGTTGGCAAGAGCGATGGTCCCCTCTTTGTCCGTGGCCATAACCCCACCGGGAAGATGGTTGACAAGCGCCCGCATTCTGGACTTCTCCGTGGCGATATCATGAAGCGTGCGGATATGGTCCATGGCTTTTTTTATCACCACCCTCAGCTCCTCAGGGGAAAAAGGCTTCGGGATGAAATCAAATGCACCTTTCTTCATCGCCTCGATCGCGTGTTCAAGGGTGGCGTAGCCGGTGATGACGATGATCACCGTATCCGGATGGGAGGCCCCGATCTGCTCAAGCACTTCCAGCCCCGAAAGTCCGGGCATCATCAGATCAAGTAAAACAATATCATAGTGCTCCCTGGTGAGCATATTAAGGCCAAGGTCTCCCGACTCAGCAGTTACCACAAAGAAGCCTTCCTCGGTGAGCATCATGTTGCAGCCGTCCCTGATTCGCTTCTCATCGTCAACAACGAGAACGCGAGGTCTGGAGGCATTATCAACGGTCTCATTTCTAATCATGGGTCTATCCTCTCCAATTTCAGCTCTCATAGGGCGTGTTTTTGAAATCCGTCACTCCTCTGCCGGGGTATAGAGAGGCAGTTCAACCTGAAAGGTCGTCCCTTTCGAACTCGTTTCCTTAACAAAGAGGTCCCCACCGTTCTCCTGTATGATCCCGATTGATGTGCTCAGTCCCAGCCCGGTGCCCTTTCCGGGTTCCTTGGTGGTGAAAAAGGGATCAAATATCTTTGACAGGTTCGTCTCTGGAATCCCGCACCCCGTATCCCCCACCTCCAGAAACACCTTTTTGGCAGATTTGTCCCGGTAGGTCAGCAGCGTGAGAACGCCTTCCCCCTCCATTGCAGCTAAGGCGTTCATTATCAGGTTAATGATCGCCTGGCTGATTTGATCCGTATCTACCTGGACCAGCATCATGTCTTCGGCCATTTCCTTTACCACTTTAATATTCCCGAAAAGCTTCTGGTCGCGAATGAGCCCCAGGCTCTGCTGCACAAGCATATTTAACTGTATAATGTTTTTGCTCGGTGTGGTCTGCCGACCATAGGCAAGAAGATTCCGGACAATGACCTTGCACCGATTGACATCTTCGATGATGTAACCGAGATGCTCCTTCGTGGGATCGGTGGCCGGGAGTTTTTCCATGAGCAGGCTCGCATAAAACAGAATCCCTGTCAGCGGATTGTTGATCTCGTGGGCAACTCCGGCCGAGAGCTGACCCATTGAAGCCATCTTCTCTGCCTGGACGAGCTGTGACTGGGCTTCCTTGAGTTTCTCTTCCACGGCGAGCCTCTCCCTGAGATCGGTATAGATCCCCATGGTGGCCACTTCCCGGTTACCCTCATATATAATGGAGGCGGAGATCTCGCCAGGGATCCTCTCGCCAGTCACGTTGAGTACATCTATTTTGGTATTGGAGAGTTTTCCTTTGCCCCCGTACTCAGGGCTTCT
Source organism: Desulfobacterales bacterium (assembly GCA_014382905.1). GTDB lineage: Bacteria > Desulfobacterota > DSM-4660 > Desulfatiglandales > Desulfatiglandaceae > JACNIU01. Next base: position 2,797 of record JACNIU010000173.1, read on the forward strand.
GAGCTTCTTCATAATTTCTCTTGCTACACCAGGAGGGTAAAGGTCTTCGACGGTTTTGTCCTCCATGACCTTTTCAAGTGAGAATCCGAAGAGTTCTTCCGCTGCAGGGTTCATGAGGAGGATATTCCCCTCCACGTCTGAAGCCACAACGCCGCTCGCAGAACTCTGTATCACCTTCTCAAGAAATTCTTTGGTCTCCCTGAATTCCCTCTCCATCTTCTTGATGAACGTGACATCCCGTACGCTCTCCATAATATAAGCGAGACTGCCGTCATCATTCAAAATGGGAGAAAAGACCCTGTCTTCCCATCGAACTTCTCCGTCATTATCGATCACGGTCCTAAGGACAGAGTCGGTTTCCCTATGAGAGATGACCCTGGAAAATGGACAGATCTCTTTGGCGCAGGGCTTTTTTGAATTATAGAATATTTCATGACATGATTTGCCCACCACCTTTTCATGCACCAGGTGCATCTTATTTAGAAAGATCTGATTTGCCGCGACGATTCGTTTCTCTTTCGTAAGAATGAGCGTAGGAAACGATAAGGAATCAAATACCTTGATCCGCCAGTCAATTTCCTCCAAGGGCCTGCCGTTATGGGCGATCATGGGTTACCATCTCCCGCGGATCTTTACGATCGGACCTGATTTCTCGAGGGATCTCAATCGCCCCGGAAAGGACCGTGACCGCATGTCGAGCCTTTTTATAGGGCAATACAAGATAGATAGACGAGGCGGAGCACGCCGATAGAATAACAGGGAGGGATTCACGCGCCAGGGCACTGAAGACAAGGTCGGCAATGCCATACCGGTCGCCGTAGTGAGGTCCGTGAAAAAATATCATCTCAACGGGCGATACAGACCGGATGGTTTCATCGCTCTCCGGCTCCTGGTCGAACATCCCCCGGAAATAGTCCATTACTGCCTCTTCCATTTCGCGATCGAGAAGAAGATCTATCTTGACCTTGCCGTTTCCCGATTCACGGGCGGCAACCATGCGAAACCGAAACCCCTTCTCGCCTAATTCCTGAAACTTGAGACCGCACGCGGCTATCTGACCCGCATCTACCGCCCACGAAAGGAGGGTGAGGTCCGGCACTACTTTGAATCCGTACGTCTTAAGTTTTGGCTCACAATAAACAGCAACGGTTTCCACAGGTCTCCTCTTTGATGGCGTTCGAATCGTGGGCAGCGGCTACGCCTGCCTGACGCGGATGCTGGACCTGAAATGGGCGGGGTCAGGAGGAAGGTCAAAAAATTGACTGAGTGCGATCAGCGCTCTTTCCAGATGCGTGTATTTCAGCAAAAACGAAAGTGCTGCCAGCGACGAGGAAAGACCAAGAATCGTAAGGTTTGCCTTTCCGAACGCATAGAGCGAGACGCCCAGCATCTGTAATTGTGACTGATGGGGAAACATGGAGAGCATCCCCACAGCGGGTGTAACCTGTGCATGAGCCTTCCAGACCGTCTCCGACTCTATGAGCCTCCTCACATGGCCCTCATGCTCCTGCCCAACACAGCAAGTGGTGCAAATATTTCCGCCTTCGTGATCAATGGTGAGAAACAAAATGGATATCTTGTCTTCCGCCAGGATTCGGCATATACGGCACGCCTTGTTATTCTGGTTAAGCGGGTGAGTGATACGGACCAAGAGAAGTTCATCACTGATCCTAACACCGCCGGTCTTTATCTTCTGAAAATGCGTTGGCACTTTGAGTTCCCAAAAGCCTGACCCGGCTTCTTCCTGGGCCGCGTTGAAACCGGGACGACCGAGCCCCTATTCAGGTCTCTTCAATCCCCTTCGTTTAATCTTTTGTGTAGTCCTTCACGATCTCCATGAGCCTGTCCAGGTCAATCGGCTTGGGAATATAATCGTCAGCAAGCGATTTTTTCCCGTCCCAATGGGTATAGCTTGTGGAGGTTACGGCTGCGCCGACCGCGGTAAGCAATATTACGTTAATGTCACTGTACTGCGGATCTTTCTTCATCTCGTCGCACACCTGATAACCGTTCTTGTTCGGCATCATGACGTCCAGGATCACCAACTGGGGTTTCTCTTCCTTGATACGATCCCAGGCCTCGACACCGTCATAGGCCTTAGCAACCCTATAGTTTTCACTCTCCAATTCCATGGAAACGGCTTCCACCAGATCCGGATCATCGTCTACCACCAAGATTAATTTTTTCTCGCTCATTTGAATAGCTCCTTTGTTTTAACACTCGGTGTAAATATTTATTACAGAACTCAGTAACTCAGGAAAAAAACCAACTTCCCATTCACAAGTATGATTCCCGACATTTAGCGGGAGTGATGGTGACGCTTTCCACCTAAGCGTTATACCTCAGGCCGTGGGAGCAGTCCCGCCTGTTCTACAATCTGAGGCACCTTCTCCTCCCATTCAATGGCCATGATATGAAAGCCGCTGACCCCCGCAACCCCTTTGAGACGTTGAATGGACTCAATGGCTATCTTGAGTCCTTCCTCGGCCTGTTTCTCCTTTGGAACACCGGAAATGCGGTTCACTAATTCATCCGGAACGTCCATACCCGGCACCCTGTTTTTCATGTATTTGGCCATCCCGGCAGATTTCAGGGGCGTAATCCCCGCTAAGATATAAACCTGTTTGTCAAGCCCTCGTTCACGAACCTGCGCCATCCATCTTTCGAATTTGTCAAGGTTGTAAACACATTGGGTCTGGATGAAATCCGCACCGGCCTGCACCTTCTTGGCAAGCCGGAGCACCCTCAGCTCAAAGGGGTCGGCAAAGGGATTTGCAGCCGCACCTATGAACATCCGGGGAGGATTCTCAATGTCGTCACCCCCCTGAAACTTTCCTTCATCCCGCATTTTCTTTACCATCTGGACAAACTGCACCGAATCTATATCATATACATTTGCCGCCATGGGGTGATCCCCAAATTGAGGATGATCGCCTGAAAGGCAAAGTATGGTATCTATACCGTGAGAATAGGCACCTAAGATGTCACTCTGCATTGCGAGACGGTTTCGGTCACGCGTCACCATCTGGAGGATCGGGCTCAGCCCCAGTTGTTTGATAAAGATGCATGCGGCCATACTCGACATCCTCACCACGGCCGTCTGGTTGTCCGTCACGTTAATAGCGTCTACATAGCCCCGGAGCATCTCCGCCTTTTTCCTGATCTTGTCCGGAACGGCCCCCCGTGGAGGACCGCACTCAGAGGTTACGGCTAAACTGCCTGTCTTCAAGACCTTTTCCAGTTTACTGTTCGTTTTCATAATGCCAAGTCCTCTCTGACTATCTTTCGTGGCCCACCGTCCCGGTTTGTTCGCCAGTCTTTCGCCGGCATGATTTGCTCATAGCTCTTTTCCATGCCCAGCGCCTTCATCTTTTCCCAGATCAGGTGCCATGCACAGTCCACATCTGGGTTGATCTCACATTTTCCGTTTGTTGATCCGCCACACGGTCCATTGAGGAGCCGCTTGGAGCAACGGGCGATGGGGCATACGCCTCCGGTGATTCCCAAAACGCAGTCTCCGCACCCCTGGCACCGCTCAACCCATACCCCTTGACGCTCAGAAGCACCCATGAAGCTGGTATTGACCGCAGGAAAGACCGGTTTGTCTTTGAACCGCTTGGCAATTTCCTGAACCCCGCATCCGCACGCCATGGAAAGCACCGCATCCACCCCATCAATCTGACTCACCAACTCCTCCACATACTCCGGGTCGCACTGGCGCTCGAGAGTGAGTTCCTTCACTTCAAGAACCTTACCGGTTTTCATGAAAGCCATTTGAAGCGCGGAGGAAAGAAGGCCGACCTCCTTTCTCCCTCCGGCAGCGCACACGGTGACGCATTCGTTGCAACCCACCAGGAGAATGCGGTGGTAAGGGTCCACGTACCCGATAAGTTCTTCCATAGGTTTACGCTCAGCTGTAATCATATTTTCCGATTCCCCTCCATCTATT
>JACNIU010000433.1 GCA_014382905.1 Desulfobacterales bacterium
ACACTTAAAAAACTAAGGTAATAATAGTTATTGTCTCGTGTGTTGATAGTGGGACGTCCGTCAATAAGTAAACAACTCAAACAATTAGCTGATATTCTGTCTATTTTTGACGTCTTGGTAGCCCACCTACTGCCCAAATCAGTTTGTCGCATTAAGACCTTTGAACCCCATCCTTTCGCCCTCCGGGGCACAGGCCCGATCTTTTACCGGCCCGTGCTATCCCCTGCAAGGGCCTTTTCCGCATCTGCAAATTTCTGATCCGTATACCGCAAAAAGATCAATTCCAACACCGGTACCGCATACTCCGACGACTTCAGCTTCGCATTCGCCCTCAACTCATCCGCCGCCGCCCACAGCCGATTCTCAATCTGGTTACCATTCCCCGCCATATCGTCAGACCCCTTTGTAGGTCAATATTGACTTCATAATTCCCAATCCTCACGAAACACTCCACTCATATCGCGGGCGCCATGAACCACTGCAAGGATCTCAATATCTTTATTCGTCTCTGCCACTCGATATACAATTCGGTAGTTCCCGTAAATGACTTCTCGAAGCTCAGGATCTTCAAATTCCGGAACCACGCGCCCAGATCGAGGCATTGTCTCAAGTCTTTTGGTTGCGGCAATAAGTGCCCTAACATATCTTGCAGCATACAATCTGGAATCCCTTGAAATATACTCGAAAATTCCTTCCAGATTGCTGCTTGCCTTTTCAGTCCATCTTATTTTGCCCATTGATCCACTCTTTCAAGCAGCACCTCGGTAGTTATGAGTCTTCCCGCTTCCGCATCGCGGATGCCTTCAAGCACCTGGGCAACAAGATTCACCCGGTACATGATATCTTCCGGAGAACACCCATCGGGCAACCGCTTGATCGTTTCAATGGTAGTTTCTTTGAGCAATTCCATAATAAACCCTCCTCAACATATGGATTAAGGGGACGTAGGGAACGGGGATCGTGGTAAAAAAGAAAGTCTGTCGATCAAATGAGACCCATTCTCACGGCCAATGGCCTTCCCCTTTCCACCTAAAATCCCGCTCCAGGGTGACTCATTCCCAACCTCTTGCCCAGTCCCCAGTTTCACAAAGTGCGTTACCCGACAAGAACCTTTTCCATATCTGCAAGTTTCTGGCCCGCATATCGCAGAAAAATTAAGCCAACCACTGGAACCGAATACTCCGACGATTTCAGTTTCGAATTCGCCCTCAACTCATCCGCCGCCGCCCATAGTCGATTCTCATCTGGTTACCATTCCCCGCCATATCGTCAGGCCTCTTTGTAGGTCAATGTTGTAAAACCTGTAACTAAATGCCCGGCTTTACTGCTTCGCAGGCAGGAGATTATGCAACCTTTCTTTTTTGTGAGGGGAAATGTACAATTCCAAGTAGGCCATCAATCGAGATGTCTTCATCCAACAATGGCCAATGGATTCCATACCCAGATGGAGAAATTTCAAACGCATTTCTCTCTTTATCAGATGCTCTCTCAAGTACAGATGATACTTCATGCAAAGGGAACCTTTTTTCTTCTCCATTTATTCTTAAAAAGAGGGTCTGACCCTCGAACTTTAGATTTTCAACTTTATGATGCTTTCTCATCGTTTAATCCTCCGTTGAAATTCATCCCACTGCTCTTCGATATACTCAAAGTGATCAAGATAGCCGGGACGTCCATTTGTAAATCAGTAAGTATCACCATCAGCAGAGTTGCTGAAATACTGATGTCCTCTTTCCCATAAGCCCCCCTACCAACAACACGGGCTTTTTGAACCTCGCGCAAATGAAGCTGAAAACGTCCAGCGCCAGTATTGTCTAAAAAGACTGTGCATTAGTCCATGCATTAACTAACTGTAAATAAAGACAAATTAGCCGTTTTTGCTCGATCGATGGCATCGTCCCATAAATTTGTGGGACGACTGCGACTATTTATTGAAAGTTTCCATAACCTATTGAGATACCATTCTTTTTGCCAAACAGGCGTTTTCCTGCCGATGGACTTTTGTGAAAAACGTCAGGAACCGTCAATTCAGTGCCAGGTGCGCTGAACGCGAAGTTCACCAGCCGCGCCGAAGTGCCACGAAAGCTGATTTTCACTGACTTCTGTTGGTGGCCCTGCGGACGAGCGATCGATTGGGCAGTGCTGTCATGCATAGTTATACACGGGGGTTTCGATCACTCTGTCGGGCCTTTTCCTTCTCTTTATAATGCCTTGGATATGCTCTACTGTCTCAGGAGCGAAGAACTGTTCTCCCGTCTCGCTGCACACGCGGGCAGGTACGTTTTCAACAATGAAAAACCTACCACCATGCTCCAGTGTGTAAGTTGCTTTGGTATCTACCATTGTCTCTTTCATTCCGAATTTCCTTTCATTTCATCTTCTGACCCGAAAATCGATCCACAATCCGGGGACAGGTTGGTATAGGGTGATGATCTTGATAAGTGGCCTGCTGGGATAGCTACACTGAACATGCAGCGGCCGGCCCGCTTTCGTGTAGCCAAGGATGAGACAACTCGGGCCATATTTGTCTTCCGGGTAGTCTTCAATTACTTCACTTGGTCTGGCTATCGCCTCCTCCACCTCGGCCACGCTTATGTCTCGGATGATGCTTTGATCCATACCTATCCGGTTGCCTCCCAAAACGGTGGATCGGAGATCACGATATTCGCGCCACACACTTGTTGAGAAGCACCGTTAGAACTTCAGACATCGTCGTGGGGGGGCGATTCCGGCCACATTCGGGCTTCATCGACGTTTCTCACCCTATCGCGCGATACAGGCAGCATTATGGGTCAGGGATGATGTTTTGGGAGTCAACCGGATAGGCATGCTTTGATCGACCGCATGTTTGGAGAATTCATACTGGCGCCTCTTAATCTTTACACGGATTTCGTGGATCACGCCCATGGTAAAATAGTATCAACCCCCTTAGTTTTGGTCAATCAGCGCCAACACCCAACGTGCCTCTGGGTGGAATGAGTACGTCATTTGTCATCAAGCAGTTTTCGAACGCTTTCCATGACGTCGTTACCAGGTATTGGTTTGACTTGACCGCTTCTCACTTCGTCACGACGCCTCTTTGCCTCGGTAAGCCAAATATCTCGAACTGATTCCTGGTCGAGGCTCTCAATAAGTCTCTCAGCTAACAGTGCTCTTGCTTCGCCAGACAGAGACATGGCCTTTGTTGCCAGTTCGTCCACAGATATGGTCATTGCATATTACCTCCCGAAGAAATTGGTTTATTTTACGATAGTTGAGTCATGGGTTCAAGCACGATCTTTCAACCATTCGGGGCCACTATCGTCTAAAAGGACTGTGCATCAGTCCATGCATTAACTGGCAAAGAAAAGGCGGTTTGTGAAGCGACTGGCTCTGCTCAAACATTTGATGTTACATAGTCTTTTTCGCTATAAGCTCACGAACTACCGGTACCAATTCATTAGGGATTTCCATGAAAGTCTGATTGGAATCTTCATAAGCTGCTTCATCCTCGGCAAGAGCTTCATATTCAGATTGGGATTCATAATGTTCAAGTACTCGTTTCACGCGAGATTCATCCCATCCTGGTGGAAAATTTGTCTTTTTGGTCATTTAGTCTTCCTCCTTCGACGTCGTCGATATGCCTTTAATGGTTTCCCAATCAAATCGTATGCAGTGGGACGTCCGTCAATAAGTAAACAACTCAAACAATTAGCTGATATTCTGTCTATTTTTGACGTCTTGGTAGCCCACCTACTGCCCAAATCAGTTTGTCGCATTAAGACCTTTGAACCCCATCCTTTCGCCCTCCGGGGCACAGGCCCGTCTTCCGGGTGAGCGAGCGCCATCGGGACCTGGTTATTCCTCACAAAAAGACCTTATACCCGACATTCAAAGCCTTTGCCAATATCTTAGCCCGCTTTTTCCCAATTTGTCGCCTACCGTTTTCCATTTCAGAAATATGACTTTGCGGGATTCCTGTCAATTCAGAAAGCTCTTTTTGAGTCATGCCTTCCTTCAATCTTGATCCGGACAAACAGACTCCCGGCAGTTCTTCATCCTTATATTCGGGAAAAAGATCACGCCAGGGGACTCTATCTGATGCATCAACAAATCCCAATGGTTTCAAGGCATCTATTGCTTTCGCTTTGTTTGCCAATGGACCAATGAACTTTATTTCAATAGGGAGCTTTTTCGTGTGTTCCAACATAGGACACCTCTACTAATCGTATTTCTTTATCTATGATTTCCCAAACAGCCACATAGGTCGGCTTACCTTTTTTTAAGTGGCAGTGATAGCGGTTTTTTCCCAAAGGCCCATAGTTTAGCCAGTTGCTTCTATACGGGCCATAAATCTCAATTTCCCTTAAGAGACTTAGAAGTACCTTCCTGATCTCAACCGGGAGTTTTTTGGTTTGTTTTTGAACTTTCTTCTTGACGGTGACTGCCCATGTCATAGCTCATTATACCTTTTTTGGGGATATTGTCAAGGAAGAAAAAAGTGGCTACCCGGACTTCTTGAACCTCGCGCAAATGAAGCTGAAAACGCCCAGCGCCAGTATCGTCTAAAAGGACTGCGCATTAGTCCATGCATTAACTAACTGTAAATAAAGAAGAATTGTGCGTTTTTGCTCGATCAATGGCATCGTCCCATAAATTTGTGGGACGTCTGCGACAATTTTTTGAAAGTTTCCATAACCCATTGAGATAGCATTCTTTTTGGCAAACAGGCGTTTTCTGCCGATGGACTTTTGTGAAAAACTTCAGAAACCAAAAAAACAAAAAAATTTGTTGCCATTTTGGCACCGATCTTTTATCCTTGATAAGAAATCAACCCTGACATTCCGAACATATTAGGAGGAGTTAAAACATGGCTGCTACCCTGAACACCCAAAGGGTTTCTGCAAGAGTAAACCCCAAAGTTTACGAGACGCTCACCCAGGCAGCAGAGCTCACAGGTGCTACCCTGAATCAATTTATTGTCCGGTCCGCGTATGAGAAAGCCCAAGAGGTCATCGAAAAGGAGCGATTTATTAGAATGACGTCACGTTCGGCTTCCGTCTTCTTCGAGACCCTCGATCATCCACCGAAACCGACTCCAAAGCTGAAAAAAGCCGCCAAACTTTACCGGGCACCGGACCATGCCATTGAGAATTGAGCTACTCTCCCGCTCACACAATAGACAGAGATTTGATTGCGGTAATATTGAATTGAATCGATACCTCCGCAACACGGCACGCCAGCATATTGAAAAGGGCATTTCACGCACCTTTGTGCTGGTAGACGACGAAAATCCTTCCGAAATTCTCGGTTTCTTTACCCTTGCGTCCTGTGAAATCCTGGTCGATAAACTCCCTGGAAAGTACGCAAAAAAATACCCGGCCCGAGCTCCGGCTGCAAAGCTTGCCAGACTCGCAGTAGCCAAGCACATTCAGAAGAAAGGGCTTGGGACATACATGATGCTTGATGCCATGGACAGGATATTGCGAGTCGCTGAACACCTCGGCATCATAGGATTTTTCGTCGATGCAAAAAATACAGAGGCCATTATGTTCTATCAGCAGTTTGGTTTCATTTCTTTGCCAGACAATCTACTTGAGCTTTTCCTGCCGATTGCGACTATCCGTCAGGCTTTTCGCATTGGCTGAGATTGTAAAGGTTGGAGGCGAAGCGGGCCCTATCAATATTCAACTTTCAGGTTTTCGCGGGTCAGGACTTTCCGATATTTCCTGGAAATCCGGGGTCATCTCCTCCTCCACTTTTCTGACAGAGCGGTCTATCTTCAGTCGCAGGATATCTGGTCTGGAATAATGGCCGATGGTATCAAGCACATTCTTTTGCCGAATGATCGCCTTGAGGTTGATCTCCGCAACGGCCATATCCTCCCCCTCGGGCAAAGGACCCGCCAGATATAGCCCGTAGGGCGCTACGATTCCTGTACAGATGCCGCCTTTTATATATTTTTTAAGGGAGGTATCAGGAGAAATGATTTCCGCCTGCTGTTTGTCCGTAAGCCACCCCGTGGCATTGACGACAAAGGCCCCCGATTCCATGGCATGATGGCGTATGGCCGCATCGATCTGTTGGGACATGGAGTCGCCTGCGAAGGAACCGGGAAAATGGGAGCAATGGATCTCCTCCCCTTGAACCATCAGCGCGTATCTTGCGAGGGGCATGTAATGTTCCCAGCAGATCAGGGCCCCCACACGGCCTACGGCCGTTTCAAAGACCCGTAACCCGCTCCCATCCCCCCATCCCCATATCATCCGTTCGTGGAAGGTCGGCATGATCTTGCGCCGCTTTCCCAGAAGGGTTCCATCGTTGTCAAATATGAGCTGGGTATTGTATAAGCTGCCGCCGTCCTTTTCATTCACACCGAGAACCACGACCGTCCCGGATGCTTTTGCGGCCTTGCCCACGGCCTCTGTGACCGGGCCGGGGATTTCCACTGCCTGTTCATAAAGCCTTCCGTGGAGTTCAGCGATAACTGCGGGAGGTTTGACCCAGGCGAAATAAGGATAATTGGGAATGACCGTTTCAGGAAAAACAGCCAATCGGATCCCTTCCTGACCGCACCGCTCGATTGCCTTTAATACCTTTTCGGTTGTGCCATCGCGATCGAAAAGAACCGGTGAGAGCTGAACCGCCGCCGCTCGGAATGTTTTGCTTCTCTGGTTTGTCAATTTTAGCTCCTTTGAAAATTCACAGCGAGCGCATTCCCCGCAGCTTGCTGCGGGGTTCTTCAAATACGGGGCGTAGTCATTTACTTGGTGTTGGGAACCTGTCCCCGTCAGGGTCCCTTTTGCGTGCTTACTATATGCAAAGCGGAGGGCAGTGTCAACCGATCCCTCCTTTAATCAAAGTTATATCTGCTTGACATTTGCCGTGAAATTGTTGACCTTCTGCAAAATCAAAAGAAATCGGAAATCAGTGGAGAAAGAACATACGTTACAGGGGTTTTCTGATGGTCAGACCGCCGGCATATAAAGCGTTAGAGAAAAAGGTCGATGATTTGGAAAAGCAGGTCGCTCAATTGCGGCTGGTAGAAGAGGGAGTCAACCAACAGTTAAGGACGTTCCATGTCCTCTACGACCTTGCCACTGCTATGACCTCCGAGAGCAGTTTAGAAGGGAACCTGCAGCTTGTTGTGGATAAAACCAGAGAACTCCTGGGCACCGAAACTTCTTATATCGCCTTACGGGATGAGAAGCTCGGAGATGTCTTCATGCATAGCTTTTCCGGTATCAGGACAGAGGCGTTCAAGAAAGCGCGGATCCCGTTTGGGGAGGGGTTGGGCGGACTTATCGCCAAGACCGGGCGAGGCTACATTATCGATGATTACTTCACCAGCAAAGAGCTCACCCGGAAGGTTGACGAAGTCGTAGCAGGGGAGGGACTTATCTCCGGGATAGCGGCACCGATTCAGATGGGAAAGCGAAACCTGGGAGTTCTTTATGCCTTTAATCGGACAAAGACCCGCTTTTCTCAATCCGATCTGGACATCCTGTTTCTGATTGCAAACCTCGTCGCCATCGAGATCGCACGGAAGGGGGTGGACCGGAAACTCCGGAAGGCACGGAATGAACTTGAACAGCGGGTTGCGGAGCGGACCGAGGCGCTTGTAAGGGCAAACACGCTTCTAACGCAAGAGATCGCAGAGCGCAAGGCTGCAGTGGAGGCAATCGGCGAGTCTGAAAGGCGTTACAGAACAGTGCTCGACTTTGCGCCGTATCCAATAGTGGTGTTCACCTTAGATGGGCTCGTAACGTATCTGAATCCCGCTTTCACCGAAATTTTCGGCTGGACCCTCGATGAACTGGAGGGAAGAAGGATCCCGTATGTTCCGCCCGATCTGGAGATCGATATTCCGCACGACATCAAGAGGCTGTTTTCGGAAAAAACCATACTGAGACACGAAACCCGGAGAATGACCAAGGATGGCCGTATTATTGATGTCATCATGAGGGCCACTGTTTTCTCGGACTCCGGGAATGAGGCGGGTGGTGAGCTGGTCATCCTGCGGGATGTCACCCAGGAAAAGAGGACAGCGCGAAACAACCAGGCCATGCTCCGGATCAGCATGGCCCTGCCGGAATACCCTGATCTGGAAGACCTCCTCAATTATGTGAGCAGTGAGATCAAGGACCTCTTAGGCACGGAGGGTGGCGTTGTCATATTGCTGGATGAAGAGAGACAGGAAGTCTTTTTCCCTGGAGTTGCCTATGACGACTCAACCACCCAGAAAAGGGTCAAAGATGTGCGGTTGCCCGTGGATCAAGCGGATCAGGTTGTGGTTATGAAAGTCATCAGAACCGGAGAGCCGGTTATCGTCAATGACACCTCTAAGGTCCTGAAATCTTATCCGCAGAGAGACAGATTGCTCGGGTACAAGACGAAGAGTTTCCTCCAGGTAGCCCTGAAAGTCAGCGATCGCGTGATAGGGGTCCTGTGCGCCATCAACAAGAAGGAAGCGGGCTTTGACCAGACAGATGTGGAACTGCTGACCGTGATCGCTGGAACGGTTGGCATTTCCATTGAAAACGCCCGGTTTTCAAACGAGCTGAAAATGGCTTACAAAGAGGTATCGAGCCTGAATCGGGCCAAGAACAAGGTCTTCCACCATCTGTCCCATGAATTAAAGACCCCTATCTCTGTTCTCGTCGGTTCTTTAATGATATTGGCAAAGAAGATGTCTTCCTTACCTGAAGGGTCCTGGGCACCCACTGTCGAGAGGGCCAAGAGGAGCCTTGATCGTATCATGGCAATCCAATACCAGGTGGAAGACATCATTCAGGACAAGCCCTACAAGACCTACGATCTTCTTTCAAACATACTTGATCAGTGCGGCGATGAACTGGAGACCCTTGTGGCTGAGAAGACGGGCGAAGGATCCATTGTCGCGTATCTGAGGGGACGCATCCAGGAGATCTTTGGTCCCAGGCAGCTCCTGCCTGAAAAAATCAGTCTGAATGAACATGTGGGGAACAGACTCCATCGCCTGATGCCGTCATTTTCACACCGGAGGGTTGAGATATTACCCGGCTTCGAAGCGGTCTCGCCCATATATATTCCCTCGGAAGTCCTTCATAAAACGGTCGACGGCCTCATCAGAAACGCCATCGAAAACACCCCTGATGAGGGGAAGATGGAGATCCTTGTCCGGGAAACAAAAGGAGAAGCGGAACTCGTTGTCAGGGACTACGGCGTAGGGATCACCGAAGAGAATCAAAGGCTCATATTTGGTGGCTTTTTTACTACCCAGGATACAATGGCATATTCCACCCGGCAGCCGTTCGATTTCAATGCGGGCGGAAAGGGGGCGGATCTGTTACGAATGAAGATATTCTCAGAGCGATATGGCTTTAAGATACATATGTCGTCATTGAGGTGCCGGTTTATACCGAATGAGTATGATCTCTGTCCCGGAAGGATCAGCGAATGCGCCTTCTGCAGGACCAGGGAGGACTGTTACAGCTCAGGCGGGACAACCTTCTCCCTCCTATTTCCCGTAGCCCGGCGCTGAAGCAGAGGATGCCGGCTTTCATTTCCGTAATCTGTCTCAAACAGGAGGGAGGGTTCTACAGTGCAATATCGGGCGGGAACTAATCTGGCTCCCGGGTTCAACTGCCGAAGCACTGTTTCGATTTCCTGGCGGGTCCCGGCTTCAACCTGGTCCACTTTGTTCAGGATGATGATGTCTGCAAAACGGATTTGGTTGTCGTAAAAGGAGGCGAGGACTTTTCGCGCATCGAAGAAACTGGCGTCCACCACTGTGATCAGGCTTCGCGGGTGGATGAATTCGCTCTGGGGTAAATCAAAGAGTATGTCGAGGATTTCCCCTGGCTGGGCCACACCGTTGGCCTCCGCGATCAGAAAATCAGGGTGTGCCTTCGTGTATATCTCCTGGACCGCATCGGAAAAACCGGTCCGGATGGTACAGCAGATACAGCCGCCGGCGATTTCTATCATGTCTACATTGCAGCCGGAAATCAGGTCCCTGTCAATGCCTAACTCGCCCGCTTCGTTCACGATGACGGCTATCTTTCCGCGGCGATCGCGGGTCGATAACAGATGATTGATGAGAGTGGTCTTCCCGGCGCCAAGGAATCCTGAGATGAGGAGGACCTCCATTACCGGCGACGTTTTCAAGCTGTCACTCCTTACCCCTATAGTTCTTTGCCACATCGATCATCATCTTCACGTTCTCAAATCTGGCATCCACAGGGCACTCGCAACCGGTGGTCAGGATAAACCCGCCCCCTCGGCCCACCTCGTCAATGAGTCGCTGACAGTAGTCCCGGATCTGCTCGGGGGTTCCCAGCGTGAGAAGGTCGGCAGGGACATCGCCGCTGATGCACATGTGTCCGTCAAGGATCTCTTTCGCCTTGAAGATGTCCGTCATTCCGTCAAGATCGCACACGCACTTACCCTTGGGCAGTTGTTTCAAATAAGGGAGGTTCAGGCCCCAGTCCGTATCAAAATGGAACCACGGCGTGATACCTTCTGAGAGGAACGCATCCACGTAACGCTGAAGGTAAGGCCACTCGAACTGCTCGAAGACATCGAGCCGGTAGTAAAACCCCGAGCCCCTTTCAAGGACAATAAAGACCAAGGGGATCTGGGTCAGGGCAATAACATCTAACGCGTTCTGGATAAGGTCAGCGCAGGAGGCATCCATGGCGGCCTTTATTTTGTCCGGTACCTCGTAGAGGTCCATGGTAAACTGGGTCAGGGTCCGGGCCATGGAAAAGGCCATAATCGAGGAATCCACATAGGCCCCGAAGAGGGGATGAATATCCAGGTCGTGGTAGATTTCCACCTCCCTGATATATTCCTTCAAGAGCCGGTCCTGGGTGGCTGCCACCTGACCGATGGTACGACCGCCACTCATCTCTTCGTAGTGTTCATCCCAGAAGGCATTCCATCCCAGCGCGGCGATCCTGTCATAATCGGCACGGCTGAACAGCACTCTTTCGTCGATTTGGTTAAGGGCGTCTTCAGGGAGCTGCCTCCCAGGAATCAGGACCCTCACCGGTGTGGAGCAGAACCTTCCCCCTGTCATGGGCCAGAAGAGATTGGGCTTGTAGAGTCTGTCAAAGCCGCCCAGGTCATTGAATGTATTGAGCATGGCCTGAAACCCGGTTTCAACATCGCGCCAGCCGGCCCCCTGGGTCAGGCCCTGAGCGCGGACAGCAAATGCCGTCATCAAGGGCATGACCGGGACCCGGTCCGGTTTTTCAAGGGCCACTGCCGCATTAAAGCGTTCGGCCCTCGACATGGTTTCCTGGATCATTTTTCCCTCGTAATGGATAGCGTTATCCTCTATAATCCGCACCCAAAGGCGCAGAGCCCGCAAAGAAAAACAAAAAAAACCGTAACACTTTAGCGGTTTGAGACAATCATTCGTAGGTTGCCGGACCGTGAGGGTCTCTTTCCCAAAGGACGTAAATAAGTGGATCATTTCATAGGAACGGCAGCGAGGCCTTGAAATTCGTCACAGGACAGCCCCAGAAGAAGGTATCCATTTAAACGGACATCGCCTCTGCCTGCCCGGAACCTGTATTCAACGTCAAGGGGGCGTTCCGTACGCTCAGGAGAATTTTTGTTACATCCTTTGGGAAAGAGACCCTCACGGTCACTGGCTTTGTTTCAAAACACTAAAGTGTTACAAAAAACCCGATGTCCAAAGAAGTTAAGACGGGGTGCGGAAGGGTTTTTTTCCTCTTTTAGGACAAAGCTGTCTTGGCGTCAATGGAAAAGAGGGCAGGAAGATACAGGAAGATAAAGGAGGAAACATGCGAGTCATCACCGAAAAAAATGGGGGTGTGACCACGGTCATTATTAACCGACCCGAGGTGAGGAACGCCGTTGATGGCCCGACCGCCGAGGAGTTAGTGGAGGCCTTCAGGGCGTTTGAGGCCGACGGGGAGGCCCGTGTAGCGGTCTTAACCGGGGCTGGGGGATGCTTTTGTGCGGGGGCGGATCTCAAGGGCTTTACCGATGGCCGTGCCAACCGGCTGAGTGAAGATGGGGATGGGCCGATGGGTCCGTCACGCCTCTGGCTAAGCAAACCGGTCATCGCCGCGGTGGAAGGTTATGCTGTGGCCGGGGGGCTTGAACTTGCCATCTGGTGCGATATGCGTATCGTGGCCCGTGACGCGGTCTTTGGTGTGTTCTGCCGACGTTGGGGGGTCCCCTTGATAGACGGCGGCACGGTCCGCCTGCCGCGGCTGATCGGGCTTTCTCACGCCCTGGACATGATTCTCACCGGCCGCCCGGTTGAGGCAGAGGAAGCGTTCAGCATGGGACTGGCCAACCGGGTTGTCCAATCCGGGACTGCCAGGGGAGAGGCAGAGGCCCTGGCCCGGCAAATCATTCGATTTCCGCAGCGATGTCTCCTGAGCGATAGACGGTCTGCCTACGAGCAGTTCGATTTTTCCTTTACCGAGGCCATGAAAAACGAATTCCTCCTCGGATTAAGGACCATTGAAAGCGGGGAGACATTGGAGGGAGCAGGCCGTTTTGCAGGAGGTGCGGGCCGTCACGGTTCATTCAAAGACCGTTGAGGATGCGGAAGTCGGAATCCTTAACCCGTACCGCGGAACCCGCAACTCGCGCTAAGCGCCTACAGGATACGTTCAAGCTCTTCCTTTGAAACCTTGTAGGTCTTGTCGAACTCCGACCAGAACTTCTTGTCTTTATTCTTCCATCCGTGGCCGAATCGATTATCGAAAAAGGAGCTCAAACGGGCAAACCAGGCCCCTGATTTCTCTATCCCTTTTTCCTTGGCTAAGAATACCTCTTTCAGAAAAAGGCCGATTTCGTTGATCTTATCTTTGGGAATATACGATTTCGCCCCAATCCTTATGGAACCCACCAGGTTGTCTGGGTTCAGGCCATGG
The DNA here is from genome assembly GCA_014382905.1 of Desulfobacterales bacterium. Classification (GTDB taxonomy): domain Bacteria; phylum Desulfobacterota; class DSM-4660; order Desulfatiglandales; family Desulfatiglandaceae; genus JACNIU01. The sequence continues at coordinate 12,882 of JACNIU010000433.1, forward strand.
GCAGTTAGCATCAGTGCCGGGATCTTTCTTCGAGTTGCAATCTCTAACAGGTCAAAGCCTTGAACCCCCATGATATCCAGGATGACGGCATCATAACTCCCGGTCTTCAGGAGCTCTTTGGCAGATTCAAAGGAGGTTGCTGTTTCCACATTACACTCATCAAGGATCTCTACCAGGGTATCCAGAATGTCTTCCTCATCATCCACGGCAAGTATCTTCTTCCCTTTCAAAATATCTTTACTGGCCATAGTTGCAGTTCCTCCATACTGTTTGGTATTTGGGTTTATGACGCCAGACGATCCAAAAAGAAGCTTCCGAACAGGTTTTATCTTATAAGTAATAGCTGAAATAGTCAAGGCGGGAATCACACCTTGATAAACTCCTTATAAAGGCGAATTTTCGGCTGTCTTCAGTCCAAGCAGGGAAATGACACTCTTTGTCACACTTTTTAAAGAATGTTCTTGTCTTTAAAAAATGGATCATCTATAAACATATCAAGAGACCGACCGGTCTCCCCCCCACCCCCTTTATCAGGAGTCACAGGAGCCCATTATGGACCTCAAAGAAAAAATCGTTGCCGAGTCCCTCAAGCTGTACTCCTTGAAAGGTTTTTTGAGTACGTCCATCCATGACATATTGGAGGCGGCGAATACCTCGAAAGGAGGGCTCTACAATCATTTCGAGAGCAAAGAGGCCCTTTTTTTTGCCGTGCTGAACGAGGCCAAACGGATCTGGCGCGAGGCGACCCTTGCGGATCTGGATCAAATATCACAGCCGGTTGAAAAGATAAAAAAACTCTTGGAAAACTACCGGAGTCGGTATCTGAAAGACCGGAGCAATTTCCCGGGTGGCTGTATCTTTGTGACCTTATCAGTAGAACTGGATGATCAGAGACCTGTTCTGTCTCGTGAACTGAATAAGGGATTTGCCGGTCTGAGGGCGATGCTCAATCGATTGCTGGATGAGGGAAAGGGATCGGGTGAGGTCCGAAAAGGTGTAGATACAGCGGCGGTTACAGAGATGATCTTTGCAGGGATGTTAGGTGCGTCTGTCATCTACGGAATGGAAAAATCCGATGCCTGTCTGGATCAGGCGATCAGTTCTTTGATCGAATATCTCGACAAACTGGCCGATTGAGAGACCCCGGTGGCATTGAACAGGATCGGTTTGCGTCTGACAAGGTGAGGGAGAAATCTGTATAGGCTGTTGGCGTAAATACTATCCAAAGATATTTGAAATTGGAAATTGGAAATTTGAGCTGAAAGGGCCCATCCTTCGTTTTCTAATTTCTAATTTCCAGTTTCTCAAAAACTATATGAGGGGACAAAGGTCCTAAAAAAATTCTGAGGGATAATCTCTTAGATTAAACGTGTAAAAATCTAATTATGGGAGGAGATGTTATGGATTTTACTTTTTCGGAAAGAGAAGAGATGTTGAGAAAGGCCGTGAGGGAATTTGCTGAAAATGAAATTCCCCCGAAGATGGAGGCCATGGAAGAGACAGGGGACTTCCCCGAGGAACTCTTAAAGCCGATGGCTGAAGTAGGGATTACAGGCGTCATTACACCCGCAGAATATGGTGGCGTGGGTCTGGGATATGTCGCCCGCACAATTGTTTTGGAGGAACTCGGGAGGGTTTGTTCGGCAATGCCGATGGCCATGCAGGTCCATCATATGGGGTGTGCGGTGCTCAATGACTTTGGTACCGATGCCCAGAAAGAGAAATATCTCACACCGTTGGCCAAAGGTGAAACCATGGGGTGTGTGGCGGTCACGGATCCCAGCGGCGGATCGGACGTCATCGGAATGAAGACCTCAGCCGAGTTGAAGGGGGATAAATACATCCTGAACGGCCGCAAGTGCTTTATCACGAATTCACATACCTCTGACTACTGGGTGGTGATCGCAAAAACAGGGGAGGGACCCAAGGGGATCAGCGCCTTTATCGTGGACAAGGATGCTCCCGGCGCCAAAGCGGCACGTAAAGAGAACAAGTTCGGTCTTCGCGGGGCCAATACCGGAGAACTGGCATTCGATAATTGCGAGGTACCCAAAGAGAACCTGTTGGGACAGGAAGGTGGTGGACTTGGCGTGGCCATCAAAACCATCAGCGAGACCGGGAGAACTGGTATGGCCGCGACAGCGTTAGGCATCCTGACCGCCGTTTATGAAGAGGCCGGGAAATTTGCCAGCGAACGCGTTCTTTACGGCAAACCGATCAGCGCACTTCAGGCCATTCAGTTTTACATGGCGGAAATCTATTCGCAGCTCGAAATCTGTCGTCTCCTATGCTACCGGGCGTCGTGGCTCAAGGATCAAGGGATGCGATGTGACAATGAAGGGGCTTTGGCCAAGTACTACACCTGTGAAGCGGCTGTAAATGCGGCAAAGACGGCGATTGAAATACATGGTTCGTACGGGATCATGAGGGAATATGCGGTTCAGCGTCTTTTCAGGGATGCCATGGTGACGGTTCCGGCAGGGGGGACCAAAGAGATCGCCAAGGTCGTTCTTGCGAGGGCTGCACTGGCTCCTTTCAAGAAGTAGGATAGAAGAGAGAATATAATGGAAAGAATAGTCGTCTGTCTCAAGCCGGTCCCCGACCCGAAACAGTGGGACAAAGTATCCATGGATCCCCAGACCCAGACTCTGATCCGGGAGGGGATTCCGAGCGTCATCAACCCGCTCGACAAACATGCGATAGAGGCGGCGCTCTCGATTCGGGACGTGCATGGGGGGGAGGTCGTTTTGTTGTCCATGGCCCCCCCCTCGGCCACTTCAACGCTTCGGGAGGGCCTGGCAATGGGAGCGGACAGGGCGGTTTTGCTGTCCGACCGGGCGTTTGCAGGCTCTGATACCTTAGCAACTGCGCATGTTCTTGCTGCCGGATGCAGGTGGCTCGGTGATGTTGATCTGATCATCTGCGGGAATATGAGTATTGATGGCTCAACGGCCCAGGTAGGTTCCCAGTTGGCAGAACTGCTGGATCTGCCAAATGTCATGCATGTGATCGATCTCGATCTGCACGATGACGGCTCATTGGTCGTCACCCGGAAGATCGAGCACGGTCTTGCGCGGCTTGCGGGAGCGTTGCCTCTGGTGATATCTGTCCGCAAGGAGCTTAACAAGCCCAGATACACCTCCTTCATCGGGATTTTAGCCGCTGAATCCAAAGAGATAAAGATTCTCTCAAACCAAGACCTGAAAATACCCTCGGCGATTATCGGGATTGAAGGTTCCCCGACCCAGATGGCAGGGATTGAGCTTCGCCGGTTTGAAAGGAAAAGGGAAAGACTGGATGGATCTGTTGAAGAGATTGTTGAATCGCTTGCGGAGAGGATATACCAGTATGGCATCATCTGATACATCCTTGATGAGGTTTCAGGTTTCGGGTTTCAGAGTTAACCAGAGCTCAATAACCAATAACGAATAACCAGTTTCACAAGAGGATCATTCATGAAGGGTGATATGAACGGTATCTGGGTTTTTGCGGAACAGCGGGGCGGGGAACTCCATGAGGTTGGCCTGGAGCTTTTGGGCAAGGCCAGGCAACTTGCGGATGAAGCCGAAAAAAAGGTGACGGCAGTCATTCTGGGTCACGACATCCGGCCGCTTGCACAGCGTCTCATCAACCACGGGGCGGACTCGGTCGTTGTGGGTGATGACCCAAGGTTGAAGACCTATCGGTTGATCCCGTACGCCAGGGTGATCTCGTCCCTGATCCATGCATATGATCCGGAGATCCTGTTGATGGGGGCCACATATATGGGAGTTGAACTGGCACCCAGGGTGGCCGCCAGGGTGCGCACGGGCCTTTCCGCACACTGTATCGACCTCAGGTTGGACAGTAATGGGAAACTCCTTCAGGTGGTTCCCGGGTGGGGGGGCGGTGTTATCGCCACCATAGCCTGTCCGGATCACCGTCCGCAGATGGCGACAGTCATGCCGGGGATCATGAAGGCCCTTTCGGCCGCGGAGAAGGAAGGTGAGATCAAAGAGATAGAAATTGATCTTCCTAATGAAGGACTGGGACCGGAGGTGCTTGAAGTAAAGAGAGAAAAGCCGGACCGACTCCCGTTGGAAAAGGCCGAGGTCGTTGTTGCGGGCGGCTGGGGTATCGGAAGCCGGGAAAGCTGGAAGATGATTGAATCGTTGGCCGAACTGTTGGGGGGGGCTGTTGGGGCGACCCGTCCCCCGGTCGATGAGGGTTGGGCCGAGGAAGGGCAGATGATCGGACAGAGTGGGAAGACCGTCCGCCCGAAACTTTACATCGGTATCGGGATCTCGGGCGTCATGCATCATGTCGTCGGTATGGATCAATCAGAACATATCATCACCATCAACACAGACCCGAATGCAGAGATCTTTGACACGTCCGACGTCATCGTGGTGGGAGATTTCAGAAAAATTGTCCCCAAATTGATCGAAGAGATCCGGGCGAAGCTGAAAGAGTAAAGGTTATTGTTCATGGGCCAGGGTTCAATGCCCTCTCCTGCCCCTTGAGCATCTGAGAAAAACAACATCTTTGTCTTAAATACGATATCCAAATAAAAGGAGGTTGTCATGGCTGATTTAAAAGAAGTGGAACAGGCGTTGAACACGTATATACGTCCCCTTACCTTTCCGTTGGCACTTAAAATGTTGAAGTCTGAAGATGAAATTCCGGACAGGACCCGCCGACCCTTTCAGCAGATGAAGAAAAAGGTGGCCATATGCCAGGGGATCGGGATGGCCAGGAAACTGGGTTCGACCGTTGCCATGGGCAGGGAAGACATGCAATGTTCACTTGGCGCGGCACCGTTCGGCTTTTTCAAGAACATCGACTTCTACAACGAAGGGAATCTGGCCGCAGGCATGTTTACGGCCTCCAAGGAGATAGGAAAAAAGGAAGAAGATCTCATTGACCGTTTTGATTATGGTCTATATAGTCATATCCTGGTCGCACCGCTGAACAGAGCCGGTTTTGAACCGGACGTGCTCATGGTCTACGGCAATCCCGCGCAGATCATGCGACTTGTTCATGGTGCGCTGTATAACCAAGGCGGCGCGGTTCACTCTTCATCCATGGGAAGGTTAGGGTGTGCAGCCATTATCACGGTCATGAAAAACGATGAATGCCGTTATCTCGTCCCGGGGAACGGCGACAGGATTTTCGGGATGACTCAGGATTATGAAATGTCATTTCTGATCCCCGCATCTAAAATCGATACGGTTATAGATGGACTGGCCAATACGCACAAGGGCGGCATCCGGTATCCGATCACCAGTTTCTTCAATTTCCAGGCGACTTTCCCACCATCCTACCAGGAACAGATGAAGATCTGGGAGGAAAAAGGAGAGCTGTAATATGGAGGCGTATACCGGGAAACAGCGTGTTTCCGCGGCGTTTAAGAAAACCTTTACCGATCAGGACCCGGTCATTGACCGGGTCCCTGCCTATCCCTTTATGGGTCAGTGCAACCCCCAGCTTATCGGTGCATCCATAAAGGAATTTTTGCTGGACCCGAAGGTGTTCGTGAAGTCACAGGTGGCTGCCTATGAACGTTACAGACCCGATATCCTTCTCATGCAGTGGGACCTGCTCATGGACGTGGAGGCCCTGGGGAATGAACTGAAATTTCCTGAAGACAGCCTGTGTATCTCCAAGAAACTGGCCCTCGAGGACAAAGGGAAACTGAGCAGTCTCGAACTTGCCGATCCGAAAAAGGACGGTCGCCTCCCTGCTTATCTTGAGGCCATGGTAGAGACAAGAAAGATCGTCACCGACACCGCTGTGTCTCCGGTGATTGCGGGGCCTTGGACCATTGCCATCGGCCTGAGAGATGCCAGCAATCTGCTCAGGGATGCCATGAGAGACCCTGATTACGTCCATGAGCTGATGCGGTTCTGCACACAGCAGTCCATCCGGTTTGGGGAGGCACTCGTTGATCTCAAGATCGGCCCCAACTATTCTGAGGCGCCGGCGTCATGCAGCCTCATCTCACCCAGGATCTACCGAGACTTCATCTTCCCTTACCACAAGGAGATCGTGGACCACTTTAAGGGAAAAAAGATGGGTATCGGGCTCCACATCTGTGGCTATACAGATCCGATTCTCGAAGATATGGTGAATACGGGGGTGACCAATATCAGCGTTGATGCGCCCACGGATCTGGCTAAGGCGGTTGATGTGGCAAGGGGGAGGGCGGTGCTGATCGGAAATGTAAATACCAATCTCTTCTTCTCCGGGACCAGGGAAGAGATGAAGCAGGCCATGATTGACTGCCTTGCCGTGGCGCCTAAGGACAGCGGCTATATCCTGGCAACCGGATGCGAGGTCCCGGGTATTGCGCCGCCCGAGAAGATTGACTGGTTCATGGAATTGGCAGACGAGGTGGGTCGGTACGAGTAAACACATCCAGCGTTCTCGAAAGGCTGCGAATTGCCAAAAGGAACTCACCCCTGTGCACGGGGCTAACCCGGTCTTAAAGTGAGGATGCCCCGGCTGTTTTTCTCTGCCTCAGTCCGATCCGTCCAGGAAGGATGGTATCTGCCGCTCAGGTAGAGGGGGATCTGGTCTTGGTAGTTCGGGCTCTTGAGCTGGCCTGACTCACCGGTGGGGAGGACGTGGAGAGCGCCGTCCATGTCAGCGAAATCGACGATCATCCGCATGGAAACCCCATGGTTTGCATGATAGGGATCATGCAGCGAATATTTCTTTTTATTGACAGTGAGAAGGCTTCCTCCTACCGGGAAGGGTCCCAGATTAAATATCAGGTCAAGGGGTTTCTTTTTCCCGAGCGCATGTTCAAAGGTGAGGGTGTGTATCTTTCCCCACTCCCACTTCTCCATCTCGCTCCCCAGTGTCTCCTTCAGCTCCGAAAGTGTCTGGCTCATGCTCAGGGTAATGATCTCTTCCAGGCCCTCTTTTTCCGGGGTATTAATATTGTCAAACCATGGAGAGGAGCCGTTCTCTACCATTGCACGGACGGCCCGGGATGGGAAGACAGATGTCTTCAGATATTTTTCAAAGAGATCCTCTCCCAGCTCATCCTTGAATATATTCCCCATCATTTTTCGATATGTCATTTCAAACAGACAGGCTCCGGCGCTGTCTTTGGCCATTTTGAAATCCCACCTGGAGAGAATATCTTTGGCCTTCTTCCCCTCTTCGCTGCTAAATCGTTTTTCGAGGACCTGGATGATCTTGGGGGTCAATTCCGCAGCCTGCGGGCAGTAGACGTCCTGATGCATCTGTTTCAAGTCATTAACGGAGAGCTTTTCCTTCTCCTTGAGTAGCTGAACGATCCGTGTGATCCTGTCCGTCGGTTCCCAGTAGCGACTGATCAGATATGGATAGTTATTATCGGTCACTTTGTTGTTGGCTGTGGCAATGAAACCCGATTCCGGATTGATCAGATGAGGTCTTTCTTCAAAGGGAACATACCCGTTCCACTCATACTCACCGGTCCAGCCGGGCACCGGGAGGAGTCCGTCACCTTTCAGGCGGATGGGGACGGTCGCACAGCACCAGTAGCCGATATTTCCGTTTGTGTCGGCAAACACGAAGTTCTGCCCCGGTACCTCCCAGTATCTGAGGGCCTCTTTTACCTCTTCTATATCTCTTGCCTTCAGCAGGAGGGAAGCGGCCTGAACCGGCTGCAGGGTTTCGGTAAAGGTCCACCTTGCAGAGATCGGGCTTTCTTTTAAATTTGCGCGGGGTTCATTGACAATCGGGCCGTGGCGGGTGAGCAGGATTTCTGCCTTGACCGGGTCTTTCCCTTTGACCCGGATGGTTTCAACCTTGACCTTCATATCTTCCCAGCGGTCCTTGTACCAGTATTGCCGGGGGTTATCGGGATTGATCTTCTCAACGAAAAAGTCCACATCGTCCACCATGACATTGGTGACGCCCCAGGCAACATGACGATTGTGACCGATCGGTATTCCCGGAAGACCGGTAGCCGCGAATCCTGATGCATCGATGGTGGGACAGACGAGATGCACTTCCCACCAGAATGATGGGTTTGTCAGTGGCAGGTGGGCGTCATTTGCCAGCATCGGCTTCCCGCTTACGGATTTCTTCCCGGCGACGACCCAGTTATTACTGGCGCCTGCAGAGGGGAGAGGGATCAGCTTTTCGATGATGTGTGCTGCTTCCGTGGGAAGATCTGGAATCGAAGAGAGGGCGATGGTCTTTTCGGGAATAATGAGGGGCGCGTGGCCTGGCCAGGAAGGGAAGGCCTCTTTAAACATCGGGTCACCCACCCATTTCAGGATCGTGGCAGCGGTCAGATCCGTATTCCAGCCTACGCTGAGCGCCCAGGTGATGACCTTCACGATGGAGATGTAGTCGTCCACCTGCCAGGGCTCAGGCTCATAGCGAAGCAATTTGAATTCAATGGGAAGGCGATCTTTATGGGTCTTAAGGTACGCATTCAGGCCATTCGTAAACGACTGGAGCGTTACGGCGAACTCGGCCGGTATCTCCGTGTTCACCCCCGCCGCGGTGAGCATCCTGAAATAACGGTCAACTTTTACGAAATCTTCACCGAAGATCTCGGAGAGCCGTCCCTGGCCTAATCGGCGGGAGAAATCCATCTGCCAGAGGCGATCCTGGGCCATGGCATATCCAAGTGCGAAGTAAAGGTCGGGCTCGTTCTTGGCATAAATGTGGGGCACACCATAACTGTCCCTTAAGATTTGTACCGTGTCCTTGATACCTGGAATGCTCAGTTCTCCTGAAACCTGCGGCAGACTCTTCTTGAGGGTATGCTGAAACCACCAATAACCACCCCCTGCCGCCATTACGATCAGACATGCAAGACCCCCCCCAATCACCAGCAACCATTTTTTCATGTGTGTTCTCCTTCTTCACGTGTCATTTCTGATCAACCCCTTCAGCGGAAACAGCCCTGAGGAACTCCATCAGGGCATGGTTAAAGGCCAGGGACTGTTCTATATTGGAAAGATGGGCTGCGGACGGGAGTACAACGAGCCTGGAGTTCGGGATTCGCTCGTGGATTGCCTGTGACGCGGCCACCGGTGTCCCGGGATCATCTTCGCCGACCATGATAAAGGTGGGCACCTTTATTTCAGGGAGCCGATCCAGATAATTGAGCTCGCGTATTGCTTCGCTGCAGCCGATATAGCCCTCCACCGGCGTTGCAAGCAACTGCCGGCGAATGATTTCTACCATGGGGGAGTTGAGGTCGAGATAAGAAGAGGTAAACCACCGTTCCAAGGTGGGCTGTGCAAGGGGTTCCATGCCTTTTTTGCGGGCCATGTCGATCCTTTCCTGCCATGTCATCTGAAATGTGCAGAATCCAAATTCCCTAATTTTACCAGCCTGAGAAAAAGAGTTCAACAATATAGAAGATTGGGGGGTTGCCTGGATAATATCATTGGAGCTTAAACGAGGCCTTGGTACGATGCAATTCTTTTCTTGCTATGGAGGATCGAATCTTTTATATTTTATTTATGAACTATCCGGACATTTTGAGACCTTTTTGAGGAACCCCTATGCAAGCAGCGGGGATTGCGCTCGCTGTGAATTTTCAATAAGGAGGAAACCGATGGAAAAGATAGAGGCAATTGTGGCACGAGAGATACTGGATTCCAGAGGCAATCCCACGGTGGAGGTGGAAGTCGGCTTAAGCGATGGGGGTTTTGGAAGGGCAGATGTGCCTTCCGGGGCATCTACCGGTAAATATGAGGCCATAGAACTGCGAGACAGGAAGAAAAGGCGGTATGGGGGTAAAGGGGTAGGGCAGGCAGTAAAGAATGTGAACGGGATCATCGCGCCTGCGCTCGTTGACATGGATGCCACGGACCAGCGTCTCATTGACAGGACCCTTATAGAATTAGACGGCACCCGAAACAAGGGCAAATTGGGGGCCAATGCCATCTTAGGGGTTTCCTTAGCGGTTGCAAGGGCCGCTGCTGATTCCCTCTTTATGCCTCTTTACAGATACATCGGCGGGACCAATGCATGCCGTCTCCCCATGCCGATGATGAATATTCTGAACGGCGGGGCCCATGCTGCCAACAACGTAGATATCCAGGAGTTCATGATCATGCCGGTCGGAGGCAAAACATTCAGAGATGCCTTACGGATCGGGGCCGAGGTCTTCCATGCCTTAGCCGGTGTCTTGAAAAACAAAGGGTTCAGCACGGCAGTGGGTGATGAAGGCGGGTTTGCACCCAACCTGAAATCTGACGAGGAAGCGGTCGAGATGATCCTGGCCGGTATCAAGGCGGCAGGTTACACGGCCGGCAAAGATGTCGTGCTCGCATTAGACCCGGCCTCGTCTGAATTTTATCAGAAAGGCAAATATGTCTTTAAAAAGTCTGATCAATCGGTCCGAAACGGTGATGAGATGATCCAGTTTTATGCGGACTGGGTAGACCGCTTCCCCATCCATTCCATTGAAGACGGGCTTGATGAGAATGACTGGAAGTACTGGAAGAAGATGACCGAAAAATTGGGGGACCGTATTCAGATTGTGGGCGACGACATCTTTGTCACAAACACAGAACGGATTGCAAAAGGGATCAAGGAAAAATCTGCCAATGCGGTTTTGATCAAGCTGAACCAGATCGGGACGCTTACAGAGACCCTGGAAGCGGTTCAGATGGCCCACAGGGCCGGATGGAATGCGGTGATCTCGCACCGGTCAGGCGAAACAGAAGATACATTTATTGCCGACCTGGCCGTTGCAACCGGAACCGGACAGATAAAGACCGGCTCTTTGTGCAGAACTGAGAGAATATGTAAGTATAACCAGCTTTTAAGGATTGAGGAAGAACTTGGCGAAGCCGCCGAGTTCGGCTAAGAAAATATTTGACAGGATAACAGGATAGAGAAGATCTTAAATATTGATGGTCTCATAAAATGCTAAGCCTGAAATCGAGTGCGTGTTGCTTGTAGTCATCTGCCTTTACAGTATAAGATGTCTTTTTTTGTGGCTTTTGCGCCTTTTTGCGGCTTCATCAATATTCAATCGTCAATATTCAATATTCAATTCCAATAAGGGTTAAACAGATGGCATATGATGCGAGCAAGGACCAGGTGCTGGCAACCTGGGAAAATGAGGAAACAGGACTTCAGCTCTCCATAAACCGTTACGGGGATGGTGAACCCAAATTGCAGATCGGCCCGCGGGCCTATACGAAAAAGGACGGGTCCAAGAGCGCTACCAAGACGGGCAGACTCAGTATCGCGGATGTGCTCTGGTTTGAAGAGACAATAGAAGCGATCAGAGAAAAGATGAACGCGTATTTCCTGGAAGAGAGTTCGTAGGGATCGGGAAAGTCGAGGACCCGGCCCTTTCTTATGCGAGATTTCGGATCCGAACGCCTTTCTGCTTAAGTGCTTTTCTGTTCGCAAGGAGCGGCTCCCCGACAATCCGGTCCACCACATAAATCAGGGTCCCTCCGCCTTTGGCAAATATCTGGCCATAAGAAATGGGGACATCAGGGGTTGGATCGCCTAAGAGCGATTCGGCCACCGAACTGACTTTACGTTCCCCTGAGGCTAACAACACCACTACTTTCGCCTGATACACCAATTCAGCGCCCATGGTAATGGCATAGCGCGGGGAGTCTTTTTCCGAGGCGAAATGCCCGTCTGCCATGGCGTTGGCCACGGTATTGTCATCCAACCTTACCAACATGACCTTGCTCCCTTTGAAAGGGATTCCCGACTCATGGAACGCCACGTGGCCACGTCCGCCTACACCGATGATCTGCAGATCTATGCCGCCGGCCTTTTTAATCTTTCGCGTGTATGCGTCCAATACCTCGTTTCGTATCCAGGCCAAGTACTCTGACCCGGATCTCTTGTTTATGACAATGGATCTCCCTGCATCTGTCCCCGCCTCACGCCAATCCGCGGTATGTGTCTTGAGTTCTCGCATCAACTGTTTTTGATCGATGAGGGCGCCAAAAGGGACGCTGCTTTCAAGAAACTTGTTTTTCAGGAGGCCAAAAAACTCCTGGATCATAAAATAACAATAGCTCTCCGGGTGCATCAAGCGTTGCTGAGCATTTTCTCCCGGGAGGCCGACATATTCATCCAAATTAAAGCTGCGTATCCGGAAGCTGTCGTATTCCCCCGAGTTGGCTGCCTCGGCCAGGCGTTTATAAACGCCGGTGGGTGAACTTCCTGTGGCTAATCCCAAAACAAACTCTTCCTTTTTCCGCAGCACCTGAATGATATTTTTCTTAACGGTTTCAGCAGCGATTTCGCTCATATGGTTGAAATCTCTTGTGACCATCACGTTGATCGGCATTGGTTTTCTCCTTAGCAAAGATCAGGGCCCGGAGGACCTGGCTTTGGTTATCCCCAGAAGGGATTTCGTCTACTGGCATTTCAGTGGTTCATGGAGTGATGGAGCACTGGAGTGATGGGCTGAAAATCGGAAAAAGGCCAAATCAGCGGCCCAATACTCCACTACTCCATCAATCCAAGTACGATTAAGCATTCTGATAAAAGGTGAATGACTCTATTTGCCAACATGCTTGATCTAAACCCGGTGCAAATCAGTTGAGAGCCGTCTTTATGACCTCGGCGATCTGCCTGCAGTGCTTTTCGGTCAGATCGTCGGTAGGCCCCTCAACCATTACGCGACACATATTCTGGGTTCCGGAATAGCGCACCAGGACCCGGCCCTGCTCTCCCAGTTGGGTTTCGACTTCCTTGATTGCCGCCACCACCTGTGGGACCGAAGAGATCTCAGGTTTGCGGGTGACCTCCACATTGATCAGTTTCTGTGGGAAGACATCCATCATTGCCGCTAATTCGGAAAGCGGCCTGTCCTGGCTGACCATTGCTGCGATGAGTTGCATAGCCGTAAGGATGCCGTCACCCGTGGTGTGGTGTTTCAGAAAAATCATGTGGCCGGATTCCTCGCCACCGATTACCGAGCCTAACCGCTGCATATCCTCCAATACATATCGGTCTCCCACCTTGGAGGCATGGTGTGAAAAATTATATTTCTTACAAGCAATCGTCAGACCGAGGTTGCTCATGACGGTGCTGACCAGCAGGTCATTTTTCAGCCTGCCCTCTTCTTTCAGCGCCCTGGCGCAGATAATCAGGATCTGATCACCCGTGATCTTACGCCCTTTTTCATCTACAGCGATCAAGCGGTCGCCATCGCCGTCAAACGCCAGGCCGATGGCTGCGCCCTTTTCTTTTACGCGTCTTTCCAGGTCGTCCGTATACTGCGACCCGCAATTATCATTGATATTGATTCCATCGGGAGTGTTGTGGATGATATCCACGTCTGCCCCCAACTCGGTAAAAACAGCCGGGGCCACCTTATAGGTTGCACCGTTAGCCGCATCAATGCAGATCTTCAACCCTTCCATTGACAATTCACGCGGGAAGGTGTTCTTAATAAAAACAATGTATCGCCCGAGGACATCATCAATCCGTTTGGCCCGACCCATTTCCTTGGCACGGAGCACCATCCCGGGGAGTTCACCATTCAGGATGAGGTCTTCGATAAATTCCTCCCGCTCGTCGGAGAGCTTGAATCCGTCGCCGGAAAAGATCTTGATGCCGTTATCCTGGTAAGGGTTGTGCGACGCTGAAATCACGATCCCCGCATCCGCCCGCATACTTTGCGTGATAAAGGCGATTCCCGGCGTGGGGAGAACGCCGACCAGATAGGGGTTGCCCCCCATGGAGGTAATGCCCGCCTCAAGGGAGCTTTCCAACATGTAGCCGGAAATGCGGGTGTCTTTGCCGATAATGACCCGGGTCTGGTGATCGCCGTTCCTGAACAAGTGGGTAACGGCCTGTCCCACAGAAAAAGCCGTCATGGCATCCATCGGATAGAAGTTGGCTTCTCCCCGAATTCCGTCCGTGCCGAATAATTTACCCATGTCTTTGCCTCCTCCTAATATCTTAATCAGTAAATTTGTGCTTAAAAGGCGCAGGAAGTTGTTCACCACGAAGATCAGTAGAACACGAAGAGATCATGAATCCATGAGAACTCATTTTTCGTGACTTTCTTGTGCTTGTGGTAAAATTTTTATTTGTTCTGCCTTAATCGGGCTGGGCAATCCGTCTCTTGAAGAGAGCCAGTCCTGGTAAAACTGTGGCCGCCTGCCGGGAGATCTCATCAATGATTTCCTGGAGCCATGCCGTGCCCGTTTCGGATACACCCACAGGGAGGCTCTGCACCACCTCCACATAGGCCCCGTCATTTTCTTTCCTGTGATCAATAAACGCTTCCAAGAAGCTGTCTCGCGCCTCCAGGCCGCTCTTCTCGACGATCTCTCCTGAAAACAATTGAGAGATTCGTTCAATGTTGTCACAGAGTTCCCGTTTACCAGCCACGCTCCGGGCCTTATCTCCATATTTATCAAGGGAGCTCTCTACCTTATCCGTCATGGCCTTTAGGCGTTTGATACGTTCTTTTTTGGCTAATTCCAATTTGCTGAGTACGCCCGCGTAGATGAGCCCCCCGAGTTCCTGCGAATTGAAAAAGGTCTGCCGCACATGGATATACCATTGTTCTAAAGCAGCCAGATTTGCCAGATAGAGGATATTGTTTTCAAGCAGCCTGGGAAGGCCTGCGTAAAAATCGGGTACAGAACGGAATACACCGGCGCGGTGGGTCTTTGCAATGATCAGTTTATTGCTCTCTAAGATATCCTTGCGCAGAATCGTGCCCGCACTGGTGACATTGCCGTAACCTAACCGCACAGGACCGACAATTCCTCCCTGTCCCCCTAAAAAGATGGCTGGCTGGTTCAGCATGACACCCTGCGGGACGTCGCCAATAAGGGATGCGGTGGTCTTGTCGCCGCTGGGCGTGAAATTGAAATGAATATAGGAACTGCCCACCTCGCTGTGGTCTTTACGGCTTGTTCCCCCGGTCATCAGGCAATCGCAGAAGTTAATCAGGCTCCCCAAGGTCACAAAAGGGAACAGAATGGTCTGCTTTAAGCCGACGCAGTGGGCGCCGTTGGCCTGTTCTTCAAAGATGCACCCTTCGCGCACGTGTGCGCCCGAGCCCATGCTTGCGTTTTCTAAAAAAGCCGACTTTTTGAAATACCCACCCTTGAGCTCCACCTTAGGGCCAATCTGGCAGCCTTCAATGGTTACCGGTCCTTCATGGCCAATCTGGGCGCCGGCCGCGATGACAGTTTCCGCGCCATAGATACGACACCCGGGATAAATCTTAACCCCGTTTCCGGAAATCTGATCGACCTTGATTTCGTCTCCGATGTCAAGGGTGAGGGGGTTGGGGATCTTAACCCCTTTTTCAACTAACTGGACAATCTTCTGATGGCTTTCAGTCTTCAGCTCCAAGGTCTCCTCCTAAAATCGACATCGTATTCCTTGCGAACAATAAAAAAATCCACCAACTACACCGTTCAGTAGTTTGTGGACTTCGCTGTCCTCTTTGGTAATACGCCATTGTATTACTGATGTTGACCTGTTTTATATAAGCAGTTCAATCCCTTGTCAAGCGATTATTCGTCAGTGTCTTGATTTCAATAAATCCTGTTTGACATAAGGGCCAAAAACTGTAAGAGTAGGTATCATGAAAAATCTGAATATCATCATTATTACAGGTCTGTCCGGCTCGGGAAAGAGCGTTGCTATAGATGCCCTTGAAGACGCAGGTTATTTTTGTGTCGATAATCTACCGGTTCTGCTCCTGCCCAAATTTTTGGATCTCCATTCAGGTGGCGTCTCGGAGATCCAGAAACTCGCCTTTGGTATGGATCTCAGGCAAAAGGCGTTTGTCAAAAATTACCAGGAAATCTTTCACCTGCTGCGAAAGGAGGGGTATCACTTTGTGGTACTTTTTCTGGAATGTTCTGAAGAAGTGCTGTTAAAGCGATACAGCGAAACCCGTCGGCAACATCCGATTGCCAATGGAACCAACCTCCTTGACAGGATTAGGTCTGAAAAGCGGCAGTTACACGGGTTGAAAGAGATGGCAGACAAGATTATCGACACATCCAATTTGACGGTGCATCAGTTGAAAGATGTCATTGTTCAAAATGCATTGCAGGGTGCCAAGGCGGAAAGGATGAGGCTCTCCGTTCTTTCATTCGGTTTCAAATATGGCGTTCCCCTTGAGGCCGACCTCCTGATAGACGTCCGGTTTATTCCGAATCCCTACTTTATTCCCGAACTAAAAAAATTAGATGGAAAGGATGAGCGGGTACGTAGTTTTGTAGTAAAGTGGGCTGAAACCAAAAAGTTCCTTAAAAAATATTTTTCCCTCCTTGAGTATCTGCTCCCTCTTTACGAAAGGGAGGGTAAATCATACCTGACGATTGCAGTGGGGTGTACAGGTGGACGGCACCGATCGGTGACCATCGCAGAAGAGATTTTCGAACACCTGAAAGGACAGATGAGCGAGGTCACCTTGAAGCATCGGGATCTTGAGCTGTCTGAGTAGCTGTGATTTCATTCAAACTCTTCAGACTCCTCTGTTGGATAAAGAAGGTGCTGATACTCCTCCCTGATCCTTCGGGGGTCCTCCTTCAGGAGCTGTCTTTCCGCGTTGCTTCGGAAGATCCTGGCGCGGTTTTCCAACTCTTCCAACTTCTCCGTGATCCCGTGTTCTCGCAGCATTTCCTTGATGGTACAAAATAGGTCCTCGCTGCCGTAAAGGAAGGCGCCTTCCTGAAGGATTTTGCATGCGACCATATGCTTGAAGGTATCGAACTGCATCTGTTCCCTTACACGGGTTATATTCTTAACAATATAATCGATTTCTTCTCTGAGGTGGGGCGTTATCAGGACATTCTGTTTTTCCTGGTAAATCAACTCATCTAACCTCTCGGTCAGCGGTTCCGGAAACAGATCATCCACCACAACTACGATGTCCATATCCGATCCCTTTACGAGTCTTCCGGTGCTCCTTTCGGGACGGGGTACATCGTGGGCCATGTCATAAACGATATCGCCTGCAATCGTGACGCAAACCTGTTTGGCGATCAGGGCGCTATTTTCAAACCGGCCCATTGCTGCTGAAAAGATAATGTAGGCGAGTTCAGATTTTGCCCGGGTCACTTTCTCAATGTGTGCGGTGATTTCCTTGGCTCTGTGAGTCATAGAATTGTGATCCTGATCAAGTCCAATCACAGAGTAGGTCAGAAATTCCCGCAATATTGAGGGGGAGAGGCGCGCAAAACCTTCAATTCTGCGATCGAGCCTCAAATACCTTCGCCCGATGGTGCGGATGGCCAGTTTTTCTGAGGTCTTGCAGGTACGCCACAAGAGAAAGAGATCAACGTCGATTTGCTCTGATATCTCAGCCCCGGTTAAGGGTCCTTGCGCTGCCACAAGGCTTATGATTTCCTTTTCCAATCTTTATCCCACCCTGGAAAATCCGGTTTTTCCTGCCTATTACATCTCTAACTTGACAAGTGACGATGTCATAAACTAAGATCCGCGCCATTATGACTATATCATTACTCAACAGAGAAAATACAGGACTCATTATCGTAGACGCCCAGGAAAAGCTCATGCAGGTCATGGGCAATCCGGACAGGGTGACTGACAGGATTGTCAAGCTGCTCCACCTCTCACGGCTCTTCAACCTGCCTGTTGTTTTGACCGAGCAGTATTCGAAATGGCTGGGTCCCACACTCTCCCCGATAAAAGAGGCCTTACCCGAATATGACCCGATTGAAAAGCTTGATTTTAACTGCTGCAGCGTCGACCTCTTTAACACCCGCCTGAAAGCAAACGCCTTAGATAACATCATTTTGGTGGGCGTTGAAACCCACATCTGTGTATTCCAGACCTGTGTCTCCCTCCTCGAAAGGGGATACAGGGTGCATGTGCCCCATCATGCGGTTGATTCCAGGACAGGGGACAACTGGAATATCGGCCTTTCGCTCATGAAGGAAGCAGGGGCCGTAATTACCTCAACCGAGACTGTTGTTTTTCAGATATTAAAGCGGGCCGGGACAAAAGAGTTCAAGGAGATGTTAAAGGTAATCAAATAGCTATAACCCTGAGAAAAAGCCATCCTGAACCTGGGAACCTCTACGAAAAAAGGAAGGTGCCTAAATGAAATACGACCCTATCACAAAAGAAGACGTCACCAAGATGAGCGTAACACCCAACCTCTTGAACTATAAAAAGGCAAGAGAGGATTTCAGGTGGGAAGATATTGTGAGGGAGCTTGACGGGTTCGATGATGGCGGCCTTAATATCGCTTACGAGGCCATCGACAGGCACATAAAGACCCCGATCAAGAACAAGGTGGCCCTCTACTGGGAAGGGAAGGATGGCGAAACCGAAGAATATACCTTCCTGGATTTGCAGAGGCTGAGCAACCGTTTCGCAAATGTCCTGAAGGGGTTGGGGGTCAGGAAGGGTGACAGAATTTTCACCTTCGGAGACCGAATACCCGAGATCTATATCTCTCTCTTAGGGGGTCTTAAAATCGGGGGGGTCATCGGCCCCCTTTTTTCCGCCTTTGGACCTGACGCCGTTAAGGATCGTCTCGGGGATTGCGAAGCAAGGGTCCTTGTTACCACAGCGAAGCTCGCGGGGAAGGTGAAAGAGATCGTTGAGGACCTCCCCGCCCTTGAAACGATCATCATTGTTAACAGGGGAAACGTGCCCTATGAATTAGGAAACAGAGAGGTCAGCTATGAGGCACTTATGAATCAGGCCTCAGATGCGCTTGATATCGAAAAAACAGACAAAGAAGATTATGCCATCATTCACTACACATCCGGGACTACCGGGAAACCGAAAGGGGTGGTGCATGCCCATCAGGCCGTTGTTGGGCATTATGCTACTGCCAAATATGTCCTCGACCTTCAACCTGAAGACATCTATTGGTGCACCGCTGATCCGGGATGGGTTACCGGGACCTCATATGGCATCTTCGGCCCCTGGTCAAACGGCATATCCCAGGTGGTCTACGAGGGCGGCTTTCGCGCCAGCAACTGGTACAGGGTGATCGAAAAATACAGGGTGACGGTCTGGTATTCGGCCCCCACAGCCATCCGGATGCTGATGAAGGCCGGGACAGAAGTGGTTGAAAAGTACGATCTTGCCAGCCTGAGATACCTCGCCAGTGTGGGCGAACCACTCAACCCCGAGGCCATTTTTTGGGGTAACAAGGCTTTCGGGCTCTCTTTCCACGACAACTGGTGGCAAACGGAGACCGGGTGTATCCAGATTGCCAACTATCCGGTCCAGGATATCCGCCCGGGCTCCATGGGAAGGTCCTTCCCCGGCGTAACGGCCGCCATCTTAGATGACAAATGTGAAAAAGAACTCCCTCCGGGAGAAGAGGGGCATCTCGTTCTCAGGGCGGGTTGGCCCTCCATGTTCAGGACCTACTGGAACAAACAGGAACTTTATGACTCCATGTTTAATAACGGGTGGTATATCACGGGCGACCGGGCAACAATGGATATGGACGGTTATTTCTGGTTTGTAGGGAGGGCCGACGATGTCATCAATACAGCGGGGCACCTTGTGGGTCCCTTTGAGGTCGAGAGCGCCCTTGTAGAACATCCTGCCGTGGCCGAGGCCGGAGTCATCGGGATACCCGATCCTTTAGCCATGGAAGTGGTCAAGGCGTTTGTTTCCCTGAAGGACGGATATGAGCCGTCTGATGAGCTGATGAGAGACATCAAAAAATTTGCCCGCAAAAAACTCCACGCCGTTGCCTGCCCGAGAAAAATCGAATTCCTCCCCGGCCTGCCCAAGACCAAAAGCGGCAAGATCATGAGGCGGCTCCTCAAGGCAAGAGAACTGGGTCTTCCCGAGGGGGATACCTCCACCCTCGAAGAATAGCCGTCAACAGATCTCTTTTAGGGCGAAAGACCCGGTAGTGATAACACCTTCCCACGTAAGTGCGGATTCAGCCACAGAAGGGCAAAATTCGTTGAAAACCCTAGGGACGCCCTTGACAAACTGGATTAACTTGCTTCGATATTTCTACGGTCTAATGCTTTGGCAACAGCCGATGACTGCAAAACCAATTCTTGACCATTTCCAATGGATTTGAGACACTTACTTATGCAAGCTTGAGATTTTGTGGCCCTTGATTTATTCATATTGGCAGGTGAAAATATGAATGGGGCAATTTTCACGTTTTGTGCTGGTAGCCGTCACTTATTTTGGCTGGTGTGGTGTGCAAGGTTTATGCACGAAATCTTGACATTTTGTGGCCCTTGATTTATTCATATTGGCAGATCAAGATATGAATTGGGGATTTTCACGTTTTCGACTGGCAGTCTTCACTTTTTCGGGGCAATGTGCTAAGAAACTTAATGCACGTAACCTGGAATCCGAGGTGGTGACAAATATCAAGAAATCCTGACCTTT
>JACNIU010000337.1 GCA_014382905.1 Desulfobacterales bacterium
GAACGCCCTCAGGATCAGTGATTGTACCTATAACTAGCCGTAAATAAGATCGTTTCATAACCTCTCCCCCTCTTTTTTAATCCTTCATTAAAATTTCCTCAACATTCCCTCCAACAACCGCCGTGGATCATACCACGGCGGTTTTTTTGTTGCAAGAAAAAAAAGAACAAAAAGTTCTTGACAAACAAGAACATCGTGTTCTATAATCACATCCAACACCTAATCCACTGACCCATTCGACACCCTGATAGCTGACTGCAATCAGACCGGTGGGCCGGGGGTTGGAAGCCCGCAAGTCCGGGAGCCGCTACGATCCTCGCGAAAAATTTCGGGGGACAACCGGCCAGGGAGATAAGCGGGAGGAATGATTGTCGCAAAGAAACTAACAGCTTAACCTCCTAAGAACTTGGCATAAAACCTTCCTTAACCTTGCCGCAGTCGTGCGGCGAGCGGGACTGCATACCTGCTTAAGCGCAGCCGGTCCCGTATCAATAAACCCAAAACCTTCAACCAATGGCAGGGGCCCGGGTCGGTACGGGTAGGGCGGCGGACACTCTGCGGACAGCGGACGGAGCGCCGTCAGATTCAAAGCGAGAGCCCAACCCTGCCATTACCAAAGGAATTGTTCCAGAAACAAAGGTTCTGGAAGACCACCATTACCAAACAAAGGAGGGAGCATGGGAAATCTTAGATGGGCAGCTTATACACCCGAACAGATCAACTGGGCGGCCCGATCCAGAGTAGAGGCCTACACCCGGAGAGACGTGGGGGGATTAGAAGATCAACCCGTCATGCCTCGGGCTGGCATTGTGTCAGGCCTATTATTCACCCTTGCCATGGTCGTTTTGGCCGTAGCAACATATCTGGTTTTGTGAGGATCAATATGGAAATCGTATTTAGATGGTGGGACTGGAAAGACGGGCAACGCAGGAAGACGGTTCCCCTGCCTAAGATTAAGAACGGGTACATCTCCAAACCGGCCTGGGACCGGTTTGAAGCAGCCCTGAAAAAGCTTGACGGCCGGAAGGTCAGGATGAAGGTGGAGGCATGAACATAGGAGAAATGACAGTCGATCAAATATCAGCCGGCGTTCAGTCAGTTCTCTTGGACCACATGAAAGAACTGAAAGAGGCTTACGCAGCCAGCGAAGAACCGTTTACCATCTCAATCACGGCAAAAATCAAACCGGTTCCCGAGGGAAACAGGATCGATATCGGCCTGAACTTTGTAATCGGTAGGGTCAAGGATGCTGTCATCAGGATCGTCAACGAGAATCAAATGTCGTTCCTGGATGAGTTCAAAAAGGGAAATGTGGAAATATCAGTAGGGGGCTCTGATCATGAGCCAATGTAAAACCTGCCGCGCGCCCCTTACATGGTGCGAGACCGTCAACGGCAAGAAGATGCCACTTGACGCAAAGCCAATTAAAGCGATCCAGGTCAAAGAGGGTATTGGAGAGGTCATCGACGTGTATCTGCCGCACTGGGCTACATGCCCTGGGGCAGATAAACACAGGAAGGAGAGATAGCATGCAACAAACAGCGCAAGACCTACACGCAACATTAGAAGGATTTAAAGGGGAGGGGGCTCATTTGCTTCTGCCCTCAACCTACGTTTCAGAGCTCCCGCCATATCACAAGATTGTGGTGGACCAAGTTTACCTGTCCCCTAAGGTAGAGGAGGGCGATGTTTACATGCAGGAGCGCGGAGGAAATAGCGGCCCCGCAAAATACGCGCCAACCCGTCAGGGCCTCATGAAGCTGGCAAACGCCGCCGGCATCATGTGGGATCCCGCGCGGTGTATCCGCCTGGATGATCGCAGAGATCGGGATTATGTGTCCTACCAGGCCGTAGGGGGGATCAAGAAGGTGGACGGATCCCCGCTGTTCTTTAAAGCCGAATACGATCTCGACTTCGAAGTTGTGGAGGAAGAGATCCGCGAGGGCTACGAGAATAAGGCCAAGCTCTACGAGAAAGACCCGGGTAAATACGGTTGGTGGCACAAGATGGACCAGGATGGGCAGGATGCTTATATCGAGAAGTGCATCCGCCGGGACGTACTCCAAAAACGCAAACATCGTGCCAAACTGGCCGAGACCGGCGCCATGACCCGCGTGGTTCGCGCCCTGCTTGGCCTAAAGAGCGCGTACACAACCAAGGAGCTTGAAAGCCCGTTTATCGTGGTGAGGACCGTTTTTCAGCCGGACTATTCGGACCCGGAGACTAAACGTCAGATGGCCGTCGCATCGGTGCAGGCCATTGCCGGAGTATTCGGCCCCCTAAGACAGCCCTCCCCGCTCCGCCTGGTGGAGCCCCCCGTCAATGTAACCCCGATTGAGTACCCGGAGATCCCCGAGGATGTCCCGGAAGTACCGCCAGAGGACGACGAGCCCCAGGGCGGACCAGAAGAGGGGGAGTTCCCCGAGCCTGTTGTCGCGGATTTCCTTTCCCAGGACATTGAGGAAAGAATTGCCACTATCGGAGCCGCCGCCAAACAACGGGGGATTGGAGACCAGAAAACCCTATGGACCTTTTACCGAGAACAGACAGGGAAACAACCGCCCAAAAAAGTCAAGACCATGCCGGAAAAGGACATGGTTGAACTGTTTACCGCCCTTATGGCCTTGCCACTTGGTGGTGACGACGAAGAGCCACCGCCGTTTGATGATGATATTCCGTTTTAGGGGAGATTGTGGTGAGTCAAGCATCCGTTATTAAACTCATCCTACGCGAAAGAAAAAGACAGGATGAAAAATGGGGAGAACAGAATAACGAACCTCTTAGATGGATGGCGATCCTTTCTGAAGAGGTCGGAGAAACGAATAAGGCTATCTTAGAGAATAATATCGTGGACTATGTCGAAGAACTCATCCAGGTTGCCGCCGTAGCCGTGGCAGCCTTAGAAGCAGTCCACCAAGGAGGAAAGACATGAAGATCCTGCACTTTTCAGATGTTCATTGCCGCGATAAAGACATTGACGAGATAGGCGACTGCCTTGGCGAGATCATCCAGGTTGCCAAAGATGAACAACCGGACCTGATCGCCATGGCCGGGGATACCTTCGATAGCCGCATGATCCGGCTGGACAGTCCGAGCGCAAGGCTGATCTTCCAGGACTATTCCGAACTGGCAGATATCGCGCCCATGATCGTTATCACAGGAACACCATCACATGATGGATTGACGGTTCAGGTTATGGAGCATGTGACAGGTCGATTTCCGATCCATGTATCGGATTTTCCGGAGCAGTTGATTTTGTTGACAGCCGGAGGGGGATTCCTCCCTCTAAAAAAAGGATCAACAGAACCGCAACCAAAGGCCCTGATCTCCTGTACCCCAACCCCAACTAAACAGTATTGGGAGAAATATGGCGGAGAGGGGAAGTCTGCCAAAGAAACCGATGCAGAAGTAGCACAGGCCATGGGGGCCATGCTGGCTAATTTTGGGGCCACGGCCGCAGATCTCGATTGCCCTCATATCCTTGTGGGGCATTTCCAGGTCGGGGGGGCCTTCCTCTCCGAGACACAACAACTCATAGGGCAGGACATCGAGCTTTCGAGGGATCAGATAGGGCTTGCCAATGCGGATATTGTGTGCCTTGGGCATATCCATTACCCCCAGGAGCTTAAGCCCAATATCTTCTATTCCGGCTCCATCTACACAAAAGACTTCGGGGAGCTTCACCCTCATGGGTTCTATATCCATCACGTTAACGAGGCCACAACCCCAAGGACTTTAATCTCTCAATTTCATGAAACCCCAGCCCGGAAGCTGATTAAGCTCAAAACCGATCTCACCAATGGCGGTCGATCTGTCGAAGCCATGATGGCCGACGGGGAGTACGACATCGAAGGCGCCTTCGTCCGCCTGGAAATCAAAGTATGGCAGGACGAAGCCGACGCCCTGGACCTGCAGGCCATACGAGAGGCCCTTTCACGGGCCGCAGACGTTGACCTGAGAATCCAGAGGGTTCCACGTGAAACCGTGAGAGCCGCGAAACTCCTTGAATTGCAAAGGCTTAGGGACAAAATCCGGGAGATGGCTCTCCTCAGGAAGGAACAGGTACCGGAAACTATCCTGGCCAAGGCGGATATGCTTGAGAGCATGGAGGCGGATGAGGTTTACGAGGCGGTAGGGAGGTAAAAGCCAGTGCCTAAGCTCGCGCCGTTAGACAGGATATGTGGTTATTGTGCCCATTACGGCTTCAAGCCCAATAACCCGGAAGGCCCCGGGCAGGCTTTTTGTGATCATTACATGAAACACTTCCCAGATCAGATGAATAGGCAGAGGACCCCCGCAGGAATGAGAGGCGGGAAATGCAAACACTGGATACACCAGGGGGAGAAGAGATGAAAATAAATAACCTGAAACTCAAAGGTTTTATCGGCGTGAAAAAAGGCCTTGGTTTAGACGACCTTGAATTAGACCTAACTGGCCTTTCTGGCCTGATCGCCTTTTCAGGGCAGAATGGCTCAGGCAAGACTTCTATCCTCGAAAGCCTGCAGCCCTACCGGACCCTTGCAAGCCGAAAGAAGGCACTCCCGTTTCACGTCTTCACCCGGGACGCTTGCAAGGAGCTTGATTTCGACTTCCAGGGAGACAACTACAAAACCAAAGTTTTGATTGACTGTGACTCCGGCCGGCAGGAAGGGTACGTCTGGAAGAATGGGAGCAGCGAAGTAGACGGGAAGGTCCGCAACTATGACGCATACATCGAAAACCTGTTCGGGTCGAGGGACCTGTTTTTCAGCTCAATATTCTGCGCGCAGAACTCATCTAAGCTCAGCGATCTGACCACCGGAAAGCTGAAAGAACTATTCGCGGAGTTCCTTCGGCTGGATCAGTACATCGCCTACGAGAATACAACAAAGCAATGTATCACCCTATTGAGTTCCCAGGGAGGCGTCTACGCCAGGCAGGCCGAGAACTTCCGGGAAAGGCTGGCCCGGTACGGAGACTTAACCCACAAGTTAACCCAACGACAGATTGATCTTACCGAGATAAATGAGGCCCAAGCCCGATCTGCCCAGGAGATTGCTGAGCTTGAGGGGAAGACCCTGGCCGCAAAAGAACGGATCGCCGCGAATAAAGCACTAACCGCCCGGGTGGAGGATTTCAGGGGGAGGATCACTACAACAGAAAAAGCGATCCAAACCGAATTAGCGGCCTATGAAAGCCGCGTGGACAGCATACGAACCGAAGTCAGAAACGCCAAACATGAAATAGTCAAGCTGGCTCAGATTTTAGATGACAAAGACCGGATTGAGCAGGCCGTTATCCGCAGGAAGGAACTAACCGAAAAGATCGAGATTAAAACCGATACGATCAATGCGGAATTGCAGAACATTTCCGATTTAAAAGAGCAGACCAGGAAGCAGGAAAAGGCAATCGAGGTCGTCCTGAAGCCCCATATAGACGAGGCAAAGATTCCGATTTTCAAAGAACAGATCCGGAACCTCAAAACGCTCACTGCCGACCTGGGGCGGCGCGACCCTGAATGTTCAAGTGTCATTTGTGGCTTTATCAAGACGGCCCTGGAAGCTGAGAAGTCCATCCCGGTTGTAGAGAGTCTCCTTTCCGAAACCAGAGAGTTTGTCGAGAGGCACAATACGAAAATCAAAGAGCTTGCGAATCAGTTGACCGCAGAAAAGACAGACATAGAGGGGAAAGTAAAAGAGGCCTCCAAGTTTGTTTCCGGGATGCAAGAGCTTTTGACCGCCCATAAAAAGGAACACGCGAAAAGCTCAGAATTGGCCGACCGTCAGGGAGATCTCCGGGAAGCCATGGCAAAAAAGGGAGCCGCAGAAAAGCGAGAAAAGGATTTGACGGCCCAGGGGATGGGAATCAAGGGCGATTATGCTCGAAAGGTTGAGGGCTTGAAGGTTGAACTGTTGGGCCTCAAAAACTCCCTGGAAGAAGTGACAGGCCAAATAGATTACGGAGCACAAAAGGCTCTTACGATTTTGGAGCAGGATATCTATTTGGCCCGCAACCAGAAAGAAGAGGTGGAGCGGAAGATCTCCGACATTAACGCTGATATCCGCACCATCCAGGACAACATCAAAGAAAGGACCATGTTAACAGAACAGTTAACCGAAGCTGAGACGAAGGCCAAAACCATTCAGGCCCAGGTCTCCGAGTGGATCTATCTACGGAACGCCCTGTCAAAGGATGGTATCCGTGCCCTGGAGATCGATTCCGTAGCGCCCTCGATCTCCGCCTATGCCAATCAGATCCTTTTCAATACCTTCGGCCCTGCATACTCCGTGAAGCTCAGAACCCAGGACGACGAAGGGCGCGAGGTCTTGGACATCCTGGCCATTGAAGAAGATGGACGGGAGACTCTCCTTGAGGATTTGAGCGGAGGGGAAAAAGTGTGGAGCTTGAAAGCGCTCAGGCTGGCTATGACATTGATCGCGAAGCAGAAAAGCGGGAAGCAGTTTTTGTCAGCGATGGCAGACGAAGAGGACGGCAGTCTTGACGCCGGGAACGCACAAAACTTCATCCATCTTTACAGGGCGTTCATGGATACGGGAGGGTTTGAAGACTGCTTCTTCATCAGCCATAGGCCGGAGTGTGTAGCGATGGCCGATCATGTTCTTGAATTCGGGGAAGGCGGCATCAGTATTAATTAAGGAGCTTTAATCCCATGAGACAAAAAGCCAACCCAACAATGCCCTTTGACATGCGCCCGAAGTGCCCGTTCCTGCACTGTTTTGCAGGTGTAGGC
>JACNIU010000211.1 GCA_014382905.1 Desulfobacterales bacterium
CCGCCCCCCAATCACCACGCCCACAGACCCGATGACGGGGTCGGGGGGCGAGATAACAGCGACGGAGGAAGGGGGAAGGGGGAGGGGGGGAAGTGGGGAGAAGGGGAGGGGGGTGCAGCAATTGTCATGTTCTGGATGAGGAGAAAAAGGGGAGCGCTGAAAAAAAGACAACCGGCCACCCCAAGATGACGACAAGGATCCCATCCCGCAACTGCATAAAGTGTCACAACAGGTCAGCAAGGATCGGCCTCTCCTATTTCGGAAGATTCGAATCCGCTGGATATGGAACACCATATGAAGGAAATGGCCTGAGCGGCAGGAGGCTCTCCGGAAACCGTTTCTTCTTGAACCTGCAGGCGGATATCCATTTCAGCAAGGCTAATATGGAATGTATAGACTGCCACACCGCCACCGGTCTGATGGGAGATGGGAGGCAGTACGATAAGATGGCCGCACAGATTGATATCTCCTGCCAGGCGTGTCATTCCCCGAAGTTTTCCGTGATGGAAGGACCCGAGTCCTTAGCCGGTCGACTGGCTTTTCTTAACAAACGGGTCCCGAGAGGCATCGGAAAATCAATCGCTCTCAGCAAAAAGGGAACTCCCCTCTACAATCTCCAGAGAAAGGACGGCAAGGTAATCTTCTACCGCAAGATGGATGGCCTTCCCGTCGAGATGGATATCCGATCGTCGGACAAACCTCATCACGGCCTGAAGGGGCACGAACGTCTCGCCTGTCAGTCCTGTCACTCTGCCTGGATTCCTCAGTGCTACGGGTGCCATCTGACATACAGGAAATCTGAAAGGCAGACAGACTGGATAACTCATGAGTCATCGCCTGGAAGATGGAAGGAAGCACGCTCTTATCTCCGCTTTTCAAGGCCTGCCCTCGGTATTCGAAACGGTTTCGGGATTTATCCGATCTCCCCATGCCAGGTGTTCGTCTCTGTTTTTGACAGTTCGGGCAGATTCCGGAAGGATCAATCCTTCAAGACGATGAACATATCAGCGTTTGATCCCCATACAACTTCAAAAAAATCCCGGACGTGCATTGAATGTCATCAGGACCCAAAGGTCATTGGATTGGGAGAAGGGATTCTTCATCAGAAGGGCAGCAAGCGGGTGTTCAGGGCGACCTATGACTCCTCCTCTTCAGGGATCGATGTTCCTTTCCCCTTGGATGGTTTTGTAGACCTGAGCGGGGAACCCCTCCAAACCGATTCAGGGAAGGGCGTAAGACCCTTCAACAGGGAGGAGATCGACAGGATTCTCGGGGTGGCGCCATGCCTCGGATGCCACCCGGGTTATGATGACAGGATCTACGGGGATTTTCGGGGATCGAAGGAACGATTTGAGATAGAGGCGGGACTGCCATGTTTGAAGTAAGGATCTGCAACCACTCTCGTGCCCTGATGGTCACGGCCACCCGTCTCCTGACGGTCATGTGGGTTCTTCTGTGTATTTTCCTCATGCTCACCCATGCCCTGGCATCGGAAAAAATCAATTATGCAGACTGTCTCGGCTGTCACAGGGGAATAGAATCGATCAGCCCCAGTCACCCATTTGCGTGTGCTGCCTGCCATATATGGCCCAAAGACCGCCAGAGCGACGCACTCACAAGTCATCAGGGGATTGTGCGGAACCCTTCAGCCCCTGAGCATGTGGAGGTCTTCTGCGTCCAATGCCACGAAAATGAAGTCAGGCAGGTCCGCAATTCCCTTCATTCGACCATGGCCGGTGTTATCAACCAGACACGATACCTCTGGGGGGCCCAGGGGACGGCGGCCCCGGCCGTTTACGGGTTGAGCGGGCACCTTAAACCGTTGCCGGACCCTCATGGATCGGTCTATCAGGAAACCCCGGCCATGCTGGTGGATGATTTCCTGAGGCGGCGATGCCTCAGGTGTCATATCCACAGTAAAGGCCCGGAAGCCCCGGGTCTTTACCGGGGGACAGGCTGCGCTTCCTGTCATATGGTTTATAATAATGACGGCCAATATGGCGGCATGGATCAGGCCATCGATCGATCCAAGAAGGGATACCCTGTCCGGCACACCTTCACAAGACTCATCCCCAACGCCCAATGCCTTCACTGCCATAATCAGAATCATGTGGGCGCAGATTATGAAGGACTGTTCCAGCACGATTACAGCGATGGCTATCGGTCACCCATGGTGAACGGAAAACTGCGGCCGATGGTCTACGGGTTGGATCATCATCACTTGGCCAAGGACATCCATGCAGAAAAGGGGCTCTGGTGCGTCGACTGTCACACCCGGAAAGATGTTATGGGAGACGGGCGCATATACAGCTATGAAATCGAAGTCCCAAAGCGTTCCTGCATGGATTGTCATGGGGGCTTTGATCAGAAAACGCCGGATATGACGAACAAGGCGATCCGCAAGGTATCGGACGGATACCTTTTTATCTCCAAGAACGATGGAAAGAATCACGGGCTGCGCCAGTTCAGTGCGGATTCGATTGGCCACAGGGTCCAGGCACACGCCAAGGTCCGGTGCAGCGCCTGCCACGCCCAATGGTCTTTTCAGGACTATGGGTTGAGTGTGATTCGCGAAGACCTGATCAATGACTACAAGTGGGACCATCTTACAGCCCAGGGGGATCCCTATCTGCAGGAGAAATTGAAGGCGTACGTTGAGAGCCCGGAAACCGCCTATCCTTTTTCAATTGACCGTTTATCCGGTGAGGAAAGACCGGGGATCTGGTCTGTAGGATGGCGGTTCAGACGGTGGGAACAGATGCCTTTGGGTATGGATCATACCGGGAGGTATGCCATATTGCGACCCCTATATCAATATTTCATCTCCTATGTGGATCGCGCCGGTAATGTCGTTTTGGACAGCGTTGTTCCGTCAAGGGGGGATGGTACCGGTAAGGGATGGGCGTTCATGCCTTATGTCCCTCACACCACAGCGCCCTTTGGGAGGGCGTGTGACGCCTGTCATCAGAACAGGGTGACTGCAGGACTCGGCATTCAGGAAGAGGTCACCATGGATAACGGCCTGACGATTCCATCTCCACCCGCGGTTAAAGGAATGCGCCTCCTGAATCCACGAGAGCAGCAAAGACTGCTCAAGCCAACAAAGGAATGGCATAAGGAAAGGCTTAAGGCCTCAAAAACACATCACGAGTGAAAGGCGTCACACCTATTTATAAACGATATTAGGCAATATTGCCGTTCCAATCGCTTCTTTCAACCCCAAGAGAGGGAAAAGAGGCTTTGAAATGGTCAACGGTCGCATGGAAAAAGCGCATGGGTTATTGTGTTGTATAAAAGCAATAAAATGTTTCACATTGCTATTTTATACGGTATCGTTGCGTAAAACATCCTGATAGGAGGTAAATACAATGACAAGCGCAGTAAGAGTTTCCGACGAGTTGGTACGGGAAGCAAGAATATTTAGCAAAATTGATCAACGATCTTTAACTGGCCAAATTGAGCATTGGGCAAAAATCGGCAAATGCGCTGAAGAAAACCCTGATTTGACTTATGGCCTGATAAAGGACATCCTTATTGGTCTTGTTGAGCTTGAACAAGGTGAATCATCAGAATACAAATTCGGATAACCAGCAATGAAGATTTTACAGTCTCGGCAATTTGAAAGAAAGGTTAAAAAATTCACCAAACAAGAAAAAAAGTCGCTGACAATCCTGGCAGAACCTGGAAAGGACCGCTTCGCATGCCCTAACCGTATTTTTTTTGTGAATTGGATCTGTGGTAATCCAGCCAAAGTTTTTCCGCTTGTGTGATTTTCATTTTTTGCCCTCCTTGTCTTTGGGTTAATAATAGTGTGCTGTCAAGAGAACCTCACAGAGTAACCCGTGCCCGGCTTCTAAGGTACAAATACATTGAAGCGCTTTCGTCAGGACAGTTTTGCACTGATAAGCCGGTTTAGACTTACGCCCTCTTCAGCAGCTTGGATTGATAGATTTCTATGGACTTCCGGTGGAATCCGCACAGAGAATTTGCCACTATATTTCTTATTGGATAAAGGCTCCGGGATTGGGTCACCATCGGCCTCCATAATTTTTATACCCTCCGAAACAACTCTACGGATACCTTTCAATGCCGCCTCCGGTGTTCCAGCCAGCCAACTGAGATTCGGGAATTCCACACAAAGGCCCACATACTCCCGGTCCCTATTTGACCATATCACTCGATAAGCATATCTATCATTTTTTAATGTCATTTTTCGTCCTCTAATTTATCAATGGCTCCCAGAACTTGTCTTGCCTGATATTCTTTGACTTTCCCCTTGAAATTTTGGATGTTTATTAGCGGAGGGTAAATCCGGGGCACCTTAAATATCCTATGGCTTGTGCCTTTTTGTCTTGGCTCCCCAAAATAATGATCACAAACTCTGCATACGTCTCCAAACCTTACATTAAAAGGGCTTAGCCTCATCTTTACCAATATTTTTTGAATGTCGGCCATCGGTTACATGATACCACTATTGGTGTCATTGTCAAGACAGAAATGCAGCATCTATTTTGGGACTAATGGGCAGAAGATCGTGAGCTTTCACCTTTTCTAAAGTTGCGATATCTGCTTCTATGAAGTACAACCAAAGCCGATACTGTGATATGCCAATCTATCCTTCCCTGGAAAGATTTCATTACGAACCTGTGGCAGGATGCGTATGTATGACAGAGAGGGAAAAAGAGGTTGAATTTGATTTTAGCCTTGCTTTTTTTATTTATTTGGGCTATAATAAACTAATTTATTAAGTTGAAAGCTTCCAACCTTAGGGCTACAGCCTTTAACGTGAGTTCGATGTTGTAATATCCGGATTTCAGGGTTCATGCTAAACAGTGAGGGAGGTTTTGACAGCAGGCACCGATTACTTTTCAGCATCGGGACCACTTGGACAGGGATAGAGCTATGGAACAGGTTTTGCTCCTGAATACCACCTACGAACCGTTGAAGATCATCAACTGGAAAAAGGCGATAACCCTGCTCATGTTAGGCAAGGTGGAGGTCCTTGAAGAATATGGGCGGGATATCCATTCAGTCACCTTTACCATAAAACTCCCTTCGGTCGTCAGGCTCCTTATGATGGTGAGGAAGCCAAAGAACGCGGTCAAGTTCTCGCGGCAGAATATTTACGCCAGGGACAAGTACAGATGCCAGTACTGCGGCAGCAAGCTTCCTGTAGAAGACCTGAGCTATGACCACGTGATTCCAAAATCCCGGGGAGGAAAAACCCTGTGGAGCAATATTGTCACCTGCTGCATGGTATGCAACAGGAAAAAGGGAGGCCGTGCACCCAAAGAGGCCAATATGCGGCTTGTCCGTAAACCCTCCAAGCCCAAATGGTTGCCTGCCCTGAGAGTGACCATAGGTTTCAAAGAGGTTCCTACATCGTGGCGGGACTATCTGTACTGGAATGTGGAACTGCTTGAATAAACCTCAAAGCAGCCGCAATCCTATCGGCGGTCTCCTTGATCGCCTCCATATCTCCCTGCTTGAGCTCCCAGGTGGCCACTGGTAGTTCAGGGCCTCCGGCGATTCTGGGAATTAGATGAAGATGGTAGTGCAGCACCACCTGGTTCGCGCCGGGTCCATTCAATTGGACACACGCTACGCCTGAAGGATTCAAGGCCTCTTGAATCGCTGCAATGATCTTTTTTGAGGCCAAGTGTACAGCCATGAGGTCGTCGCCCGGGATTTCCCACAGGTCTTGGGCGTGTCTCCTGGGGATGATGAGGGTGTGACCGGGTGAGATCGGATTTATGTCTTCAAAGGCAAAGACCTTTTCATCCTCATACACCTTGAAGCTGGGGATCTCCCCCTTAACGATTTTACAAAAAATACACGCGTCCATGATACTCCTCCTTTTAACCCCCCTTGCCGACCTAAAACCTCAAAATATCAATCTCAATTTTGATTAATCACTCTCAATATTGCCAAATTATCTTATTTTTTATCTACAATCCGCAATCCGCAATCCGCAATCCAAAATCCAAAATCCAAAATCCAATATCGTGCCCGAACGGACTTTTCGTTCAGGCAGCAATTACCCTTCCAATTACCCTGTTTGATTATCAATGAGTCTCTGGAGATTTGCCCTTCTTTCCTCGGGAAGATCGGGAGCCTTTCTGATGTTCATCGCCCTCATTACATCATATGTCCCATCCTCGAACAGGACCGGAATCTGAATGACGTAGTCGGGATTATGACAGCACCCCGGCGCAAAATAATGACCCGGCCTCCTGCCCTCCTTCAGACTGTCTCTGGCCTTCGCGAAGATCTTTTCAGAAATTACCATTCCCGCCTGTCCTGTAAAGGTAGTTACGGTATCCCCCGACTCAAATAGCCTTTTTCTGTTCATCGGTCACCTCAGTTCTTTACGCCAGCCGTTCAAAAATTTTACCCGCCTCGCCCCGGTATGTCGAGGATTTTCTTGTGAGACCTCAAGCCCGTTACCAGATCCCTGAGGCGGGAGATCTCTTTATCACGAACGTAGTGGAGCAAACCATCAAGGGTTCTTAGGGCCTCGGGTATATAGGTCTCAAAATAGGTCTTGTTCATAACCATTGTCAGATAAGAAAAGGCGCCTAAGATCTGGAGATTCCGTTGAATCGCCAAATAGGGATAATACCTCTCAAAGGACTCCACCCACGCGGCATTATGCTCCCTGATCAGGGCCAGGTAGCGTTGGTATACCTCAATCTTCTGCCCCCGGGAGAGGCGGGTATAGGGATCAATTATCAGAGAGGCCAGATCATAGCCGAGTGGTCCGAGACGACCTCCCTGCCAGTCAATTATACCGACATTGCCCTTAGAGAGCATGATATTCCTGGACTGGAAGTCGCGGTGGAGAAAGAAGCTGCAATCCGCTTTCGAAGCGGTTTCAGCCAAATGACCAAATGCAGGCTCAAGCTCCGGCCACTCCGCTTTAAGCCCCAGATAACGACCCAAAAAGGCGTCTCTGAAATAGTGTGCCTCATATTTCAGCATGACGGTCGGGTCATATCTCTCCGTCTGACAGCACCAAGAGGGGTCAAAATCGTTTGCACCTTCGGTCTGGAGCCGGAAAAGATGGCTCACTACTTTTTCATAGGTCGGGAGCGGATCATCTCCTGAAGATACAAGGTCCTGAAGGTTTTTCTGCCCCATATCTTCCATGATGAACCAGCCCTTTTCGGAGTCGTGCCTGTAGATTTCCGGAAGAGGTGCTCCTTTGCTAAGGAGGTGTCTTCCGATCATGAGATATGCCCGGTTTTCACGCCGTATGGTATTATCGGCAGGGGGATTGGCCATGGCGATAAAAGAGATGTCCGGTCGCTCTGCTGTAATCCGCCAGAATACGCGTCTTGACCCGTCGCCGGGAAGCTGCTGAAAGGTCACATCCTCTATTGTGCAACCTTCCTCTCTCAGGTATTTCAGGACGTATTCTCTCAGATCAGGGTTCATAGGATTTTTCCGACAAGATCCTTCCGAACTTTTTTAGAGGACGTGACGATGCTGTCCACGACTCGGAGCCCCTTCCTGACGGTCACTCTTTCCCAGAGAACGGACCGGCGGATCTCCACGCCCTCTTCGAGATTTGTATCTTTACCGATGACGGCCCACTCTTTGAGTCTGGCAGACTCGTGGATCCGGCAACCCGGGCCAGACAAAAAGTGTGTTTCCTTCAACACCTCTTTATTGGCAAGAAGATAGCTGCCGATGGTTCCTACGTCCCGCCAGTAATGCCCGGTTGAAATATGGGCCCTGATCGGCCGGTCCTCTTTGATCAGCTCCAGGTAACAGTCTATGATATTGAAAAACCGTCTTTTGGGGATGCGGGAGAGGACCTCTGGTTCTATAATATGAATTCCGGTAAAGGCAAGCCTGCCGGGGCGGGCCTCGGACGCGATATCTAAAATGTCAAGATGCTCATTTATCCGGATCTGGCTAAAGGGCGTATAGTCATGTAGAACAAGCGTGACCAGGTTTCCGGCCTTTTGATGTGCTTCCCAGGCCTTTCCCAGATCAATGTCGGTAAGGATATCTCCGTTAATGACGACAAAGGGCTCGTCATCCCAGAAGTCTTCGGTATTCCTGATGCCCCCGCCTGTTCCCAAAATCGTTGGTTCTATTTTGACCTGGATGTTCAGACCGAAAGGCCGGCCACCATCTAAATGGGCGACAAGTTGCTCTCTGTGATGATGGGCATTTACAATGACCTCACGTATCTTGTATCTTTTAAGGTGCTCTATCACCCTGTCGATGATCGGCCTGTTCCCTATCGGCATGAGCGCCTTTGGCCTATCTAAAGTGAGGGGCCTCAGCCTTGTCCCGAGGCCGGCTGCGAGGATCATTGCTTTCATGGTATCTTTTTTCCGTTGCAATTATTTCTTACTGATTATACATCACTGAAAGCGATGTCAATATGATATATTAAGACCTTATCATAAAGCCATATGGACAATCTGCTGTCGTTGTTAGACAAACACGATTTTTTAATTGTGAGATATCATGCACTCCACCCTGAATTTTTCAGAACTTGATGCCCAGATCGGCAGACTGTTCATGGCCGGGATTCCGGGCACACAATTGGATGAGGCCACTGAAGCGCTGATACGCGACCACTCCTTGGGTGGCGTCATCCTGTTTGCAAGGAACATAGAAGGCCCGGTTCAATTGGCCTCACTCTGCAGCAATTTGCAGGAGGTGGCGTTGAAGCACATCGGGATCCCTCTATTTTTGGCGGTCGATCAGGAGGGGGGCAGGGTCGCCCGACTAAGAGAACCGTTTACGCGGTTTCCCGGAAACAGGGCCGTGGGAGAGGATCCGGAACCGGTGGAAAAGGCAGTGGAGTTCGGCACTATTACGGCAAGGGAGATGAGCCTGGTTGGTCTGAACATGAACATGGCTCCGGTTGTAGACGTCCGCAGGGGAGAGCCGGAAAGACACTTAGACGGAAGGATATTTAGCGATGACCCTGAAAAAGTTGCCCTTCTCGGGCGTAGTGTTGTGAAGAGCCTTCAGGAAAACGGTGTGCTGGCCGTGGCCAAACATTTCCCCGGCCTGGGCAGGGCCACACGCGATCCCCATCATGACCTTCCAACCATAGTTACGGATATAGGAGAGATAGAGGCGGTCAATCTCCCGCCCTTCAAGGCGGCCATAGATCAAGGCGTCTCTGCTGTTATGACCTCCCATGCCATATACCCGGCATTGGATCCCGAATATCCAGGCACCCTTTCACATAAAATCATCACCGGACTTCTAAGGGAAAAACTGGGCTTTGAAGGGCTGATTGTCACCGATGACCTGGAAATGGGGGCCATAAAAAAGGGGTGGGGAGTGGCCGGAGGCGCTGCTGCAGCGTTTGAAGCCGGGAGCGATCTCCTCTTGATATGCGAGGATCAAGAGAATGTCCTGGAGGGGATGAAGACCTTGAGGGACCGTCTTCTCAGGGGAGAGATACCTTTGCAGAGGCTCCGTCAGTCGGTAAGAAGGATTATGGATGCAAAGGCCAGGTTCCTTGAAAAGGGGACGAAGATTTCCCTTGCAAGGGTCAAAAAGTATTTCAAGATAGACAGATAGGGCCGGTTCTGAGCACCTCCGGACAGAGACTCCTTGAGACCTTTGCAAAACGCCCCCTATTGCCCAATCTCTACGCCTGCCCCGTAGCTCCGGAAGATGGTACTGGGGTCAGGCTCAAATTTTAATCCTCGAAATATTCAATATATTCCTGTGGTTAAAATTATCGCCTTCCTTGATCTTGACCAAAATTGAGCATTTTTCAAAGGTCTCTCCTTGTCAAAACGATGAAGTCGTACATAGGGAATCGTTTAATGAGGTCTCCATCACGCTGGCCAGGGTCTTGCGCATTTCCGGTGTATAAAGCGCATCGACTCTCCCTTGAAGGTGGTTTTCGGGCACATCAACTCATGACAATGCCATTTTCTTGTGTCCTCTAAAGAAAAGCCGTGAAATCAGGTTTTCTACGCCGAATCAATCCACCAGCATGAGCGCGTAAAGGTTTTTCGGATCACCTTTTTCCTTTAATGTTTCGATAAAAAATCCGTTGTTTCGAACCGTCTGGTACACGTCAATTCCGACCGCCTCCATGGCCGGCCTGGCCCTGTCCCCGTGAAGGCAGGGCTCTCCCTTTCCCTTGGCACACTCTTTACAGAGGTGGCAGGGCCCTGCCAGGAAGAGCAGGGCCTTGTAATACCCATCCTTGAACATCTCCCCTTCCAGGTCGACAAGCATGTCGAAAAACTTCAGGACGCGGCGCCCGCCCTTTTCCTTGCTCCCCGGGATCGACTCGATGTGAAACAGGATCGCCCTCTGGTAGCAGTCGATGGCGGCCTGCGTCTGCTCCGGGGTGGGGGTGTCCGGCGGGCAGCCGTACCGTTTCCCGTATCCGCCACAGCCGTATTGGCATTTCAGCCTGACCCAGGGGGCCGTCACCACTGTGCCGGGATAAATCGGTTGCGCGTGTGTGGCATAGCTTTCCAAGGCTTTGTCGCAGTATTTGTTCAAATCCGAGAGCTGCATGTTCCCTCCCTAATAAGTCATTAGATCGTGATTATCGCCCAACCCCCTTTCAGGAGATTACGCGTGCTCGGCGTTTCCCGTTTCTGCATCAGACACCTCCAGGCTCTGGGTGGATTTGGACGATGCGATCCAAAATGGCTTGACTGAAGTGAAAGAATCTCAAAATAAGGCTCTACTGTCAAGACTATATCTAATGCAGTCCGTTGTGGTGGGCCAGGACCTTGGCGATCCTCATCAGCATTGCCAACGATTGTTAGCCACAGGCCGGCTTCTTCCAAATGAGTAGCGACATTTTGTGCAAACCTTCTTCGATCATCTTCAGAACTGAATGAGTGAAAACAGCCTCTGTCAAATACAAAACCAAAAGGAGTTCCTTCTATTTTGTTCTTAAGAAAGTCAACATGTATAAAATCGCATTCAACGGTGGCTTTAGAAGCTTTTTCTTTTGCCTTCTCTATAGCAATGTCCGAAATATCAGTACCAATAACCTGAAAGCGGTTCTGAGCAAGCCATATGGAATTGTCTCCGGTTCCACAGCCAACATCTAAGACTTTGCAACTCAGAATAGGATTTTTGGTCACGACTTCGATAAGATTGAAATCCGGCTGACCGGCGTCCCAGGGAGTGTCCCCTGATTTGTATCGTTCTCTGTAACGCTTTTCGATGGTCATCTGATTACACCTTATAGAAATGTTGTATTAAGCGATTGTACGGATCCGGATATCATGAGCTTCGTAACGTTATCCGTGCCAAAATGCTGGGCGTAGATGAAAAACAAATATGAGCCGGTTGAGATATATTGAGAATACCACATGGGTTTCAGTTCTCCAAATAGTTGGAGACGTACAAGTCCTGAGAAGCATCATTCTGCTATTGTATCCATGACGTATCTCAACCCTCGGTCCGCCCGTCTGAAAGGTGATATCACAGCTCTTCCGAGACTTGGCCTTATTCAGGCATCTGCAATCATTGTATATCCGAATTTGGTTCGTACCCAAAATACTTTTAGTGATATTTTGATTGAAGCTTAATATAGGAAACCTTCACTTTGGATTAACAATCTGAAAAGGGCACGACCACAAGATGTAGTGGTTCTCCCATTCTGGGTTCATGGGGTCAATGGCCTACAATTTCTCTGAATATCCTATCCCTTTTTCATTTTAAACCGGGTCTGAGATACGTTGGAGTTATCACAGTTTAACAAAAAGCTCACCTGCCGGAAAATAGAGATGAACTTTTTATCCTTTTGGAACTTTATCTTTCCTATTGTTTCTGCGACTTCAGTGCCATTGATTTCCCGGTTAGGTGTAGCGACTTAGTTATAAACATCTTTTTGTTTTTTTTAACACTACAAGTTTATCTAAATGACTTCTGCTTTTTTAAAATATTATTGTATTTTTTGTAATATGTAGAAAACAATTATGACTATGGAATAAAGCGTAACGGGTAACTGTTATTAATATGGAATTTCCTACAAGTGCAATTATTTTATGAAATTACTATTGCCTCAGGTCGAAAATTTTATTTACAAAGGACAACCAAATCAATTTGAAGATGAAAGTCTTCCATATTCTTCGCCCATTAAAAGATGTTCATAATCGCCATTCTTCTTAGATACGGTTAGTTGGAATTCCACCTTGCTCTGAAACAGCAAAATAATATCTGAACCTCCAAATAGAAAATATCCAAGTAGATCTCCTTTTTTGACAACTTTACCCGGTTTGATATTTTCTTCAAAATTAATCGAAGATACCTGTGACATACCGACTGGTAATACACCGACAAGGCCGTATTTATCGGTGTCGATGATCACAAGTCCGCGAGTCTGAATATTTTGCCAACCTGGACTGGCCGCGTCAAAGATATATTTGCCGCTTTTCGAATCCCAGTTTACAAGGCCTCCCACTGCATCGTCTTCCTCAATGATACAAACATCTTTGACTGTTCCGCTAACAGGAAAATGATAGCGGTGATAATCGTTAACATCAAGAAACATATGTGTAAAGGTTCCATTAGCAAAGGCATTTTTGTAGAGACATTTATTGCCAAGAAGTTCTGGAATGGACTTTAAACGAATCGACTTGACAACCACTCCGTCCTTATTAACGATATTGGAATTGCTATCTATCTTCCAAATCCCTTGAGATCTTGAATCTGCTGGAGCCGTAACGATAGCCGGATCATTGGGGAAAACAATCGGTCTCTGGTCAGGAGACTTTAGATGTCTGGAAAAGAAGTCATTGAAGCTTTTCCAATTCGATGGTTTCTCATACCAACCTTTCTGTAAGCCGAAAGAATCATCGGCAAGCACTCGTTTGTAATATTCCTCATTCCAGGAATCTTTTTGGCTCAAATAGATACCCCAGTTCCTTGTAAAAAGAATAAGCCACGAGCGATAGGGTTCATGATATTGCAGTGAATTTCGATAATATCCTTTGTCTTTCAATTCGGAAAGAGGTTGGTCATTAATGAAGTAAAAATATGTCAGTCCCTGATAAGTCTGTTCATACAGGCTTGAGTAAGGAGTGTTCTTTAAAATCGTCCAAGGCATCGCTTTTGCTGCCCAATCCAGGAATTCATAATACTCCCCAAGGGTTTGTGCCGGATTGGTTATTTTGTCTGGATTGCTTTTTTTAGCCATTTCAATTGAACGAAGAAGCATTTTTTTTAATTCCGGGCTGTGCTCCACGAAGATAATTAACTGTTCTGTAATTGGTTCGTGCTTTCCAGCTGAAGGCAGATTCTTTTCTATCTTATGCTGATTTATTTGATAATTCGACTGACAGGAAGATAACAGTAAAATCGCTGTTAAACCAATAAAAAGCTGGGATACTATCTTTGTTTTAAATGCACAGGAGAGCATTATCTTATCCTTTCCTTAGAGGTTGTCATAGGTCCATATCTCCCATCCCTCAGGGTCGATCATTATGGTGATACATTGAGAATATCTCAAATTCCCTTACATGTCAAAAACAAGAGGTATGGCTTTCAATATCGGGAAATGTGAGGGCGGATTCCGAGCCTGATTGGTGTTTTGCCAACCACAACATATAGGGGGCGGTCAATTTTCTGCTCATTCGGTCCTAGGAGAATGATTCTTGCATTAAGCACAAGTGCCTCGATAGAAGAGATTGCTTTGCATGCGAAACAATCCCAGCCTCATTTTAATGCTTTTATCTTGCCAGAAGTCACACATATCCGCAAGTTAAAAAAGCCGTGATATCCTCAATTCAGTTATATCGAGTGAACCTGGAATATTCTTATCAGAGTTTTATCCATAGTCCCGTGGAAGGAAAAGCCGAAAGATAAAGGATACACTTTGGCCTCCTTCAAAAAAAATCCATATTAACGGTGACCGCCCCGAAAACTCCCACCTCCGGGTCCACCGGAAGGTATTCCTCCTCCGGAATGAATGCCGGATCTTGCCGAAGACCCCCAACTGCTCTGGCTGCGGATCTCACCGCCCCTCCCTATCCCTTTGAAAGCGCTTAGATTGTTGCTACGATCCACACCGGGAGGGGTAAGCGTCTGGCCGCCGGGTGGTTTGTTTGCGTTTGCCTGGGGCAATGGGGAAGGGGGATCTGACCCTGGGCCACCGGGCCTCCCTCTCATTTCATCGGGTCTGTTCTGCAAGGTACCAGGCCTACCTCCTGTGATTTCACCGGCCCTGCCCTGCACAGTACCAGGCCTTGCTCCCGTGATTTCACCGGGTCTACCCTGCACAGTACCAGGCCTTCCTGTAATTTCACCGGGTTTGCCGGTTCCGGCAGCCGGCCTTCCGGCTACAGAACCGGGCCAGCCGGTGCGGCCATCGGGACCCTTGCCGAGGTTTCCCGAACTCCCGCGAAGGTCCTTTTCAAATCCGCGGAAATTCCGGCGGTTCTCGACAGCGCTGCGGTTCACCTGTGCGAACTGCTGGCGGGAGATCGGATCCCGGTAGGCAACACCCCTTCTATGGACTGGATCATGGGTCCAGTTTCCCAACTTCATGTTTCGCGTGTTGAAGTTTCTTCGGTTAATATTGATGTTTCGGTTGACGTTGACGTATATATTTCGGTTCCTCCAGTCACAGCGCCCCCAGGCATTGCCCCAGACGGGCCCTACAAAAAACCCGGGGCCAAACCAGAAGAATCCCGGAGACAGGACCACAGTGGGCCAGTAGGGATAGATGACAAAGGGCGGATAGGCCGGCCACCACCAGGGACCGTAGACCCACCAGGGGTCGTAGGCGGGAACATAGACCACCTGTGGATTGGCTGACTGGACTACAATGACTTCTTTTTCCACGATCACCTTCTGCTGCTCCGTGGTCTTTAGATTGCCCGCCTCATAGGCCTTTTGTCGAAGGTTTTGAACGGTGGCCATGACGTCCTCTTTCTGCGCCAGAAAAGCGTCTCCCAGCATGGGGGTCCAGTCCAGTTTCTCGTTCATCATGGCCAGAACCTCCGGGAAAGGCACCAGGGCCTTCACGCTGGCATCCCATGGCTGCTTGTCCAGGGCATCGTTCAGTTGGTCCTCTTGAAGGCCTTTGTTTTGCTTGACCCACCGGTCGGCCATGACCACCTCCAGAGGATAGGTTGATGCAATCAGAATCTGGATAAGAAGCGAGTCCGGGTAGAGGGCGATAGGCGCCAACATCTGGTCAAGCTGCGCTTGGGAGAACCTTTTTGAACTGGCCGTTGTCTCCTGGGCAAATACCGTTAATGGTAGCCCCACCAGCAGGACCAAAAGAAAGATCATTGTCTGCCTTAAGGATCTTGATATCTTCATGGTATTTCCTCGTTCGTTTCAAGTTTTGATTTCATTCACCTTGATCGGCTGTAAGGATGGATTCGAGCTGGTTTCTTACTTCTGTATCAAGGGCTCTTAAGTCGTTGAAAAGGTCTTTACGGGCATTTTTTCCATTTGACAACCCCTTACCAAACCAAGAAGCAGATGAGGAGTCCTGAGCCCATACCGAGAAAGCATGTTCCAATCTAGTTCAACCACTGATCTCTACATCGAATGCGGATCAAGAATGGTTACAGATTTAGATTGGCTTTTGGAGGCAGGGCCGAAAAACAGTGGGATGGACAGAAAAATCGTAACCTTTTCCGAGCAGCTTGCGATGTAGCAGGTAAACAGGGCGCCCGGGTCCGGAAGCGAATAGAATGCGGCAGCTCGCTGCATTCTCATGGTTACGGATGAAGAAGATATGATGAGGTTTTTATTGACGCGATGGAAAGGAGAAGAACGATGAAAAAACAAAAAGTTGTGGGAATAATGCTTGTGATGTTCATGGTCCTGGCAGCGGGTACGGCGACCCTGGCTCATATGTATGGCATGGGTCCGGGCCCGGGCCCTCTGCGCGCCCTGATGGAGCTCGATTTATCCGACGCGCAAAAGGCACAGATCGCTGCGATAATGGCGGCATCCAAAGCGGAGAGGAAGACCGCAAAGCAGAAACATAAAGAGGTGAGAGACATACTGGCGCCTGTGTTGAAAGCCGAGGCGTTCAATGAAGAGAGTGTCCGGGCGGCCTTCCGACAGGCATCTGCTCTGATGGAAGACATCATGGTCATAAGAGTTAGAATTGGAAACCAGATCCGGGCGGTCTTGACGGACGAGCAGCGGCAGCTCATGGAGGAGCAGCGGGAAAAGGGCATAGCGGGCATGAAAAAGCATGCAGGATTTCGCGAAACGTTGCTGAATACCTGGCTCCAGACGACATCAGAGTAATACGTTCCCAGACCGGGGAGGCTTATCGAGCCACCCGATCTGGGAACAAAAGATGGGCGATTAATGAAGAAGAACGGCGAATGAGACTGCAAGAAGACGAGAAGGTACATGGCAAGGCCTTTGGGAAATACCAAGAGACAAGCGGAGAGAACTGTTGTATATAATTAAATTTGGGCTACCTTGAGAGATAGTCAATCGCTTCCTTCACGTAATTGTTTGAAAATGATACACTTAGAGACCTTTGAAAAATGCTCAATTTTGTTCGAGTTCAAGGAAGGCGAATATTTTAACCACAGGAATACATTGAGTATTTCGAGGATTAAAATCTGAGCCTGACGCAGAAATCGGGCAAAAGGGGGCGTTTTGCAAAGGTCTCACTTATTGATAGCGTGATCCGTGATGAGACATGCAGGGCATGTTGGACGCACCCAGAGATTCAGAAATCGTACGCCGTATCCTTCAGGGAGATGTGAATGCCTTTGGGCTCCTGTTGGATCGGTACAAAGACCATGCCCTCAAGATTATCAAGAAACGCGTTCCCGCTTCGGAAGTGGAGGACATCGCTCAGGAGGCGTTTGTAAAGGCCTACCAGTCGCTGCCCGGGTTTGATCCTGAGAGTCATTTTAGAAAATGGCTCTCCACTATTACCGTCAGGACGTGCCATGATTACTGGAGAAAGGCCTATCGCACACGGGAATTGCCCATGAGCGCCCTTTCTGAAAGGCATCGGGAATGGC
The DNA here is from genome assembly GCA_014382905.1 of Desulfobacterales bacterium. Lineage (GTDB taxonomy): Bacteria > Desulfobacterota > DSM-4660 > Desulfatiglandales > Desulfatiglandaceae > JACNIU01. The sequence continues at coordinate 16,974 of JACNIU010000211.1, forward strand.
TGGAGTGCGTGATCTCATCAGAATCAAACGCTTCAGCGGACGGCAGGGCCCGGCAGGAGGAGGCAAAAGAGGTTCTGGCCTGGGCCTTGGATCGGTTATCACCGGAAGATCGCATGGTGGTGGAGATGGTTTACTTGGAAGGGATGACAGGAAGAGAGGCCGCTGAGCTGCTGGGATGGAGCACGGCAAACGTGAAGGTGCGCGCTTTCCGGTCGCGCAGAAGGCTGCGAAAGCTGCTTACCGGACTCCTGGAAAGAGAGGAGGGGAGATTATGAACCTCAAAAGGGAGGACCTCAAGAAAGTCCAACGGGCAGTTTCGTCCGCCTACAAAGAGGGGGAGAAGATTGAGATTGGAGATGTCTGGGAGGATCGCCTCATGGTTCGTATCCGGGGTCTGGGACCGCTGACATCCCGGCTTAGTTTCACAGCCCTCTTTGAACGCTATGCCTGGCGCTTCGCCCCGGTGGCTGCCCTGATACTCCTGATCCTCGGCGGTGTCCTCTACCAGCAGATGGACTTCCTGTCCGAGTGTGAGATGGCAAGGGTATTTGTGGAAAACCGGTTCGATGATTCACTATTTCAGGTTTTAGGTGCATCATGAAAGGGAACAGATCAAAATTGAAATTTGCCGCGAGCGTGGGCCTTGTCTTTTTTGTCGGCGTGTTAGTTGGCGCATTAGGTGGCAATATCTATTTCAAGGCCCGAATCGAGAAGATCTTTCATGGCGGGCCGCCCAGAGGGGAGAGGATCCTTGAACGGCTCACGGAAGACCTCGATCTGACACCGACCCAGTTGGAGGAGATCCGGCCCATTGTCATGGCGTTTGACAAAAAGACCTTTGATTTAAAGCGGCAATTCCTCCCGCAGATGAGGCACCTTCACGAGCAGATCACGGACCAGATCAAAACAAAGCTGGATGAAAAACAGAAAAGAAAGTTCGATAAAATCAATGAAAGATTGAAAAAGCGCTTTCGAGGGAGGCCGCCATTCCCTCCGCCCATTGAAGGCCCCCCGGAAAGGCCCCGCGGGATTAAAGACTGATGAACTCATTTTCATTAATATTTGAATCGAGATAGCACAACACGTTGATCTATCCGCCTCTACCGCTAATTTTACCTGACCATTCCCAGCTTTCTTGTGGGCAAGAAGAGGATCGAAACCAACAAGTTCCCTCAGTCCGATGTGTAGGGGCCAAGTGTCTTTATCACGATTTGATCCTGATCATTGCACCAGACCCCGTACCGGAACCCGGCCTTTACGCTCAAGCGGCTGTCACCGGTTTCCTTATAAGGTTTTTCGTCTATGACCCTCACCGGAACAGGTTGCTGGATAGGGAAGTCGGCCTGCCCCGTGAGATGCGAAGCCCATCTAACTGGGGTGGCTTTGCTCAATCGGCGCAGCCAAATCTGACCTAAATCTGAGCGCCAATTCTGGGAACCTATTTTTGCGCGAGTCCCAAGTGTTTCAGTTTTAATCCACAACATGCTTTCTATATTCGCGGTAGCGTTCCGGAAGTCGGGCAAGCTTCTTGGCGTCGGGATAACGCGACAGTTGTGTCCGGCATTTCTGAATCCGTTCTTTAAGCGGCGGATGCGTAGAAAACCACGACCCCTTTTTTGTGGATCCGGCCTCGATCTTTACCAGCGCCTTCAGCACTTCCATGAGACCTTCAGGATCGTACCCGGTCCTGTAGGCGGTCTCCATAGCACTAACATCCGCTTCAAATTCCATGTTCTGATCCAGGCCTTTGTCGAAAAGGGTGTTCTGAAGACCTCCGATCATATCCTCAAACTCTTTACCTTTTTCCCCTTTCATGTTGGCAGAGGTGATCTTTCCTACACCCTGAAAAAAACGTGCCCTCTGTATGGATTGCAGGGCATGCTTGTGTCCCACATGGGCCACTTCGTGGGCGAGAATCCCTGCCAGCTGGCCTTCGCTCTGGATGGTCCTCAGAAGACCGGAACTGACGAAAATAATGCCGCCCGGGCAGCTAAAGGCGTTTTGAAGCGGGCTTTCAATGACGACAAAGTTATAGGGGATCCCGGGACGAAGGGAATTTCGCGCTACTGCGTTCCCCACCAGGTTGACATATTCTTGCACTTTCCTGTCTTTCACCGGCATGCCGTACCGCCGAAACCCCTCCAGGGCCAGGCTTTCCCCAATGGTCCTTTCGGATGGATAATCGATTTCCGTGGCAGATCCCAGGATGGACCCGACCCCCTGCAGGATCTTGCTCTCCTTTGACTTGGGATCCATCAACTTGTCGAGCAGGCCCGCGAGTTGCACATGCGGTCTGTCATCGACCTTTGCACGCGAAGTCGCCTCTGCAGACAGAACGGTTTCAGAAAAACATAAAACCAGCCCAAGGCTATATGCAAGGCTGCACACCATCCAGAACCCATGTAAACCTCTTCTCATGGCTCCTCCCCCATTCAATAATACCCGAACGCAGAAAACATCAGGGAAACCTCAGCTTGTTATGGCGCATATTCTCCGATCTTGCCCGCCCTTAGAAATACCCCTAACTGTTCGTCTGTCACCCTGATTGCCAGCACCTGATCCAGGGCTTGCTTATAGGCCTCGGGTGTTTTCTTATTTTTGGTGTACTGTTCGGTTTCTTTGGAAAGCCCTCGTATGCTTCGGGATGTCTGGGCCTCGTCCGCGCTGATATTGCTCCCCCCAAGCCCCGAAAGAAGGTTCCCGGTGTCCCCGGTTTCCTTCTCTGGAGCCGTATCTGAAAGTTTGCCCCGGTAGATCCACCCCTCGCCCCCGGAAGCCGTTCGAACCCGGTACCAGCGGCTTTCCGATTCCAAAACGGTCACCCTGGTACCCATGGGGACCGCTGCAAGGGTCTCGGACGATGCCGAGTGATCCGCCTTGAGTTTGGCCCCTTCGGATGCGACCCACAGGGCGTCAGCGGCGTGGGCGGCAAAACCGAAAAGGCTGAGAAAGGCTGCCAACACCATGACAAGAATTTTTCTTTTCATCTTCTTCCACCTCATTGTTTTTTCATTCTAACCCATATCTCCGCATTTTTCAAACCCAAAGCATGACGGCTTCGCAAAAAGTCCATCTACGGCGTTGCGCTTCATTTTTAGTCACTGCGACCTACTGATAAGTAGGCCTCATTCCCAAAAATTCGCGCGCCTTGTATCTGGCGCTTTTTGCAAAACCGTCCAAAATTTGACTTTTTACGAGGTCATCAATCATGGGACACAGGCCGAAATCTGCAATCTTATTGATAGTCTCCCACCAGCACGAAAGCCCCCCAGTAGCCAGGATGGGGGTAGCGGGTCTTGACGTGGAGCATGGCGCGTCTAAGACTATCGGCCAATGGTTTGGCCTTGTATTCTCTGTAAAACTGTTTCACCAAAATGGCTGTGGAGATATCGCTCACCCGCCAGAGGCTCGATATGATGGCGTGGGTGCCTGCATAGAGAAAGGCCCTGTTCATTCCGATCACATCGTCCCCGCCGGTGATCTTTCCAAGTCCGGTCTGGCACGCACTCAACACCACTAATCCGGCCTTGATGTCCAGGCCAAACACCTCGGACGCCTGCAGATCGCCGTCGTCCGTGTCGTCCCTGGCCAGCTTCACGGCGGAAAAAAGCGGGTTGATGGGATCGAATTCGCCATGAGAGGCAAGATGGATGATGCCGAATTTCGAGATATTTCGCACGACCCACCCTTCGGTGGCCTTTTCTCCGGTCAACACGGTGGTTTCCGGAAAGTTCCATCCGATGGATGAGACCTCTTTTTCTGCAAAAGGGAGGTCCAGACCAGGGTTCTTCAGATCGGGATTGCCAACGGCCAGGACCCTGAGGTTTTTCTCTTTCTGCCGTCTTTGATGCGTATAACGGAGAACGCTGGCACTGGGGAGAGAAAAGAGGGAAAAGGAATCCACAAGGTGGTCTTTCCCATTAAAGAGGGTGGCAAAAGATAGGTGGTGAAGCGTATCATGGGGAATGATCCCAAGCACCTTGACACCTTCCAACCTGGCACCTGAACGGGAGACAAGCCATTCGTACAGTTGCCTGGACTGGGATTCCTGGGGCTCCAGGTTCTGGAGTGCTCTACGGTAGTCCAGAATGGTTTCCCGAAGGGTTTTACGGCCCAGCGGCGTGCGAAAGAGATCCACGTTTTCTCGGGTGATGAGCCAGCAGAGGATTTGGTCAGGGACCACGTAATAGGCCAGCATGGCCACCCCGGGTTCAAGAAGTTCCTGGACTTGAGGGAGGGTCAGGGGGTTGACCGACAGGATGGAGCCCAGTTCGGGGTTCTTCATCTGGATCTCCAGCATGAGATCGCGGTATTCGTCGTTTGCCCGTTTTACCTCCCGCTCATAGACAGCACGTTCTTCCTTCTCACGGGCCTGAGCAAGGAGGATCTCCCCCTCAGAGATCCTTGCCCTCAGGGTTTTCTCCTTGTCATAAAGCTCCTGATTCACCACACCGTACAGGCTGAGGCGCTGGTTTCCCAGTAGATCAATCAGATTCCTGGCCCTGGAACGTTCCGCCACATAAAAGGCTTCCGACGTCTTTCCCATGTCCACCAGGAGGCTCACCAGGGCCTCATAGACGTCCATCTTGTTTGAGATGAATCCATCCCTGAGCTGGTCCAGCTTGATGTCGGCCCTCATGGATTCAATGACCTCCACGGCCTGGGAGAGAAGTTCCCCGGCCTTTTCCCGATCTCCTTGCTTCAGTCTCAATTGAGCGAGCCCGTAGAGAGACCGCCACTCGGTTTCACGAAGGGCCATGGCGCGGGAGAGATCAAGGGCCTGTTTGAAAACGTCATTGGCTTCGGGAAACCGGCCCAGTGCGGCCAGGGCCTCGCCGTATCCGGCCAGGATCTTGGCCTGGTTGATCCTGTTGCCGATCTGGGCGGCCGTGGTCAGTGCTTCCTGAAAGAGCGGCAGGGCTTGTTCTGCCTTGCCCATGTGCAGGTAGGTCAGGGCCTGATTTTTCAGGTCGTAGGCAATGGCCCACCGGGAGTTGATCTCCCTGTCGATACGCAACGCTTCATCAAGGGCCTTCAGGGCCTTTTCATATTGGCCCATGTCGCGGTAGACCAGCCCCATGTTGTTCAAGGTGGTGGCCCTTTCGTCTTTGCGGGCCTTCAGGGTTTTTGCCTGGTCCAGCGCCTCCTCCAACTGGCGCAAGGCCCGAGGGTGGTCCCCCAGAGTCCACCAGATGAGGCCGGATGTGTTCAGGGCATTGACCTGTTCAAGGGCCCACTGGTTTTCCCGGGCCTTTTGGTAGACGTCTCTCTGGTGTTTGAAGGCATCCTGATATCGGGCCTGAAACCAGTCATTATTGGCCTGCTCCATGGTAATATTTGCCCTGAGCCGCTGGTTTTTTTCACCCATTCCCGAAAGGGCCAAGGCCTTCTTATACTGCTCGCCGGCTTCCTTGAAATTCCCGAGGAGGCGGTTGCATCGTCCTGTATCCAAAAGGGCCTGGGCCATGTTTTCTTTTTCTGCGAGCGTTTCATAAAGTTTATAGGCCTCCATGTAATGCTGCTTGGCCTTGGCATATTGGCTCAACCGAAGATCGTAAATGCGCCCCATGCGCATATGCTGGTGAGCCAGGAGTTCCTGTTTGTTCAGGGTTTTGCTGAGGGCGGCTGCTGACTGGAATTGGGCCAGGGCACGGTCATAATCGGTTGCGTTTTCCAGCACCACGCCCAGATCGTTCAGGGCTTCCACCTGCCGGGCGCCCAATTCCAGACTGGCCATGATCTCGGCCCCTTCTTCCAGGGCGGCTATGGCCCGATCGTATCTTTCCATGCGGGCCTGAACCAGGCCCAGACTGATCAGGGCTTCGGCATATTCCTTCGAATCCGGCTTTTTCTTGGCGAGCCGTTCCACTAAGGCCCTGGCATGATGTTGGGCCTCTTCATAGCGGCCAGCGGCATAGGCGCTTTCCCGGGCATACTGCTCGAGCTGCGGCAGGTAGCGCTCGAACTCCTGGACCTGGTCCGCCACCGTCAGGGCCTTTTGAAAGAAGATGAGGGCATGGAGAGGTTCCTGGTTCTTATAGGCTTTTGCCCCTTCTGTCACGTAACTCTTGAACCGCTTCTTGGCCAGGGACAAGGCTTCATCCGTGGTCATGCCCCGGGCACCAAATCCGATCCATTCTTCTCTGCCTCCCTGTTGCGAGCCTGCCGTAAGAAGGGCTTCGTGGGAAGGGGAGGCCGCATAGGCTCGAAAAAAGGGTTCCACAAAGGTGGAACGGGTCAGGGGCTGGCGCGGAAGCATCAGGGTGGGAACCCCCATCAGGGAAAAGAGGTGGGCCAGAGGGTAGGCGTCCTCTACGGAGGCCCCGGGCAAAAGTGCCAGGGACGCGTCGGATACCTCATCAAACAGGCTGGTCAGCGGCACGCTTCGTCCCTGATCCAGACCCATGGCCGGGTACTGGAAAGGCACCTGGCCGGGTCTGGTGGGCACGGAGCTTGCCATGTAGACCGGCCCTCCCAGCAGAAGACCCTGAATCCCCGGCAAGGCCTCTAAGAGATCCGCCTGATGGATGGAGGAAGGGAGCGATACCACTTCAAAGGCCGAGGGAAGCGAGTATTCGGCGGATACCGCAAGGGTCTTTTTTTTGAAGGGCTTTTGGTTTCGTATGGATCGTACCAGGTGCGTGGCGCTCAGGGCCAGTGGCGGGGTAACAGGGAAAGGCAGAGACGATGGATCTTCAAAGATAAGTATGGCCGGGCCATGTTTCATTATCGGCAAAGGGGCCTCTTTCTCAAGGCTCCGAACGGTAATTTCCTCTGGGGTCACCATAAAGGCCTGCCATGCCTGCCCCGGGTCTCTGCTCCTGAAGAGCCGGATAGCGGTGCTTCCCCCGGGAAGGCTTTCCATCAGGTCAATGGCCTCCACCGGGTCAGGGGCGAAAATCGCAGAAATGCCCGGGTTGTCCTCTTTAGCCGCCCGGGCCCTCATTTTCTTCCACATGCTCCGGTACGACCTTAGCAGTTCACTGTATTGTTGTTTCAAGGCATCGGCTTCGGCCCCAGCGCCCGTCTCCACGGCTTTATCGCCCAACTGCCGGGCCTTCAGAGCCAATCCCAACATCATCAGCACCTGATGCTGACCGGCTTTGGATTTGGTCAGGCGGGCAGACACAGGGATCTGCGCACCATCGTCTCCCATGGCAGATTGTAAGAGATGCAGCTCCTGATCGATTCGTCGAAGAAGGTGAGGTCTTTCCGTCTTGTCCGCGGACTTCAGGTCGCCTCTTAGTTGCTCTAATATCAGAAGCCTGGGAAGGACCCGAAGCAGCCACTGTTGTTCAGGCGGCGAAAGCCCTCCAAGAGCCAACGGAGTCAACCGTTGAAAACGCTCCATTTCCGATATCCGCTCGAGGAGGTTGAATGCGTCCTCTGTCTTGCCTTTAGCAATCAAATCAGACACCAGGGGGGCAAAGGCATCCAGAATTTCATTAGCTCCGCATCCAGCCTCCAGAAGGGGAACCGACTCCAGAACGGGAAGGGCATCCTTCAGATTGCCCAGACCTGTCAGGGCACGCCACTCGTACTGCGGGAGCAACCCTTTTCTTGAGATTTCAAGGGCCTTTTCCAAATGGGACTTCGCTGTTTCCGGCTCTTTGAGACGACCGGCCACCGAGGCCATGTTGAGGTGAAGGGCCGCTTCAAGGCCCAGGGCCTTTCTTCCTTTTGGGCCTTTATGTTTTTGGAGTGATTTGAGACCCGAGAAAAAATGGGCCCCGGCCGCTTCCACTCCGTCCATCTCTTGAACTGCCGCTTCCAAATAACCCTGTCCCTGCTCCGGTTTGTTTTTCAGGATGAGCACGCCCATTGTATTGTGATAGGAAGGGACCAGTAGAGGGTCCAGAACGTCCGAGAACCTCTCCAGCAGGCGCGTGGCCTCCCGGTCCAGGGCCAGCAGGTGTGCCCGATCTTTTCCGAAATCAGGGTCACGGGCCGGGATCCGGGACAGGGTCCAGGCCATGTTCTCCACGTTCAATGCGGCACTCACCGGATTTTTGAGACGTAAGGAGAGCCGGGCAGACCGCAGAAAGCCCTGAAATGCCTTTTTCAGGTCCCTTCGGGCGTACTTCAGATGGCCGTCCCGGTGGGAGAGAAGGGCCACCCCGTAAAGGTCCTCATCCGGGATGGTCCTGCCTGACGGGTATGGGCCTATTTGCCGTTCAATGGCCTTTTGGGCCTTTTCCAGGTCCCCTAACTCGGTCTCGATGCGGGAGATAAACGCCTGGGCCAACCGCTTTTCCTGTTCCGGGGAGAAGCCGTACATGGCCTGGGATGAAGCCGTTTTATCCAGAGACAGATCCAGAGAAACGTCTAAAATTGCCTGGGCCGGTCTGTCCGATGGGCCCTTACTTGCTTTCGATGTGGCCACGCCATATCGGTCTACCAGGGGCCCCACCGCCTGAAACCCCTTTGTCGCTGTTTCGAGCATCTTTGTCCGGGCCGCCCCGGACAGGACGCCGGCCTCCATGTAGGCATTGTATGCCGTTGAGCGCCGGTTGGCCGCCAGGTTTTGAAACCGCCCCAGTTTCTGGTTCAGTTGAAAGGCCCGCTCAAATGCAGCCCCGGCCTGGGTCCACTGACCGGCCTCCTGATAGGCCAGCCCCAGCCGGTCAAGCATCTCCGCCTTCAACTGGACCATCTCTTCGGGGAACTTGAGCGCCTCTCTGGCCCTGGTAAGCATGAACCCCAGGGTTTGATCGGTTTCTTCCTTCTTTTCAACCACCAATGGACCGATTTCTCCAAGGACCTTTTCCTGGTCGGCTATGATCGATTCCATGGCCGTTTTGTAGACGGCCCATTGGGGATCGGGCGGGGGGCCGAAGGTCCGGCCGGTGGAATCAAAAAGCCTTCGATTGATGCCGCTCTGGCGCTGGACCAGGGCCTCCGCCTTTTTGGCTGCATCGGGTCGCTTCAGGGCCGGTGTCAGAATCCGGTCAAAAATGGTTGTGTTGATTTTCCCCAGGATCTCTGAGGCACGTTTCTGATCGATCCGCTTTTCGATGAGCGCGAGGGCCCTGGAATAGGCCTCGACAGGCCGGTCGGGGTCCCGAACCTGGAAGGCGGCGGCGCCCAGACGGCGGAAAAAAAGGATCTCCGTATCTTCGTGATCAAATGGTGTGTTCGATTCAAGACGTTCCAAATAGCTCTCAAGGGCCTTTGAATACTGGCCAAGCAGGAACGAGATGTTTCCGAGGTTGAGGGCCAGGTCGGCGGTGTTTTCTGGGTCCAACTCCGCGTTGTTCAGAAAATAGGCCTTCTGATAGCATTCAAGGGCCTTTTCCAGATACCCGGGTTGGTGATACACCGTCTCCATCACTTCAAAGATGTACCCCAGGGTCTGGTGAAAATAGGCCACCTGCCCCTGCCGTTGAATGGCCTTTTGAATAAGGGAACGGGCCTCATTGAGGGGATCCTTCCCCTCCAGGTATGTTAAGCAGAGCCCTGTGGTGTAGAGGTTTACAGGATCATTCGGGGCCTTTTCCAACTGTTTTCGGTAGAGGGTCAGGGTGGGCTCCATCTGCTTCCTGGCAGCCGCGCAGCGGATATACCCGCGGTGGGCCTGTACTCGGGTGCGGTCCTCGCGGATCAGGTCTGCATAGAGGTTCTGTGCCGCGGGCACCTCGCCCAGGTGGTACAGGAAATCCGCGGCAGCAAGGGATTTCTGAATGTATGCGGCGCGAGTGAGGCGGTACAGATGGTCTTCATAGGGCTGCATGGCCATTCCGGCTTCATAAAGATCCAGGGCCTCCCGGAACAGCTCTTCCCGGTAGAGGATCTCTGCCAGGGCCAGCCGTGCTGCCGCGGCCTGTGTGGAAATCTCTCCGGCAGTCTGGCCGGCGGCCTGGGAATATTGATTCACCACCTGCCGGTACCAGGACTTGGCCTGTTTCCACTCCCCTGCTTCATAAGAGATGTCGCCCATGCGGTTGAGGGCGCCCATGGCCAATTTGGGAACCGCGTTCTTGTAGGTCTGGGCCAGCCGGGCCAGCGCCTGGATCTTGTCTTCCCCAGTTTCCCTGTTCGGCTCCGACAGGGTCTTGTCGATGATCTGTTCCACGGAACGATCGGCCCATTCCGTATTGGGAAAGCCCTTGATGATTTTCAGGTAGGCCGGGACCACCTCGCCGGCCCTGCCGATCCGGCTGTTCAACCGGGCCTTGACGAACATGGCCTCTGCCAGTAATGACGCGGGGATTCCGGGTGTTTCCGCCACTCTGTCCAGCAACTGGATGGCCTTGAGGAGGGATTGGGGATCTCGGCCCAGGTCTGTTAGCAACCGGGCCTGTTCCATGAGACTGCGGGCCCTGATGATCGTCAGGCCGGCATAATCCACGTCTGTGCCGGGGAGGATGTCGGCCTTTGCCAGCGTTGCGATGCGGGTGAGGGCCTCATCTAAGATATCTCTGCGCTTGAGGTCCGTGGGGGCTTCCTTCCACCGGGTCCTGGTGAGTATCCCTTCGAGGCGGATGCGGGCAAGGGAGGCCTCGGGAAAAGTGTTTTCAAAGGTTTGCACTACCTGTGCATAGGCCTGGCCCGCCTGCTCCGTCCGGCCCATCCGTTCGTACAAACGCCCGATCCGGTACGCTGCTTTTCCCCCGTAAGACCCTTCCCCGGAAAAACCCTCCAGGACCTTATAAAAGGCCAGGATGGTCAGGCTGTCGTCTCTTGGAACGTGAGAGTTCAGTGTCTCTGCCAGATCCATCTGTTTCCTGGCATCCTGCATCGGAGGGATCTGCCCTCCAGGGGGCAGGGACCACAGGTTGCTGGTGCGTTTCAGAGTGGAAAGAAATGAGAGCCCTGCAGGGGTGATAATGGGCTGGTAGGCGGAGAAGGTCTCCGAGGTGAGGGGGTAAATGAGAGGGCCTGGACCGGCGGCAGGGACGCGGCAGATCACGGCGTTGTCATCTAATGTGACCTTTCCGTCCCGGTTTGTGTCTACCCCAAACCGTGAAAAATAAAGGGTGTGACCGTCCCCGGACCAGCAGGGATAGAGATCCCGGGCAGGTCCCCGGGTAACAGGATCCACGCGCCCGGTTTTCAGATCCATCACGAAGATATCTCCCCCGGGATCAGCTCGCACAGAGACAAAGGCACACCTCTGGCCGTCCGGGGAGATCGCCGGAAAAGCCGCGTCACCACCGGTTTCAAGGGGCCGTGGACGGGGGAGGTCCTGGCGCAGATCGAGGGTCGCCAGTTGCCGCAGGGTTTCGCCGGGACGGGACCGATGAAAATAGAGGATGTTACCGTCAGGAGAAAAACAGGGGGCGCCGTCTTCGGTCTCTCTCCCGGTAAGCCGCTTGGGAGACGCCTTTTCTGCATCCGGCGTCATAAAATAGATATCCCCTTTGGCATCATAGCCTGTGGCCACAAAGGCGATCCGGCGGCCATCGCGAGAAAGGGCAGGGGCTGAAATTTTGCCCGGCCCTTCAACCACTTTTTTGGGGAGATCCATCCTGGATGGGTCCAGGGCCCTGAGCCACAAAGAAGAAGGCCCGCGGCTTTCCATGGTGTAAACCAGCCTGCCGCCGTCACCGGATATGGCCGCATAAATTACCGGATCTGCTTCAAAGGTGATCTGAACCGGCCTGTTCACTGGCAGAGGCCTTGGGGGCCGTTTGTTCCCCTTCCTGGAGAAAAGCCCGGAATCGGGGGCCTTAGCAGGGGGCGTGTCTTCTAACAAAGGCCTGGTGAACCCGGGCATGGCACAGGCAAGGAGAGCAAAGGTTAGCATGAAAAGGAGGATCTGGGTTTTTACGGTTTTACCGTCCACGATCCGTCCTCCTTTTGGACCTTTTCGCCGGGCAGGGCGTTTTCCCTGTTGAGCCTGGCAAGCACCCGGTGAATCTCAGGAAGGTCTTTTTCGGTGAGATCGGCGTTTGTCTCCACTACCCGCATCATGACGACCTTCCTGGCCCCGTTGACCTGCTGCACCACCGAGTCAAATTCCCCCTGTTGATACCGGGCGGCAAAGGGCTGGAGATCGTCCGGGACTTTTTCCTTATTCATGGGAAAAGGGGTAAGGAACCCCTTGTTGTTCTCACCAGCCCAACCCAGGCGTTTAAAGGCATCCACGTCATCCTGGTGAAAGGCAAGGGTCTCGATGGCATCAACGGCATTCTGGTATTCACGGCTTTTTCTGGGAGGTGTCTTGATCTTCCCGGAAGGGTCCACGCCCCTCACCGAAGCCACTAACAGCACGTCCTGGGAAAGGGCATTGTATGAGCCAAGGACCTGATTTTCGAGGGCGGTACGCTCGCTCACCACATTGACTTCAACCTTGGCGAGGGTACATCCGGCCATGACCATCAGGATGAGCGTCAGGAAGCAGACTTTTTTCATGATCGTTCCTCCACAAAGCGGATCGTTGAGCCTGGTTCTATTAATATAGTGTCGGCGGATAGGGCTTTCAAGATTTCCTTCAGGGGACCCAGCCGGTGCAGGATTTTCCCCAGTTCTCTGTGAATGGGGAGATTTGCTATATTCAACCGTTCAATGGGCGGCAACCCGATGCTCATGCCGCCTACGTCCACCTCTCCGGTCAGGGACAGTGTCCCGTATCGAATGTCCACGGTCACCCATCTGGGCGTTCCTTTTCTGAGCAGGGCCCGCTGTTTGACCATGGCTTCATTGCTTTCATAGGGGTCCATGGCGTAAAGGAGCCTTTCCATGGCCCTGGATCCGATGTGCGTCAACCGGATGGTTGCATTCAGGTTGTTGGTTACCACAAGGGAATCCTCGGAAATGGGCGATTGAAGCGACATCTGGCCGGACATCTGCGTATCTTCAGCCTGGCCTTCTCCCGGCTTCTTTTCTGAAGGGAGTCCCCCGGCCAAAAGCTGTCGCGCATCCAGGCCTGAAAACGCCCCGCTCATCTGGAGCAGATAGAGATCGCCCTGCCGGGAAATGCGAAGATCGCCCAGCAGGGTTCCTCCGAGGATGTCGCACTGGAAATAATCAATGGCGGGCAAAGACCCGGCCAGCCGCAGTTGCATCTCATAGTTGGTTATCTCGATGGGAAAAGGGCCGGTCTGCAGGCGGGCCCAGTGAAAAGATAGGGAAGGCGTCCGGTTGAGCCGGCCGCGAAGGTCTTCCATCAGCCTTTTTGTCAGGGTAGTGCTGGTTCCGGAACCTGGGGGGCCTCCCTTTGGCCTGAGCACCTGCAGCGAAAGGGGCCTCGATCCCGACTTGGGCATCCCCTTTTCTTTTTCATCGAATCGGATACGGTAGGCCTTGCCGATCCTGATATCGCTTTTCAGACCCCTGATCTCGGTTCCTTTGTCCGTGGCCACATCCATGCCGGTACTCTTCAAAGAGGTTTGGACCGAAACCGCCTCTCCGCCCGCCAATGTGATCTCCAGCCCGGCCTTCAAGGGGCCTTTCAGGGAAATTCCCCGCGTAAATTTAGATTTGGCAAACTGGGGGTCAAGGTTGACCTCGAGCCCTCCGGACACCGATCCCTCCAGATGCTTCAGGATCTCCTGCAACCCCGGTTCAACATCCCCTTTAAGCAGCCGGTTTAGCTTGTTCAAAGAAAGACGCAGGGTTTGATCCATCTGCAAGGGCTCCACATGCATGGACTCCGTGACCTCAACAGTGGTGAGATCCTGCTGTTTTGCCGTCAGGGACAGGGTAACGCCGAGGGGTGGGTTCTGTTTGCCCAGAGAGGGGAGCTCCGAGATCTCCTGGAATGTCAATTTTCCCCCAAGGGCCAGGGAGTCCAATCCCTTTGAGGTCTGTACGGTCAAGGGGGTTAGCGAGTTGATGCCGCGGGCAGAAAAGGCGGCCCCCTGTTTCAGGGGGAGATCGATGGCCACATCCTTTAACCGGACCTCAAGATCCATTTTCTTCATGAAGTCCACGGCCCTGATCTTTTGAACAAGGGGGAGCTTCTTGTCTGAGAGCTTTTGCAGCTCCCCGGTTGTTGGCAGACGGCCCAGGTAGCGCCAATTCGCCTCTACTCTTCCTGAAAACCGACCATCGGGTTTTCGATGGGCGGGGATCAGGGCTGTGGCCTGCTCAAGATCCAGCCCCAGATGCCCTTCCATCCTGAGATCCTTTTTTCCAAGGGCCGATGCAACCCCTTTGATTTTAAGATCCACGAGGTCCCCGGAATGGACACCGGCCTCGACCGCTCCCACGTCCACCATGAGGGGGTTCGTGTTCATGAGATTCAGGTCGTTTACCCGGGCCTCAAGGTTTATGCCATCTCTTAAGGGCCGTTTTGAAACCGAATCCAACTGCAAGGAGGGCGCCGAAACCGAGGCCCGGGCGGAAATCACCCGTGCCCCGGGACTGGCTGGCAGGTGGATGCTGGCGTCGAGAGCATGGGTGACCTGTGGCGCTTTTGCCGTCGAGGAGATGTCAACCCCTTCAAAACGGCCTGTTTCCTGAAGGGAGATCTTGCCTGCTATCCCGAGAAGGGCCTTGTCGGAGCGGGCAAGATCCGTTGCTGTCATCTGGACGGAAGCGAGCTTCAGCCCATCGAATCTCACGGATCGGGTCCCGGACAGGTGGACTTTTTTCATCTCTATATCGGCTCTTATATTCAACTCTGTGGGGAATCGGTCGTTGAGACGGACCTTTGCATTAGGTACCCGGATCGACAGGTTTTCCAGAGACACGGTGTTTTTTGAAAACGCGATGGCCAGCCCCGGGATATGCAGACTAAAGCCTTTCAAGTCCATACCCGCCGGACCGGAGGGAAAGGTTCCGCTCAGGTGGACTTCCCGGGTCTTCACTCCTTGAAACCCGGTTTTCTGGTGCCGGGAAAACCGAATGCCCGCCGGGATAAATTCACCTGTCAGACCCTGCACCTCTCCCAGATCCACTGAAACGTCATTTATGGTCAGATCCGTTTCCAGACCGGATGTGTCCGCTGCCTTGACGCGGCCGTGCCAGGTTAGGTGCGTCTTTTCCTGAAGCCGGATCTCTCCTCTGGTGACATCCAAAAGCCGCTCAGACGGTTTCGCGCGACCGGTTTGCGACACCCTCACGGAAAAAGGCCCCAGCCGTTTTTCCTTGAGGGGGCCGCCCATGACCGTCAGTTCCTCGCCCTTAAAGGAGAAGTCAAAAGAGATGCTCTCATCTGTGTTCAGCGTGGCCTTCGTGGCCAATTCGGCGCGGCCGGAAAGCGTGGGAAAGGAAGGCGGAAAAAGGGCCTTGACCGTATCTGTGAGGGGAGCAAGATCAAGGGCTGCCTTCGCCTCCACGCCCATTTTAGAGAGCCCCCCTTTCACGTTCAGTCGAAGGCCGGGGAGGGCGCCCTCGATCTGGACCGATGCGGTTTTGAGGTTGAGGGCGGGGGTGGCATCCATTAGGTCCTGCAGGTGAAGGGAAAGCTCGAGCGGCGGAAGGGCCTTTCCGTCCATCTCCTGCCTGGAAGACAGGTTTAAGGTGATCGGTTTACGGATAAGGGAGGGGGTATCCAGTTGAAGGGTGATATCATGGATTTTCAGGGAGCGACGTTGGACCCGGTCATTTACCTCGATGGCGCCGTTCTCCAATCTGAAACGGACCTGAATGTCGCCTAACAAAGCGAGGGTCATTCTGAGCCAGTCTCCCTTTTGGGAAGGATCGGCGGGGGCTGCAGGCCCCTGGTCGGATGTGAGCTGCGAGAGCCACGCCTTCAGGTTGGTGCGGCCGTCCGCACCGCGAATCAGGTGGGCCTCAATGCCTTTTAGTTGAAAATCAAGCGAAAGGCGGCGATGGGTTCGTCGCTGAAGATCGAAGGTAAGAACGATGTCGTCAACCGAAATCAAGGGGCCCCTAAAAAAGGAAGGGTCATCCTCGATCCGGAGGCCTTCAGCTCGAATGCCCCCGTGCCAGGTCCATTGAAGGTCCTTGAGGGTTACGGGTCTGTGAAGTACTTTTGACGCATGGGTCTCGATCTGATGTTTGAACCATTGGGTGGAGACGATTTTCGGTGTAAAGAAAAGACCTGTGGCCGCCAGTATAACAACGAGAAGGACACTAACTATGAACCAGAGCAGCCATTTTATGACGTGGCGGAACATGAGAACAATACCTCGAATTTCCAATTTCGTAATAGTTCAGCCACTAAGGCACCAAGACACCAAGATTATAATATAATTCTCTTGATACCGTTTTTAACAAGAGGCACGTTAA
>JACNIU010000328.1 GCA_014382905.1 Desulfobacterales bacterium
TCTGATTTCAGACTTCCGACTTCTGTCAATTCAAGGTCCTTGTCATCGAGGAAGATCTTTCGTCGTTCTATTCCCCGGGCCCCTGTGAAATACGCTCCGCTGTCCTATCGGAATTGCACGGGGCAGGCATGACGTGTTGGAGAAGGCCGGGGGCATCTAATCTGGGCTGGCGTGGCATGGTTTATTTTTTTGGCACCCCTGTTGAACACCCCCATGTACCATCTTCCGGAGCTACCCCGGAGGAATAGGCTCCGCATTCCACAGGGCAGGCTGAAAGGGTACCCGGTTCAACGGGGCAGACGCATTTCGCGGATACATAATGCGTATTTGGGCACCCTGGATTCAAACGTTATGGCAATCGAGCCGGATCTTGCCTATTATCGAAAACAGCCTGCAACACTATCTCCGTTTCTTCGATAGTGTAAAAGATCGAAAAAGGAAATCGTCGTACTAAGGCACGCCTGAAATGCAAGTGGTGTTCCGCATACAATTTCGGCATCTGCTGGATTGTCTCGATTGCCGCTTCAACGCAGTCGAGAAATTCCAATCCCAATCCACGCCGTTGGGCCTCATACCATTGGAAGGCAAGGCATAAATCATCTTTGGCTCTGGCCGAATACCGGAGTTGCATCAATACGTTTCCCGAAGCTCCTCATGCACTTCCCGCCAGTCGTAAAGTTCCAATTTTCCTTGTTTGTACTGACTGTACCTCCTTTCAAGTTCACTTTTTTGCCATTCAGGCATAGGGAGGGTGCCTCGTTCGAGAGCGATTGAATCCCAGATGTCCTGGGCAAGAATCAGCTTTTGCGGAAGACTCAACTTCTTTATTTCAGATGCGATTTTGTCCGGTTCCATTTCTTGCCTCCTAACGAAGTAGCCATGTAATAGGGAACGGGTGTGTAATGAGTGGGTTAATGGGGGACGTTGGTAACAAAAGTAAGTTAAGAAAATGTAATGGGGGACGTTGGTGCTTTTGCTGCTTTAATTGGTAATATCTCTTATAGCGTAAGGGACGTTGCTATCTAACTGCGTTATTTGATCATCCAATGCTCTGAACTTTCTTCTCAACTAATAATAAGTTCGATTATCTCTTCAACAACTTCTTTCAGATTTACAGGTTCACTTTCAACAACCTTATTCGGATAGTGCTTGTGATCAGGAAATGTCGGAATTTCAGAATGATGAGGTATATTGTCGTATCTAAATATCAGGTTGCCGTCCCCTTTCATATATTGGTATCGATACCTATACCTGTCAGGAGTTATTGATTCGGTAAATTCAAGAATATTACCGTTGTAAAAGACTATTCTGCCTTCGGCAAACAAAACTCCCAATGAAATGTCAAAATCATAATCAACATGTTGTTCGATACTGAACCAGTCGGCAATCTTACAGGCAATTCTGATTTCTTTCAGGCTGGTTTCAATATTCATATGTCAGATTTTCAAGATCATGTATTTTTCTATTCAAAAGGCTTGCAACATTTGCAGCATGATCCCATTCTAGCCATTCTTTATTATCACCAAGCTCACCTTTATTAAACGACACCATGAAAGTTTCGGTATCCATTCCCCTGACTTGTTCAAATTTCTCTATTTTCCTTTTGTAAGCCACAAGTTTTCGCTCCATCACCTGTTTTCCAATATTAATACTTTCTTGCAGACTTGACAGTCCCTTTTTTTCAATTACAACTTTTGCATAATCTTTCATGTTACCTATCTCCATTTTTCTTACCATTTACGAATCGGTAGGGGACGTTGTTACCTTTAAGGCAATAGGGGACGTTGCCACTATTCCACTATTTGGCTTTGGATCTCCTTCATCAACCAATAGAGCAGGCCGTATTCGGCGCGGGTTCCGGTTATAATGCATATAGTTCTCATTTATTTTTCTTTTTTATCGTGTGCTTAAACTTCAAAACAGCAAAATTCAGTTCTATCGATGTTTCTGTGTCGGTTGTTTGCAGGTCGTCATCCAGGAGTTCAGTAATCATCTCTCCGCTTCTCTGCATAAGTGCCTTCTGATCAGCTTTACCTTGAACAATTGATAGCTCCTGAATGTTTCTTGATAGTTGTCTGATTTTTGAAAAAGTTTCAATGATTGCAAACGTCGCTTCTGTAGCCTGTTTACTTTTCAATATCGTAGAAATCATGTACAATCCCTTTTCAGTAAAGGCTTTCGGTAAGGATCTTGTCTTTGCAAATTTTGTGGTCGAAAATTTCGACCGCAAATCCACAAACTCACTTTCGCTGATCTCAAACATATAATCATGCGGAAATTTATCAGGATTATTTTTTACGGCCTCATTGACTCGTTTTGTCTCAACCTTGTAAATCTCAGCGACATCGCTATCGAGCAAAACACTTTGGCCGCGCAACTCAACAATCAGGTCCTTTAAATTTTCAAATTTTGCTACTGCGCTCATATCTAATGTAATGGGGGACGTTGCTACTTAACTGCGTTGCCCTATGAGACATTTGTGTGTTCAAGGCACTATTCGAGTAATTTCTTTTTTCGCTCAGGTCGGGTGCACTCTAACTGGGGTACCTGGCTGAATCCGTTGAATCGCAGCGACGCCCGAACCCTCTTGATCAGCTCTCCCCGGCTCAGCGCGCCCTGTCATGTGAAGCGTGAAGCGGGACGCCCTTAAGTTTTTAAGTTTTTTAGGTTATTAGACAGGATTGTCAGGATTTTCAAGATATTTTTGTCTTTGTTTGGTATTGGGGCCTGACCACGCGATAAAACAAGCGCATATTTAAGGGTCTTTGTAATTGGGAGGTAGTCAACTTGTAAACTTACGTGAGGAACCCATTCCTATTTCTCTTCCTCACCTTCTCGTATTATCGCGCTGTAAAGATCCGCTCGTACATAAAAACCAGCTTTTTCCCGAAGGCTGTCCATGGCCTGTTTGAGAGACCTCAATCTTCCTTCCCGTTGTGCCTTAAGTAAAATCCCGAGGACACCAACCACCTTCAATTTCATCGACTTTGCCGCTTTTCTGCCATCCCGCTCATCCATCAAGACCCAATCGGCGTTTACCTGCATTGTCAGGGCGATTGCCTCAGCCTCACCCTTATCTAGATCACGCTCCATAGCTCTAACAAGCGGATCCTGTTTCACTGCCTCAATTCGAATCCACCCAGCCTTTAAAGCATCACGCACACTTTGCGACCCTGGGAGATTCTCTTCCACTCGCAATTCCTCAAGTACTGCTCCTGGAATCATTACCTCTCCAAATTGGTCTCGCAGAAGGGAAAGCTCTCCGATGATCGCCAAATTCATAATCGGGGAGGTATTACTCACCACTGGCATACGCTATATCTTCCTCAAGCTCTTCTTGACCATAATGCCGGGGAATACCCCGTTTTCCCACAAGTAGCCCGAATTCATACTTGGGCATCTCGGCCAACTCTCGGGCTTTTCCAAACGACAAAAAACCTTGAGAGTACAAGGCGAGGGCCAGTTCAACCAGCAACTCTCGCTTCATCCTCCCTTCCGGCAATCTGATCGCCTGGGTTACCCCTTCAGGTATTTCTAGTTGTACGCTCATGTTGTTTACCTCTTTGCTTTAATGGGGGACGTTGCTACTTAACTGCGTTTCTCAAGACCATCTATATGAAGGTTTTTTCACAGACGCTCCCACTCACCTAAAGGGATTTCTTTCCTTATTCCCTGTTCGATTTCTTCCAGAAGCATCTTGACCTGCGGTACGGAGTATTCCTGATTGCTTGGCACTGTGAAGGTATAGGTCCCGTAGCGCATATAGAAATGGTTCCCACCAGGTTCAGGGGATTCAAAACCGATCCTCTTCAGTTTTTTGATAAACTCCCTTCGTTTACACGGCTTCCATTTAGGCATGAGCCACAGCAGTCTCACCCTGAAAAGCAGGCATTCTTTTGTTCAAGTTAATCCTGTCCATAACCGGCAATTTGTCCCCGTACCGAATCTTCACAATGAGCCAGCCTTCAAGACTGGATTTGAGCTCTTGCTCACATTGATAAAGCGTTGCTCCAAAAGCTATTACCCCGGGACATTTGGGAATCTTTCCAGAAAAGGATCCGTCTTCAAGCTTGTCGTAAACGGCTTTGCTCATGGCCTTATCGATATATTCTATAAGCATAAGATGTTCTCCAGGTACTTATGTGAGTAATGAGTAATGGGGGACGCTGGTAAAAAAGTAAGTTTCCAGTTGTTTTTGGCACCCTGGTTAAATACGCTGCGCTGTCCTTCGGAATTGAACTGGGTAAACCGCTAAGACGCTAAGATCGCGAAGGGTTTTTTTGTTGACCGATGAAAGAGATTTAAAAATGGAGACGCGGAGCCATGCTGCTATGATGCTTTTTTGTTCAACTTGCTGCATTGTTTTCTGCTCCAAAGTGTGGTGCTTTTCCGGACGGTATGGGTCGTCAGCCCCCCAAGTATAAGCTCTCTCAGAAGCTATGGTCTGGGCTATGCTTTGTCACCAAAGCATTCGCACTTGCTCCCCTGTCTCCGAAACTGGGTCTTATTCATCTTGAAAATCTACCAATGTCTCAAAAGAGGCCAATCTGAGTTTTCTGTTCAACTCCCGGAAAGCTAATCTGGCTTGTTCGAGATTCTTGACAGCATCTGCATAAGATATTTCGTTCTCTTCAACAATATCCCGACCTTCCTTGTAAATCACTTTCTGGTAAGATGAAGTTACCACCTGATTGTGAAATTCACCAATCTGTTCATTCAAGGCCTTGCGCATTTCTAAGGCCTCGCTAAGATTAATCGAATCTCCATTAAAGTTGATGAAATGGTTGAAGTTTGCCCGCTGAATAGAACTGTTGAGTTTCCGCCGCTTGATTTCTATCTTTCTTAGGTCCTTTCGAGCGGAAGCCACATCAAAATCTGGACTGGGACGACGTATCCCATCATCTCGAGTAAATGAAAACCTATCTCTATTCTGCTTTGATTCAGGCAAACAGTCTTTTAATGTCTTAATCCTGGCGTCATACTCTGAACGGAGTTCCAACGCCTCGTACAAATACAATGTCTTCTTTTTGGCTGCCATCTTATGCACTCCTTTCGGGTACAGGATCATGTCTATAATCTTTGATCAGCCCTTGTTCCTCGTCCCAAAATTTCTTGATCAATGGACGCGGTCCTGTACAGGCTGTTTATGCCATAACTCCAAGTCTTCATTTGATGTTTGTCTCTGTTATTCGGCGAGTCTCTCTAATGGGTCGCGGTAGGTATGCCGGTTGCCCGGCACCCCCCGCACAGATTCGTACGTGAGAAATTATGGAAGTAGTGGTCCGTTTATGTCCACAGTGATTCGCGAATTTTAATTAGGCGAATCATCATGGCTTCTTCTTCTGCCTTGTAATCTTCTTCAATCTTGTGCAGTAGATCCAGGATACGTTTGCCTTCAGCTTTTTCTTCCGCAGTTTCTGTCTCATCATCAAGGTAAAACTTGTGTCCAGTCTTGTCACGCTTGCGATCACACCACGCACTCCAACCACTTGCCTCATGTGGGTCAGGACGATTTCGATATACTTCGGTCCACCACTTGTACAGTTCACGAATCTCCATTGCTCCAAGTGCCTGTGGCGTCGGCTTCTTGTAGTTAGGGTCGTCGGCAGCAATCCCTTCTTCATCAAAAGTCAACTTGCTTGCCCACTCGAGATGATCTAGGCCTGCTTGGGCGCTACGCCAGGTGCGCCACCGGAACCAACCTGTAGCCCAGAATGGCGCACCATACTTTCTGCGATCTTCCTTGATACCGCAGTCAATTTGACGCCAAGCGAGTTCTATTTCAACGAAATCAACAAGCTCGTTAAAAAGACAAGGAAGAAAGCGGTAGCCGACGTCACACCAAGTACCAAGCGGTATATCACGGGGGTGAGCGGTAAGGGCATGAGTCTCAGTAACCCATCGATTGTTAATGTAATATTTCGCATCATAGATTTTATCCACAGGCCAGCAAATGACGTTTTGAATGACGTCCAGGGCCTCTTCAGCGATCCAGTAGCGAATGGGATGCTTTTGTTTCGCATTCTCTTCCCATTCACGCCAACCAGAGCCGGTCTTGGCACCACCTTTAACAGTACCACGAATCCAGTCTGCAAACTTGCTACAACTCCAGTAATTCTTACGCTGTGCCATGATAAGGGTCGTCCATGATCATGGGGATCGAGGTAGGTCGTCTGGACAGCGGGACGTCCTTAAGTTTCTAACTTTCTTTGTTTGTTAGACAGGATTAAGGGGATTTTGAGGATATAGTTATTCAGCCTTCATGTTTATTGGAGAATAGCAAGGGGGGGCAGGGCTGCTGTTATATGTTTCGATAAGAGATGGACGATTCATAGAATTGAAAATTGATGATTGCATATTACAACAAATGCAGCGAACCTATCTCAGCAGCTCATCTATTTCATGATCTGTAAATCCAAACTGGCGAAAGATTCTTAACAGATAAGCAGGTGAAAATTCTTTCTGACCCATGTCAATAGGCACGACTCGCTTCCTTTCCTCAGTATAGCTTTGTCACTTTATTAAAAAGATATCTCTCACAGAGTTCTCAGAGTCACAGAGGATACGATAGGAAGCCCATTTACAATGAGAGACCTTTGCAAAACGCCCCCTTTTGGCCAATCTCGGCGTCAGACTCAAATTTCAATCCTCGAAATATTCAATATATTCCTG